>NZ_ABHJ01000001.1:0-368392 GCF_000171895.1 Hydrogenivirga sp. 128-5-R1-1
TGATCCAGAGCCTTCTGGAACCTTCCGGCGTGGGATTTCTCAGCCCTTGCGAGGGTCTCCATCCACTCGGCTATCTCGTCAAAGCCTTCTTCCCTTGCCACTTTGGCGAAGCCGGGGTACATCTCTGTGTACTCGTAGGTCTCACCGGCTATCGCGGACTCAAGCATCTCCTCAAGGGTGTTTATGGACTTCTCGGTAGCGGGGTCAACACCGCCGTACTTCCTGAGCATGTCCAAGTGTCCGAAGGCGTGTCCGGTCTCACCCTCGGCGGTCTCCCTGAAGATGTTGGCGACATCGGGATAACCCTGTATGTCAGCCTCCCTTGCAAAGTAGAGATACCTTCTGTTAGCCTGAGACTCTCCGGCAAAGGCTGCCTTTAGGTTCTCAAGGGTCTTAGTTCCCTGTAGGCTTTTGCTCATGGCTGTCACCTCCTCCTTAGGATTTTATCTATTATTATATGCGAAAAATTTTCAAAGGACAAGAGAGACCTTACAAAATCCGGCATACCTTTTATATAAAGCTCCTTATAATCTGTCTCTCCTCTGAGGAGTTTTAAGAACCTGTCCATGGTAAAGCCACCGCCCATGATAAAAGCTGGTCTCTGGAAGTTGTAGGCGAGACGGGCTATCTTACCCGCATAGACCAGCTCCGGAATTATCTCCCTGCGGACGAGGTCGGTGTAGGTTTGCAGGGGTGAGCCTGGGTTTTGAGTTATGGACTCTGCGAGTAGCTTCCCACCGAGAACGCCGTAGTAAATGCCCTCTCCCAGAAGGGGGTCAACGAGGTTGGCAGAATCGCCCACCAGCATAACCCTGCCCTTGCCCAACTGCGCCTCCGAAGGGGAGGTCAGGTAGGGTATCATCCAGCCCTTGACTCCTTTAACTTCTTTGCTTTTTAAGAGCTCATGCCTCTTCACGTAATCCTTCAGAACATCAAGGGTGTTCTCCCTGCCCGTGGTGGCGAGACCCACGCTCACTTTGTCTCCCTTGGGGAATATCCAGCCGTAGCCACGCTTGACTATGCCTATGTCTATTACCACCTCCTCACCGAGGTCGCCTTCAGTCCAGAACTCTACGGATCGGAAGAACTTTCTCTTTTGGTAGCCCAGCTGTTTGCCCACCTTGGTATAGAAGCCGTCCGCACCGATAAGGAGATCCGTCTCAACCGCTCCCTTATCCGTTCTCACGCGAAGCGTCCTATCACCTTCAAAACTCAAAAACTCCGTTTCCTCCCACAGATCGGCACCGCTCTCCACAGCGCTCTTAACGAGGAAGTGGTCAAAGCTCGCCCGGTCTATTATGTAGGCGACGGGTTCGCCAGAGGTCTTGTGGTGGAACTTCTCTCCTCTGAAGCCCAAATACCCGCCTCTGATGGTGTTCAGAACCTCAGATTCCCAACCGGTAGGCAGTAGGGGGGTTATCCTCACGGAGAGGCAACCTGCACAGAGTTTGAAGCGGGGGAGCTTTCTCTTCTCAAGGAGCAGAACCTTTAGACCTTTTTCGGAGAGGAACCTCGCAGAGCTTGCGCCTGCGGGACCGCCTCCGACGACCACGGCATCGTATCTCACAGCCTTATAATTATCCACCATGGAGATCAAGGACGCCTTCATACTCGGAGTGGTGGAGGGACTGACAGAGTTTCTTCCTGTCTCCTCAACGGGGCATCTGATCCTAACCGCCCACGTTCTCGGGCTGCCTCACGATGAGTTTACCAAGAGCTTTGAGATAGCTATTCAGCTGGGTTCCATCTTGGCGGTGGTTTTCATCTACTTTGAGAGGTTTATAAAGGACTACGAGACATGGAAGAGGGTGATACTCGCCTTCATACCCACAGGGCTGATAGGGTTTGCCCTCTACAAGCTCATAAAAGGCTACCTCATAGGCAACGACCTCGTGGTGGTGATAAACCTATTTCTGGGCGGGATAGTTCTCATACTTGCGGATAGGTTCTGCGAGAGGTTCTGTTATTTGAAGGACATAGACGAACTGCCCGTCAAGAAGGCACCGATCATAGGGCTCTTTCAGGCTCTTGCGGTGGTTCCGGGGGTTTCAAGGTCTGGTGCGACCATAATAGGCGGTATGCTGATGGGACTCTCCAGAAGGAGCGCGGCGGAGTTTTCCTTCATACTTGCGGTTCCCACAATGCTGATGGCTACCGCCTACGACCTCTTCAAGACAGGTGGTCAGTTTGAGAGTTCTCAGTGGGAGCTGTTGGGTGTTGGCTTTATAACCGCCTTCTTTACCGCTATGGTCAGCGTGAAGCTCTTTTTGAAGTTCCTCAACTCCCACGGGTTCACCATATTCGGCGTTTACAGGATGATTGTGGCTATCCTTTATGCGGCCGCCTTTCTCCTGTAGCGTGAGCTGGAGAGCTTTACTATGGTAAACACGAGCGTTCCCACGAAGCCGAGCATACCGACCAGAAAGAGGTAGCCCCTGAACTTCTCGGGGAGAGCGAGCTCACCTCTCGCGATCCTGAGGGCGTTGGCAAACTCAAGTCTATCAAAGGTTACGCCGTACATGTATTTACGTATGACCATGTCTTTGTCCAGAAATACAATGAGGTTTGGATGAACAAACTCTCTATCTGGAAGCGTGGCGAACCTGAAGTCTATAGCGTCCAGAAGCTTGAATAGCTCAGACCTGTCCTTTACGAGGGCTACCTTCCACCCTTCGGAGTCTATACCGTGCTCCCGCTTGAACTTTTTCAGGTCAGATACGGTGTCCTGAGGGTCAAAGGTGAAGGTCAGGACGTAGAAGTCCCTTCCCGGCTCTCCAAAGAGCTTGACCGTCTTCTTCAGGCTCTCGGTGATTATGGGACAGGCTGAGGTGCAGTGTGTATAGATGGGGCTCAGTATAACGGGCTTTCCCTTAAGCTGATAGAGGTTGAACTCCTTACCCTCCGAATCCACGAAAATAACATCTGGAACTTTATTGCCTAGGGTTCTGCTCTCATTGGGCGGTATCCCGGTCCCTCCGGTCTGAGCGAATATAATGGATAAAAAGAAAAAAAGAAAAAGGGGGACGAGGGGAGCCGGAAAACGCATCTCACCTATCCTCCTTCATGGAGAGTTCTTTGGTTTTGGCTTCAGTCTGCTGAAGCTGTTTTAGAGGTATGGGATACTGTTCGTTGTAAGCGGGAGAGTTGTGGAAAACGCCCCTCTGGGTGACATCGTACAGGGGAGGTATGTATGAGAGAACCGCCAGCAGGACGGCAGCCACAGTCCATCCCTTGAGGTTGTTCAGAACAGGTGTTGGTGCATCGTGGTAAGCTTCAGCTATAGGAAACTCCACCACAGACTCTCTCACCTTAGGAGCGAACAGGGTTCCGAAGAAGGAAACCAGGAAGAACACGAAGGCTATCCCGAGGAGTATACCTCCAACGACAGAGAGCTGGGCGTATCCAACCCACTCAGGTCTGTAGAGGGGGGAGTCGGGATTGAGGTAGGTAAGCCCCGCGTTAGTTCTGCGTGGGAATCCCTCAAGAGCGCCACCGACCATCATAGCGTAAGAGAACATGAACATCCCCTGCATCCAGATGTAGGGAGCGAGTGCAGCCAGCCCCTTAAACCTAACGTCAGTTCCCCTCAACTTGGCTACCATGTATAGGGACATTCCAAGGAAGGCGAGCAGAACGAGACCACCTACGGTGGTATGGAAGTGTCCGGGAACGTAGGCGGTGTTGTGGACGGTGAGGTTGAGGTTGTAGGAGGCGTTCACTATCCCGGTCACACCTCCGAAGAAGAAGAGTATGAGCCCGGCAAACAGGTAGGAGAAGAGCCACTTGTCTCCCTCCAACCTAAGGTAAGGAAGGCGTGTCCACCAGTAGAACTTGGAGTTCTTTACGGAAGGGTCTTCAGCCTTTGCAGAGTACTCAAGGGAAGCCGCAACGGTAAAGGCTGTTATCAGGCTCGGGAGGGCAACGCAGAAGGTAAACATGGCGTGAATCAACTTCCAGGCGTTGGTTATGCCTGGTTCTGTGAACTGGTGGTGCAACCCAACCGGGAGGGAGAAGAGAAGGAAGAGTATGAAGGCGAGCCTACCGGCAGGGTCAGAGTATAGTTTCCCCTTCTCAGAGGCTATCTTGGGAAGCATAGTGTACAGCATCACGTAGGCTGGGAGGAGCCAGAAGTACACTACAGGGTGTCCGAAGAACCAGAAGAGGGTTCTCGCCAGAAGTGGGTTTATCTCATCCACCCAACCGACAGAGAGGGGAAAGAGCTGAAAGAGTATCTCTACCGCAACGGGAATTATCATTATCGTCCAGAGGATATGGTTCACGAAAACGCCGAAGACGGCGAGGGGTATCTTCTTATCCGGATTCTCCCTCTTCCAGGCGATCGCGTTGGGTATCCAGTCAAGGAAGAAGGGCAAAAGTGAACCGACCACAAGCAGGACGGCGCCTATGTAAAAAGTCCAGTGTCCTATAAGGGGAGGGTAAAAGGTGTAGAGAACCGTAGCCCTCTTGGTGAACATAGCCCAGGCAGCCATCAGGGTACCGCCCACCATCATGAACCAGGCTACCCACTGGACAGCCGATCTGAGGGGTTTTTTCAGCAGGTATAGGACAACAGCATTACCGAAGGCTACCGCGAAGAAGGTGGTGAAGACTATAGCGTTTATGACGCCGTGAAGGGTAAGTCCCTGGTAGTAATCTATTCCCAGGAAAGAGTCGGTCTTCAACACACCAGCCCGGTAAAGAACCTGCATAACACCGTGGTAAACACCAAATATAAGGAGCAGAAGGGGTATAACTACCTCGCTCAGGATTATGAACCTTATGCCTCCTTCAACCTTCATACTTCAGACCTCCTCACTTGACTACTATCTTTCCCTGCATAGCGTGGTGTCCAACTCCGCAGAACTCGTGACATACCACGTGATAAACTCCCGGCTCATCAAACTTGTACCTCATGTAGTTGACGGTGCCGGGAATAGCCATCAGGTTCACCGTGGTTCCGTTTATGTGCATTCCGTGAACCACGTCGGAAGACGTCAGGTATATATCCACTGTTGAGCCTGCGGGTATCTCTATCTCCGTGTTCCCCTGATTGAAGTCAAAGAGCCACATCTTGGCTACCACGTGCAGCTCATACCTGTCAGGAGCATGCTGTATGAGTTTGCCCTCCTTGAAGGGCTGAACATCGGTCACGCATGTAGGGAGGTCTATCTTGAGACCCTTGGCAGCGTAAACTATGAGAACAAAGAAGAAAAGAAGTAACACGATAGCTACGGTTAAGGCATTCCTCTCAGCCCTGTCCATGTCTACACCTCCTCAGTCGGCAAAGGAAAGAAGTAATAGGTAAACGAGTCCCCACAGGAAAAGGTAAAAACCCACCAGAAAGCCGAAGAAACTTATAGCTCCCGATGGGAAGAAGTCCTCTCTCTCACCCATGGCACAACCTCCTGTTAGTTAGTAATACCTAACTTGAAGATAAATTATATCCGCTCGCGGGAATAAATCAAGACTTTTAAACATGATAAGAAGGTTTTTAAATCGGTTTTTAACTTTTTTAAAAAAGAAAGGCGAGGGGCTAACAGCCCCTCAAAGAGAACGGCTCAGGAGGTTGCTCAAGTTCTAAAATACGGGAGGTGCACCGTATTTATAGGGGTGGTAATCGGGTTCTACCTTGGGATGCTCCTCACCAAAGTTATCAACGGGAGCAGGTGAAGGTATCTGCCACTCAAGGGACTGAGACTGCCAAGGGTTGTCGGGAGCCTTCTCACCGCTGAGCAGTCCCTTTATGGCACCTATGGTGAACACGAGTATGCCGAGACCGAGGATTATAGCTCCAGCGGTCTGTATCTGGTGGAGGGTTATCCACTCGGGTATGGGGGGATAGTCAGGATACCTTCTGGGGTTTCCAAGCATTCCAACGACCATCTGGAAGAAGTAGAAGAGGTTAGCCCCTATGAAGGTGAGCCAGAAGCTCAGCTTACCTATGCCGTCGGGGTACATCTTGCCAGTCATCTTGGGGAACCAGTAAACTATCGCACCGAGCACCCCGAGGGTGACAGCCATACCGAGAACGTAGTGGAAGTGTCCCACTATGAAGAGGGAGTCGGATATTCCGAGGTCTATCGCTACCATGGCGTTGGGTATTCCGGTAAGACCCCCTATGAGGAACATGAATATCCCTCCGAGGGCGTAAAGCATAGGCGTTCTGAGAATTATCGCGCCACCATGGAGCGTTCCGATCCAGTTGAATATCTTTATACCCGTAGGAACGGCTATGAGTATGGTGGTGTAGGACATTATCACCCTTATCCAGTCGGGCACACCGGAGACGAACATGTGGTGTATCCAGACCATGAAGCTCAGGAGGACTATTCCCCAAACTGCAAATATCATCGTCTTGTATCCGAAGAGCGGTCTCCTCGCGAAGGTGGGAACTATCTCAGAGAAGAAACCGAAGACGGGAAGTATCTGGACGTAAACAACCGGGTGTGAGTAGAACCAGAAGACGTTCTGGTACAGAAGTGGGTCTCCACCCTTGGCGGGGTTGTAGAAGTTGGTGCCCAAGTACTTGTCCAGGAGGAGCATCGTAACGGCACCCGCGAGAGAGGGAACTCCAACGAGCTGTATCACGTTAGCGGCTATGAGGGTGTGGACGAACATGTTGGTGTTCCAGAAGTGTATGCCGGGAGCCCTCATCTTTATGTAGGTGGTTATGAAGTTCACCGCGGTCGCTATGGAGGATATACCTACCAGGTGAATTATAAAGACGTAAAGGGCTGTGACACCAGCGTCACCGGTAGCAGAGTAGGGAGGGTAACCCGTCCACATCATCTTTATGTGGTTGCCGGGTATAAGGGTAAGGAGAACTAGGACGCTCGCCCCGAAGAAAGCCCACCAGCTCAGGGCGTTCAGTCGGGGGAATGCAACATCCTTAGCTCCTATCATGAGGGGCAGGAGGAAGTTACCGAAACCACCTATGTGGGAGGCTATCGCCCACCACAGAAGAAGGACAGCCCCGTGCCCCGTAAGAAGGTAGTTGTAGAAGTCGTTGGGGACTACCTGCTGTCCGGGAACGGTCTGCTCAAACCTTATCACGAGTCCAAAGAAACCTGCCACCAGGAAGAAGATGTAAGAGGTGGTCAGGTACATAAGACCTATCTTTTTATGGTCTGTTGTAAAGACCCACTCCTTGAAACCAGCCTTAAGATAGGGCACCGAGATGGCTTCTCTCATCTCACGACCTCCTCTTTTATTTCAACCTCTTTCTTAGCTAAGTTGGTCTCCCCCTTCAACCAGAGGGCGAACTGCTCGGGAGGAACCACCTTGAGCTTGGTGAACATGTGGGAGTGCCCCGTTCCACAGAACTCCCTGCAGAAGATCCAGTACTCTCCGGGCTTGTTTATCTGGAACCACAGGTGGGTTATCCTTCCAGGCACCATGTCCTCGGTGATCCTGGCGGGCATAACGTAGAAGGAGTGTATAACGTCCAGAGACGTGAGAAGAGCCTTCACAGGCTTACCGGCAGGTACCACTATCTTCTGATCCTCAGGCACCTCGTAGCTGTTGGGGTTAAAGGAGGTAACCACCACCTTCACGGGGTTGCCCTTCTCATCAAGGTACTCGGTCTGCCAGCCCCACATGAAGCTCGTCACCTTTATGGTCATTGCGTCCGGCGGGGCGTTCCTCTGCTTCTTGAATATAACGAATGAGTACGTAGCGAGGACGAGAACTATTATCGTAGGAACTATAACGAAGAGAGCCTCAAGCCCCCAGTGTCCATGCTTCTCGTGGTCGCCTATCTCCCTCTCACCGGGCTTAAAGCGGTACTTCATCACGAAGTATATACCCGGTATGGAGACCAGGAAGTAGATGACCACAGCGACCGTAAGCCATACGCTTACAGCCTCAAACCACCACTTAGCTGGTAGAGCAAACACCTGCTCCATTACTGCACCTCCCTTTTAAGTAACTTGCTGGTCATAAAGGCAAACAGCACAACACCTCCCAAGGAGGCAAGACCTATACCACCGAATATCAGAGCTGGATTGACCACAAAGGTGCTCCTTGAAGGGTCGTAGGTGTAGCATACGAGGAGGGCGAGGTCTATAACGGAGTTAGCCGTGATCTTGCCACCTTCGGCTTCAGCAAGGGAAATCCTTATGTCCCTCTCCTTCGGGTTTATACCGAACAGGTACCTCGTTACCCTCCCGTCGGGAGCAACGAATATGTAAACGTTTGAGTGTACGAAGGTCTTGTCCCTTTCAGAGAAAAAGAACTTGAATCCGAGGCTGCCCGTGAAGCTCTCTATGTTCTCCTTTGGGAGGAGTCCGAATATCCACTGCTCCGTGAAGGGTCCGTGGGTCTCCTTGAACTTCCTGAGGGTCTGCAGAGTGTCCTTCTCGTCAAAGGAGAGCACTATAACGTTGAAGTCTCTGTTCTTGAGAGAATCAACGCTCTTTATGAGCCTGTTTAGGTTGTCTATCCGTATAGGGCAGGAACCCTCACATGTGTAGTAGGAGAATAAGATTATGGTGGGCTTATCGGACAGAAGGTCATAGAGCTTCACGCTCTTACCATCTTCCAGTATAACGTCCGTGTTGGGAACGAAGGTGCCGAGATACTTCCTCTCGTCAATCTTGAGCAGAGCTGGGTCAAAGAAGTCCTCTCTGATGACGTTTCCCGCGCCCACAGCCTCCGCGAGCGCGAACCCGGCACCAAGAAGAAGCATCAGAAGTATCCTTCTCATCACAGCGCAGCCGTCCCCACGAGATAAGCAGTTCCCGCAACGAGCATCCACATGACGTCAACGAAATGCCAGTATGCGGAGGTAGCCCTCATAAGGGTAGGCTTGTCCTTGTTCATCTTGCCGGTGGCAAGTAGCCACATGGCGTATATCTGGGTTATGAGACCTACGAGAACGTGGGAGGTGTGAAGTCCCGTCAGAGCGTAAAATCCAGTTCCGTAAGCGTGAGCGCTGAGGGTAAAGCCCTCGTGCCAGAGGTGCATCCACTCCCTCATGTGAAGGACTACGAACACAGCCCCAAGGATGAAGGTCAAGAAGGTCCAGGTCAGAGCCTTTCCGTTATCGCCCTCCTCCTCAAGGGCGACCTCAGCCTTGAATATGGTAAAGCTTGATGCCCAAAGGATAAGGGTTAGGAAACCAGCGGTTCCGAGGCTTATTCCCTCAGGTATCCACTTAGACCACTCTTCCGCATGGGCAACCCTGGCAGTCCAGAAGTAGGCAAAAATGGTTCCGAATATGACAAGCTCGGAGAGTATGAAGCTCAATATACCGAGCCAGCCGTAGCCCTCGTCCTTATCAACCTGGAAGTGTTCGTTAGCCCATCCAGCAGCGCCTATCAGCAGCAGAACCAGACCAGCACCACCTGCGAGGATACCGGGCATCTGCCACTGGTAGTGGAAGAACATGGTAAAGGCTATGGGTATAAGGAGTATCCCAATACCGATTGGGAAGGGCCAGATACTCACCTCATGGTGGGGATGATGAACAGCTCCCTGTGCCATCTCAGTCCCTCCTTAAAGTAAACATTCCTTAACTAAAATGACCTGAATCAGCTGAGAAATATCATATAGCAGCGCTTTGGGGTATGCAAGGCTTTTATTATAAAAAGCGACCTATACATCAATTATTTAGCACTAAACTGTCCAAAGGTTAATATGCGGTGTTAGTTAGTATGTATTAACGAATATAAATATAAGCAAACAGAAGTCATTACAATACATGAATTTTTAAACCGCAAATTGTTTTTACTCACAAACCAAAGCTAAACCAAACCCGCTCGTTTGCATTTTCTGAGTATTGAGTCTATAATTAGAGTTAGCGCTTACTAATCAAGGTTAGGAGGTAAAGGAGATGCAGAAACACGTGGTAATAATAGGAGGAGGGGTAGGTGGTATAGCGACCGCCTACAACCTCCGGAAACTTGACAGGAACTTGAAGATCACCATAGTTTCAAACAGACCCTACTTCGGTTTCACTCCTGCCTTTCCTCACCTTGCTATGGGTTGGAGGAAGTTTGAGGACATAACCATACCCCTTGCCCCTCTACTTCCTAAGTTCAACATTGACTTCGTGAACGAAGCTGCAGAGGCGATAGACCCAGAGAACAACAAGCTCAAGCTCAAGTCCGGGGCGGAACTTGAGTACGACTACCTCGTAATAGCAACAGGTCCCAAGCTCGTCTTTGGCGCCGAAGGACAGGAGGAAAACTCAACCTCCATATGCACGGCTGAACACGCTATGGAGACCCAGAAGAAGCTTGAGGAGTTCTACAGGAATCCCGGACCCGTCGTGATCGGAGCCATACCCGGTGTGAGCTGCTTTGGTCCCGCCTATGAGTTTGCCTTCATGCTCAACTACGAGCTCGTGAAGAGGAACATAAGACATAAGGTGCCTATAACCTACATAACCTCGGAGCCCTACGTGGGTCACCTCGGTCTTGGGGGAGTGGGTCCCTCAAGGAGGATGATGGAAGACCTGTTCGCAGAGAAGGACATAAAGTACATAACCAACGTTAAGGTCACAAAGATAGAGAAGGACAAGGTTATATACGAAGACCTTGATGGCAACACCTATGAAGAGCCTGCGTCGCTGACCATGTTCATGCCCAGGTTCCAGGGTCCCGAGGTGGTGGCATCCGCAGGAGATAAGGTGGCAAACCCCATGAATAAGATGGTGCTGGTCAACAGGTGCTTCCAGAACCCAACTTACGGCAACATATACGGCGTTGGTGTAGTGACGGCAATACCGCCCGTAGAGAAGACCCCGATCCCCACAGGTGCACCCAAAACTGGACAGATGATAGAGGGTATGGCTATGGCGGTTGCGTTGAACATAGTGAACGACATACACAACTCACCGGACAGGTACGCTCCAACCCTTGCAGCCATATGTATAGCCGACATGGGCAAGGAGGCGGCCGGCTTCGTGGCGAATCCCGTGATACCCCCGAGAGCCTGGGTGAAGACCAAGAAGGCTGGATGGGTGCACTACCTCAAGACAGCCTTTGAGAAGTACTTCCTCTGGAAGGTCAAGAGAGGGGATATAGCGCCCTGGTTTGAGGAGAAGGCGCTTGAGCTGTTTCTCCACATAAAGCCGGTGGAACCCTGCAGGGAGTGTGAAGGTTCTCCGGGCTCAAGGTGCTGAGCTTAGGGTAAGATTTTTTGCCATGCTGAGCACAAGGGAGAAGATCATCAAAGTGGGAGCCCAGATAATAGCCCACGAAGGGCTCAGGATGTTCACCGCCAAGAAGATAGGGGAGAAGCTCGGGATATCGGATGCCGCCATATTCAAACACTTCCCCACTATGGACAGCATAGTTGAAGAGATAATATCCCGCTACACGAACGAGTGCATGAGGAGGACGGACGAGGCAATAGGAAGGGGCAGCAACGCGGTAGAGAAGTTAGAGCTGATAATAGAGGGACACATAGACCTTCTGGAGGAGACACGGGGCATAAGCCCCGTCCTCTGCTTTGAATTTTCACGGAGCAACAAGAGGAAGATAAAGAAGATGATCTCCGACTTTCTAAACACCTACGCCAAGAAGGTGGGCAACGTGATCCAGGAGGGCATGCAGGAAGGGCTCATAAGGAACGATATAGACATAGAGGAGGTCAGTTTCTCGCTGATAGGGCTCATGCAGGCGAAGGCTTTTCAGTGGTTCATAAGGGGAAGGAAGGGCAGAATAGTCAAGGACAGAGAGTCGCTGAAGAGAATGATCTTAGAGGGGCTGATCAGCCGCCAACCCTGAACATCTCCACCCTGTCTTTAACCTGGGCTCTCTCAAGACTCCTTAGCTCGGAGTACCTATCCTCCCTTTCTGTCCAGATGGACTTAACGTACTCTTTCAGGTCGTCGTCGCTGGCTCCAGAGCGCAAGAGCTTTTTGATATCGTAGCCCCTGTCAGAGAATAAACAGGTGAAGAGCTTGCCATCTGCGGAGAGTCTTAGCCTAGTGCACCCGCTACAGAAAGGTCTCGTTACAGAAGCCACTATTCCGAACTCCTGCCCCGTGTCCCTGTATCTGAACCTCACAGAAGTCTCACTTCCGTCTCTCTTACCAAGCTCCTCTACACCGAACCTCTTATCCAGCAGTGAGAGTATCTCCTGTGCTGTGACCACCCTGTCCATGTTCCAGCCGTTGAGGGTTCCCACATCCATGAACTCTATGAACCTGAGGTGAAGGTCGTTCTCCCGGCAGAACTCGGCTATATCAAGGATCTCATCGTCATTCACTCCCCTTACCACTACCATATTGACCTTCACGGGATTCAAACCCATCTGCCGGGCAGACCTTATACCCTCTATAACCCTATTTAGGCTTACATCCCTTCCCACCATGGAGGTGAACTTATCCTGGTTCAGGGTTATCAGACTCACCGTCACCCTCTTTAAACCCGCACTTACTAGGCTGTCCAGTTTTCTGTCCAGCGTGTAGCCGTTGGTGGTAAGTGCTATATCCCTCAGACCCTCAATGGACGCCAACTTCTCCACAAGGTTCTCAAGGTGTGCCCTCATAAGGGGTTCTCCTCCTGTTATCCTCGCCTTCCTGACACCCAAGGACACCAGAACTCCCACCAGTCTCGCTATCTCTTCGTAGGACAAGAGCTCACTCCTCTGGAGGAACTCTATCTCCTTGTCGGGTGGCATGCAGAAGAAGCATCTGAAGTTACACCTGTCCGTGACGGATATCCTCACATCCCTCAGGGTTCTACCGAGTTTATCCCCAACCATTTAAGCCCCCAGAACCCACTCACCTTTACCCGAGGTGAACACCTCTTTTTTCCATATGGGTGCCCTCTTCTTGGTCTCGTCTACAGCGAACCTGCACGCCTTGAAGGTCTCATCTCTGTGCCCGCCGAATACAACCACTAAGAAGGAATGCTCACCCACCGGAACAACTCCAAGTCTGTGGTGTATAAAAACTTCCTTCACACCGAACTTCTCTATAGCCTCCTCTCTGATCTTCTCCATCTCCTTCAGAGCCATCTCAGGATAGGCTTCGTAGTGAAGCTCCTTCACATCGCCGTCCTCGGGTGCGCTACGGGGTATCCCTATAAACACCGCCGAGGCACCGCACTCGGGAGGCACAGTGTAGTCGGCGAGTATTGCATCAACTCCGAACCACTCCTTACCCAGATACACCTTGGGCACCATCCTCAGCCTCCTTTTATGACACAAATGTCATATATTATTCTAAACCCATCAACCCCTTTGACAAGTTCTTTCTCCTGTATAATTTCAAACTCAATAAGGAGGGGAAAATTGGAAGTCCAGACGAGAACGAGGGAAGTGCGTCTCATAGACGTAATCCAGAGGGCTGTTCAACAGGACGCCAGCGATATACACATAACCTCAGGGGCGAGACCTGCCATAAGGGTTGACGGCAAGATAACCTTTCTGAACGAGTTTCCCGTTATGACACCGGAGGTTACCCAGAAACTCGCCTACTCAGTCATGTCCGAGAAACACAGGAAGACCCTTGAGGAAAGAGGGCAGGTTGACTTCTCCTTCGGGGTGAAAGACCTGGGCAGGTTTAGGGCAAACGTGTTCTATCAGAGGAGTTCGGTGGCTGCGGTCTTCAGGAGGCTACCTTACAAGATAAGGACGGTCACCGAGCTCGGGCTGAGCGAGAAGATACTTGAACTCTGCCACAGGAAGATGGGTCTCGTCCTAGTTACAGGTCCAACGGGTTCAGGTAAGTCCACAACGCTCGCAGCTATGATAAACTACATAAACGAGAACTTCCCCCACCACATAATAACCATAGAAGACCCCGTTGAGTACATATTCCACCACAAGCAGTGCATAGTGAACCAGAGGGAGCTTGATCAGGACGTTTACTCCTTTGCAGACGCCCTAAGGGCAGCCCTGAGGGAAGACCCCGACGTGATACTTGTAGGAGAGATGAGGGATAAGGAGACTATAGAGATAGCCCTTCGGGCTGCTGAGACTGGACACCTCGTATTCGGTACGCTGCACACGAACACAGCCATATCCACCATAACGAGGATAGTTGACGTGTTCCCGGCAGAACAGCAGGAACAGATAAGGGTTCAGCTATCGCTTACCCTCCAGGGTGTTCTCTCCCAGAGGCTACTACCCAGAATAGGTGGAGGAAGAGCCCTCGCCTACGAGCTCCTGATACCAAACGCAGGTATAAGGAACCTCATAAGGGAGAATAAGCTACAGCAGATATACTCCCTGATGCAGAGTGGACAGCTTGAGAGCGGCATGCAAACCATGAACCAGAGTCTTTACAGGCTTCACAAGTCCGGATACATAACCCTGGATGAAGCTTTGAGGGCTTCGCCCGATATAAAAGAATTAGAAAGAATGCTGGGTATAAGCGGTAAGAGGACGTAAGAATGCCAAAGTACAAGGTAAAAGCCTACACGGAGGAGGGAAGCCTCGTTGAAGAGGTCATAGAGGCGTCAAACTTCAACGATCTCATGGAGAAGGTCAAGGGAAAAGGACTGAACTTCGTAAACGCCGATGAACTCATAGAGGGAGAGGCGGTAGGAGAGGAAAAGAAGGCAAAGGAAGAAAAAAAGAAAAAGGGCTTCAGTCTATTCGGTGGTGTAGGGGACAGGGACATAGCCCTATTTTGTAGGCAGCTCGGAGCCATGGTAAACGCCGGCGTTGGAATAATAGACGCCCTTGACATAGTGGCAGAGCAGATGCCAAACAAGAAACTCGCCGAGGCTGTTGCTGAGGTTGCCAAAGAGGTCAGCGAAGGTATGTCCATGTCGGAGGCTATGTCCAAACGGGCGAACATATTCCCCGAGCTGGTTGTAAACCTCGTAGCTGTTGGAGAAGAAACGGGAGAGCTGGACAGAGCCCTTCTGCGTGCTTCAGAGTACTACGAGAAACTTGCAATGATAAAGAGCAAGATAAAGAGCGCTGCGTTTTATCCTGTTTTTGTTCTTGTTATAGCAACCGTAATAGTTACGGGAATACTATACTTTTTGGTTCCGACATTTGCCCAAATATACTCGGGCTTTGGAGCGGCACTGCCAACTCCCACACAGATTCTTATAAATATGTCCAATGCCCTGAGGGAGAACATACTGTACATAATAGGTGGAATAGTGGTCTTCTCAGTGGTGTTCAAAACTCTGTACAGCAAAAGCTACGGGTTCAGAAAAGGTGTACACCAGTTCATACTAAAATTTCCCAAGTTTGGAGACCTCGCAGTCAAAAGCGCCATGGCGAAGTACGGAAGGACGATGGCAACCCTCTTCTCAAGCGGTGTATCCATAGAGAGGGCTCTTGAGGTCGCGGGTAAGGTTACGGGAAATCTGGTGATTCAGGAGGCTGTAGAGAAGGTTAGAAAGGAGGTCACCGAAGGACAAGCTATGTGGTCCTCCATGGAGAAGACGGGACAGTTTCCAAAGCTTGTTGTAGCAATGGTTAAGGTAGGTGAAGAGACGGGAAGACTTGACGAGATGCTTGACACGATAGCGAGGTTTTATGAAGACGAGGTTGACAGAACCGTTGAGGGGCTGATAACGCTTATAGAGCCCATGCTCATAGTAGTCCTAGGCTCAATTGTAGGTGGCATATTAATAGCGCTGTATATGCCCATATTCAAAATGGGAGAACTCATCAAGTAACGCGGTTATAAACCATATCAATCAAGTTTTTTATCTCTTGAGAACGCTCCTCAAAGAGAACGCCCGCCCTATGGGTCAGAGACCTGTACAGCTCTTCCGCCTTGAGCATAGACCTCTCCTCCCCGAGCAAGTCGTAAAAGCCGTCCCTATCAAGGATATCGTCCACGAGCTGGAATAGAAGACCGAACTCCCTTCCAACCTCTTCAAGCTCCTTAAAAAGGTCGCCCCTGTGGGAGACTATGCCTCCGGAGATAAAGCATGCCTCAAAGAGGGCTGCCGTCTTCTTGAGGTTTACCTCTTCAAGGTTCTCTTCACCGCCTATATCAAGAGCCTGACCGCCGACCATACCGCCTATACCGGACTTGACCGCAATTGTGTTTATGAGCTTGACTACCTCCTCGGGAGAAAGCGTCCTGAAAACACCCTCTTTGGACATAAGCTCAAAGGCATAGGTTAGAAGGGCATCTCCAGCGAGAACCGCCATAGCCTCGCCGAATTTCCTGTGACAGGAAGGAAGCCCTCTCCTGAAGTCGTCGTTGTCCATAGCGGGGAGGTCATCGTGTATGAGGGAGTAGTTGTGTATCATCTCTATAGCACATCCGACCGTTATGGCGTCTTCCTCGTCACCACCGAGGGAGCTCGCCACGGCTACGGTCAGCAGAGGTCTCACCCTCTTACCCGGCTGAAAGAGATAGTAAGCCATAGCCTCAAAGAGCTCCTGGGGTTGCTGAGGAACTAGCAGTTCCCTCAGCCTATCCTCAATCCTATCTTTCCACAGGGAAAGCCTGTCCATTGAACTTAAAATTATAGAGAACTTGAAGGGGGTTCAGAATTGAGAGTTGGTGTGTTTGACTCGGGTGTAGGGGGTCTCACTGTATTGAAAGCTATAAGGGAAAAGTTTCCCCGTATAGACCTCTTCTACCTCGGGGATACGGCAAGGGTTCCATACGGCACCAAATCTCCGGATACGGTCATAAGGTACAGCGTGGAGTGTGCAGAGTTCCTGAGTGAGAAGTCGGTGGACGTTCTCGTGGTAGCATGCAATACGGCAAGCTCCTATGCCCTTGAAACCCTCACAAGCATGCTGACGATACCCGTTCTGGGCGTGGTTGAGCCCGGGGTCAGGAAAGCCCTCTCACTGACGAAGGGAAGGGTCGGTGTGATAGGGACGAGCGCGACCATAAGGAGCGAAGCCTACCAGCACAGACTCAGGGAGGCAGGGGTTGAGGTCTTCTCAAAGGCGTGTCCTCTGTTCGTTCCCCTCGTTGAGGAAGGCTTGGTAGAGGGAGATATAACCGAGAGGGTGGTGGAGTTTTACCTAAAGGAGTTCAGGGAGAAGGGTATAGACACCCTGATACTGGGGTGCACCCACTACCCGCTGTTGAAAAACACGATCAAAAACTTTCTGAAAGGAACAGAGGTTGTGGACTCTTCGGACGCGGTAGCCGAGGAGCTATCCTCTCTCGTGGAGGACGAAGGGCAGGGTGCCATAGAACTGTTCTTCACGGACAGGTCTCAAAACCTTGAGGGTCTCATAGAACTCATACTGGGAGACAGGCTCAAGCCCGAGATACTGAGCGACTGGACACACAGGGTCTAACTGTAAACTTCTACAAGGCTGCCCTTCTTGAGCTTCTCAAGAAGCTCCTTCTCTTTCTCTTTGAGCTTCCTGCTGATAAGCTCCTCCTTTATCTCGTCCTCGTTTCTGCCGGATATAATCCTCAGCTCCCTCAAGACCTTAGCTATGTAAAGGTTCTCTTCGTCTTCAGCCACGGCTATGTCTCCCCTTTTAACCTTCCAAAGCTCCTCTTCAAGGCTCTCAACGAGTTCCCCCTTCTTCACCTTCAACCTTTCCAACTTCTCGCCGAGCTCCGCAGCTACCTTGTCCAGGTCGGTGCCGTACTTACCTATGAGTTTCAGGAGTTCCTCCTTCTTTTCCTTTCCCACAGCAAGGAGTTCAATTTCCCTAACGTATTCCACGTCGCCCGTTCTGAGCCTCTCTATCTCAATCTCTATGTCGGATACCTCAACTCTGCTCATAAGGTATTCCCTTAGTCCCAAGGTGGAGGCAACCTCAACTTCAAGAAAGCTCCTCAGGTCTGCAGGGGAAAGCCCTTTTGAGTAAAGCTCTCTGTAAAGTTCGTCAACGCTCTTGCCGTTTGACCTGGCTATATCCTCTATTAGGGTATCAACGTAACCCTCGGGGACTTTGAGACCGTTGTCTCTTAAGAACTGGGCTATCAGGTGCTTTTGGATCAAAAGCTCTATCAGTTTGTCTCTGTCCTTTACACCATAGAACATCTGGGCGACCTTGAGCTCACTCTCAAGGATAGGTTCCCCGTTCACATTTGCCACAACCCTGTCCAGGAGTTGGGCGAGGGATAAATTAGCCGCCAGGAGCAGTACGACTACAAGTTTTTTAAGTAAACCTCCAGCCGATAGCTCTTCAAAGCCTCTTTGAACCATTCTCTAAGAACCTCCTGTCTCTTTATTCTCAATAACTTCCTCTTCACCTTTTCCTTAACCTCGGATAGGGGCATCACCCCGGACTTCCTTTTATCTGTAATCTTAAGTATCAGGTATCCAGTTTCAAGCTTTATGGGTCTGGAAACCACCCCAACCCTGTAGGGGTAAAGCCTCCTCTTCACTCTCTTAGGTAGTGCCTGAAGGGAGTACCACCTTTCCCTACCTACGACTATACCTTCTCTCCTTGGAACGTTCCCTCCAGACCTCAGAGCTTTATATACTCTGTAAGCCTTATCCCTTGAATCAGCCACCACCCTGAGCAGCTTTACCTGGTTAGGGTAATAAAACTCCCTCTTGTTCAGTATGTAGTACGCCTCTATCTCCCCGTCACTCACAGAGGTCTCCCTGACGAGCCTCCTCTCTATACGCTCAAGGAGTAGCTCCATGCGGGCGAACATAACCAGCCTGGGGTCTGGGTTTCTTCTACCCCACGACCTCAGCCTCCTTAGAACTTCTCCGTCATCAACCCTGATACCCATATCGGGGGCGAGATCCTCCACTATCAAGCCCTTTATATACCTGAAGAGGAACCTCTTCCTGTCCTCAAAGGTTGGTCTCTTAGGTGAAAAGTGGAGCATCTCCTTCCAGTAGAAGCTGAAGAGGGAGTTGAACTCACCCTTGGTTATGACCCTGTCACCCACCTTGGCGACTATACCCTGTCCGGCAAAGGTGAGGGAGGCTAAGAGAAACAGGAGGAGGAGGAGAAACATCAGGCTTTATTATATCGCCACGTTCTAAACAGAAGAACGAGAGGCAGGAGCCCCACTATGGCGAAAATCCCGCTCCACACGAACAAGTCCTGAAAGGCGTAAGAGTATGAAAGCCTCATCTGGAGCGCTCCAACGGAGTAGTAAGCTTTCACGACCGCCTCCTCAAGGGTGTAGGAGGTGTTCACGAAGAACTGGGCGAGCGACTCTATCCTTCCCACCACGAAGTGGTAGTTCTCGGACTGGAGGGCGGATATCTCATCGTAGTGGAAGGAGGAATTGCCCTTAAGGATGTTGGTGGCTATGGCGGTTCCGAAGGAACCTCCTATGAAGCGTATGTAATCCAGTAGGCTTATAACGAGTATGGTCTTATCCTCAAGACCCCTGAGAGCTATAACGGTGACGGGTGCGAAGAATAGACCCATACCCACTCCCATTAGAGATAATTCAAGGGACGCCTCACCCTTTGGAGTATAGAGGTCGTAATGCCTCATGAAGAAGAAGATAGACCCCAGATAGACAAGTATGGCTATGAAGAGCGTGCCTCCAGCACTCCACCTGTCACTCAGGGCTCCCGCAACCACCGAGAAGACCGCTATTGAGAGAGCAAAGGGCAGTAGGAGTATACCCGTGGTGAAGGTGCTCAGACCCTTTAGAAACTCAAAGTAAAGAGGTATGGCGTAAAAGAGGGCGTACATGGAGAAGCCCAAGACGAGAAGAAAGACCACCGAGGACACAGCGAAGTTGACCTTCCTGAATACGCTCAGGTCTATGAGCTTTACCTTAGATAAAACGTCAGAGGCGAGGTAGAGTAGGTAGCACAGAAGTGCAACGACCGTAAGGAAGGCTATCGTGTTTGAGCTGAACCAACCAAACTGCTGACCCTTTGAAAGAACTATCAGCGTGCTCACGGTGGCTATGGATATGAAGGTGAAGGAGACGAAGTTAAAGGGCATGACCTTCCTCTCCGTAGAGACTTCCCTCAAAAAGAAGAGGGCTGCGGTGGTAAGAACTATACCAACGGGCACGTTTATGAAGAATATCCAGTTCCAGTTTATGTGCTCCGTGAGCCACCCCCCTAAGGTGGGTCCCACTGCCGGGGCAAAGGAAGCTCCGAGCCCGAATATCCCCATGGCGACCCCTTTCTGTTCAGGTGGGTATATTGTGAAGAGTATCACCTGAGCGGATACTATTATCAGAGCCTCTGCAAGCCCTTGGATAGATCGGAACACAACCATCTGGTAGAGCTCGGTAGATATACCGCACAGGTAGCTGGAGAGGGCAAACAGGGCTATGCCTGCAACGTACATCTTTTTGAGACCAACTACCTTCTCCAGCCACTCAAGCAAAGGTAGAACAACCGCAGCAGCTATCATGTAGGCGGTAACGACCCACTGAATACCGTAAAGGTCTGTCTTTAAGGGAGCCATCATCTTGGGCAGGGCTATGTCAACTATGGTTGTGTCAAGTATAGCCATAAAGGCTCCTGTCATAACTATGAGGGTGTGGACTACGAGCTCTCCCCTGCTGAGACTTACTGACTGACCCATCAGTTACTATGTTATCAGGAGGAGAAGAAGGAGCCCAACCTCTTTATCTTGCCCTCAAGTTCCAGTTCAGTGAGGAGTTTAAGGGCTTCACTATCGTCTACGCCCAGGAAGGTCTTCACGTCATCAAGGCTCCTCGGGATCCTGAGGAACTCAAGCAAGGGCTCGCTTTCAGAGTTCTCTTTAACCCCGAATACGTGACTGCCGTCCTTTATGAGCTCCGCCTTTCCTTCCCTTACAAGTCTGTAACACCCGTCCCAGCTTGAAGACCTGCCTATTCCTATATGAGCGTAAACCTTCTTGCCCTGTTTGACAGCGTGGTCGGCCGTTATCAGCGAACCGCTACTTCCACCTGCCTCGGGCACAACTATGAACTCGGATAGAGCCGCTATGAGCCTGTTCCTCTTGGGAAAGGTATGTCTGTCTCCACGTTCGTGAGGCAGGAACTCGCTCAGCAGGGCTCCGCCCGATTCACTTATGCTTTCAAATACCTTCCCACGAGCCTTTAAAATTCCAAAGCCGAGTATGCAAAGGGTGTAGCCCGAATTTTCAACGGCGCTCAGGTGAGCTTTGGAATCAACGCCGGCCGCTCCTCCGGAGACCACCCCGTATCCTCTTGAAACAGCCATACTGACCAGCTCTTCAACAAAGTTGAGGGTGTAAGGTGTGGGCTTTCTCGTGCCAACGATACCCACGAGCGGAAGTTTCCTCAGACTACCACGCAGGAACACGAGGGGCGGAGGGTCCTTTATACGCTTTAAAGCTGAGGGGTACTCCTCGTCCTCCAGGGTGATAACATATATAGAACCACTCTCAACCGCCCTTAAAACCTCCTCATAGACTTTCTCATCAAAGTCTCCCGACAGGATCGCCCGAGCTCTACTCTCTCCCACGCAGCCCTTAAGGTCTTTGTAGTCTGCCGACAGAATATTCTCCGCTCCACCGAAGGTCTTATAGAGCCTGTACAGGGTTATCTCCCCAACACCCTTAGTGAGCTTCAACCTGAGCCAAAGTTCAAAGCTTCCCATCCCCTAACCTATATCATAGGTAAACCCTTGTTTTCGTATAAGGATTCCCTTATATTGTTTATCACAATCGTCTGTGAGGAGGCAGGAGAATGTATTATGTCGCTCAGGTGATTCGTGATGAATGCACAAAATACAACTGTAAACAGTGCACCCTATTTTGCCCAGAACCCAATACCTTGATGTATACCGACGATGACCACCACGCCTACGTTCTTACCGAGAGATGCAAGGGATGTGCGCTCTGCGTTTACGTCTGTTCAAATCTTCTGAAACGTGATTCCATAGAGATGGTTTACGCAGAGAACAGGGACGTGGCTGGAGTTAGATAAATTTATGGAGGTAAGTTATGGCTAAATTAGGTCCTTCAGGATATTCTCCCTATCCTGTAGCTATGTATGAGGATATCCTCACCCCTCCCCCTGGAAAGGCTCTGCTCTTCAACGAGATAGTTGACGAAGAAGTCGCCATGAGGGAAGCCGCAAAGGCTATGCTTACCCGAGAGAACGCCACCATATTTCCGGGTCCACAGGTTCTCTACGCATGGAACGAAGAAGCTAAGGAGAAGGCAAAGCTCGTGAGGAGGATAGCTGAGACCCTCAACGCCAAGATAATACCCATGTACGACTACAGACCGAAGTATCCAAAGATTGACCCCGAGAAGGAGATAAACCCCAACCACCCCAACCTGACCATATGGCACAACAACATAAAGGCGTGCATATTCGTGGGCGTTCACTGCCATTACGCCAACGTTGCCCTCAAGATAATCAGGGCGGAGACGGACTGCTTCACCATAGCCCTATGCGGTAATGCGGGTCACGAGGACGCCATGATAACACTCAGAGATCAGCACACCGAGGAGCTTGAGAAGTTCATCAGAGTGGCTGAAGAGGTCAAGAAGGAGCTGGGCAAGTAATGGCAACCGCAACCAAGAGGTGGACTTACCAAGACTACCTCGGGCTTGATGACGACAAGAGGTATGAGGTCATAGAAGGAGAACTTCTTGAGATGCCAGCTCCGAGCACAACACATCAAAGACTTGTTAAAAGAATAGTCATGCTCTTAGACAATTTCGTTGAGGAGAAAAACCTCGGAGAGGTTTTCGTATCACCTGTGGATGTGATCCTCTCAGATACAAATGTAGTCCAGCCGGACGTCGTGTTTGTGTCCAAAGAGAGATCCGAGATAGTTAAGGAAAAGGGAGTGTTCGGAGCCCCAGATCTGGTGGTTGAAGTTATATCACCTTCAACTCTAAAGAGGGACACGGAAGACAAGAAAAGGATATACGCCGAGCATGGAGTCAAAGAGCTTTGGCTCGTCTTTCCCGGAGAGAGGGCTGTTGAAGTATTCACCCTCAAGGGAGGCTCTTACGAGATCTGCTCCTTCGGTTACGAAGAGGGCAGTGTCAAGTCATGTAATCTCAAGGGTTTTGAACTAAATTTAGGTGAGTTATTTAAGGAGGTGTAGGCATGGAGAAAACCGAGCAGGTTCAATACAATAGAGCCGGGCAGAGGATAGTCTCTCCCGACTATCTTCTCTTTGAAGCGCCCAGAGAGAAGCAGTTTATGACAGGTTCAGAAGTGGTTAAGGAAGCGGTCAAGAGAGCGAGCGTTGATGCTTCAGTGTCATACCCCATCACCCCCCAGTCGGAGGCTGCACACCTGATAGGTGAGCTGTGGGTTGAAGGATACGTGGGCGTTTACTTCAGAGGTGAGTCCGAGTTCGGTGTTATGTCAGAGGTAGCCGGGTGTTCCATGGCTGGAGCGAGGACTATAACCACCACCTCGGGACCGGGAACACTCAGGGCGATGGAAAACTTCCCCATGTGGGCTGGTTCAAGACTACCCATTCAGCTGGTTCTCATGGCGAGAGGTGTGAACGCTCCGCTGACCATACAGCCCGACAACCTTGAGATATCCTTCCTGCTGGATACGGGTTGTATGATATGGCACGCAGAGACCGCACAGGAGCTCTTTGACATGATACTGGCAGGGTTCGTGGTGGCAGAACAGCCTGATGTCCACGTTCCCGTCATAACCGCCATAGACGGCTTCTTCATATCCCACACCAGAGAGGCGGTCATGCTCCCGCCCGATGACATAGCTCTGCCTACGTACAACCCCTATAAGTCTCCTATGGTTCCTCTGGACATGGAGATGGCTCCCGGAAGGTTCCTAAGAGACCCTTACGTCATGAAGTCCAACTACATATCCTACGCGGCACATACCAGCTGGCAGTTTGAGGTCAGGGCTGCTATAGAAAGGGCAAAGCCCTACGCCAAGCACTACCTTAGAGGTCTCATAGAGGAGTTCGGAGATCCCGAGGCTGACATAGTCTTCGTTGCCTCTGGAACCGCCGCTGCACAGGCTAAGGAAGCTACCCTGATGCTCCTCCACGATGAAGGGGTAAAGGCAAGGGTCGTCAGGCTCAAGACCCTCAGACCGTTCCCAACGAAAGAGCTCATAGAAGCTCTCAGGGGTGCCAAGTACGTTTTCGTTCCTGAGTTCAACGTGATAGGTTGGCTTGAGAGGGAGGTAAGGCGTGCCCTATACGGAAACCTTGATGTGCCCGTCATAGGTTCTCCGAGGGTTGCGGGTGGTATGACCATGCCTCCCGAGTTCATAGTTAAGGAAATTCTCCAATTCCTTGGAAAGGAGGTGAAGCATGTCGTATAAGGTTTTTAAGATAAACGAGGATTTGAAAGAGTTTATGCCTCCAGAGATAGTTGACCTTGAGGAGAAGGCAACCTGGGGCAACCCCAAAAGAGGAGTTATGGATCTTCCCTACTCCAAGGAGCTCATAGAGGAACACTCCCTATGTGCAGGATGTCCCGAATCCGCAGCCTTCAGGTACATACTAGCTTCACTCCCCAACCCCGAGGACACCATAATAGTGAACTCCACGGGTTGCACATCTCTGGTCTTCCCTCACATAGCCCTGCACACCGTCCACTCCCTATTCGGTAACCAGAACGCCGTCGCTTCCGGTATAAAGAGGGTTCTTGAGTGGAGGTTTCCCGACAAGGTCAAGGACGTTGTAGTCCTCGCAGGTGACGGAGCTACCGTTGATATAGGTCTTGACTGCACCCTCCAGTCCTTTTTCAGGCAGGAGAAGATAACGACCATATGCTTTGACAACGAGGTTTACGCCAACACGGGTGGTCAGGAGAGCGGAATGACCGTTAGAGGTCACGTCTTTAAGATGGCTCCCAAGGGCAAGCAGTGGGACAAGGTTCCCATGTGGCAACTCGCCATAGACTCCGGGTGCCATTATGTCGTTAGAATGACCGTTTCATCTCCCAAGAAGGTGGAGAAGGTGATAAAGCAGGCTATATACGTGGCAAGGGAAGTGGGTCCCACGTACATACACCTGTACACCCCTTGCATACTTGAGATAGGTCTCAACTCCGACGATGGTCTTGAGGAGATGAGGAGAACCGACAAGGAGAGGTTCAAGTTCTTTGAATACATGACCGACGAAGCTAAGGAGGTCATTCAGAAGAAGAAAGAGGAGGGTCTGATATGAGCCAGCCCAAGAGGAGAAGGATCAACGTTCGTATGCCCGCCATAGGTGGTCAGGGTGCGGTTACCGCCGCCCACATAATGGCTACCGCCGCCGACTACGCGGGATACTACGCGGTCTCTAACCCTTTCTTCGGAGCCGAGAAGAGGATGGCTCCCGCGGAGAGTTACGTGAGGATAGGTATAGACCCCATATACGACAGAGGAGAGGTGGTTTACCCCGACGTGATAATGGTCTTCCACTCACAGGTCATTACCATGGGTAAGTCCTACACCATGCCCTTCTACTCCGGTATAAAGAAGAACGGACTCATAATCATAAACACCGAGGAAGACCTCCTCACCGAGAGAGACCACGAATACCTTGAGTCCATGAACGTTAGGGTCTTTAACTTCCCAGCCACCAAGTTCGCCATGGACATAGCCGGAACGGAGCTCGCCACCAACATGGCTATGTTGGGAGCCTTCTTCGGAGCCACTCAGATAGTGGGTATGGACGCCATAGAGGAAGGTATAAAGGCGAGGTTCCTGAAGAAGTTCGTCGCCTCCGGTGGAACCATGTCTCTGGACTCTGCTATAGAGAGGAAGTTCAAGAAGAAGTTAGAGCTCATAGAGAAGAACATAAACACCGCCAAGGCTGCTTACGAAATGGCTCAGGGCTTCGCCCGTGAGAAGGGCATAGAGGCTTGGCTACCAAGCCCCCAGGAAGCCGCGAAGGTTTAAAAACAAGGGGGCTTTGCCCCCTTCATTCACTACCACTGAGAGGTTATCTTTGCCTTCTTGTTCACGAACTTGTCCACGGCAAGGGCTGCCTTACACCCATCGGCTGCCGCTATGACAGCCTGCTTTATGTTCGTGCAGAGGACGTCACCTGCGGCGAACACACCCAGCACTGAGGTCATCATCTCCTCATTTACTACTATGCAGTCTCCCTCGGTCATCTCCACCTGACCCATGAGGAAGTCTACCGAAGGCTTCGTGCCTCCGAGGAATATGAATACCCCGTTCACCTCCAAGAGCTTCTCCTCCTGATTAGCCACATCCTTGAGCTTCAGACCCTTCACGAGCTGATCTCCGACTATCTCAAGGACTCTGTGCCTCAAGAGAACCTCCACGTTATCCAGCTTTTCAAACTCCTCTATTATGTCTGGGGGTGCTTTTATCTTGCTCCCTGGAACTACAAAGTAAACTTTGCTCGCAAACCTCGCTATGAACTCTGCCTCTTCAACTCCATAGTCGTCCTCACCTATCACCGCCACGGGTTGATCTTTAAAGAACGCCGCATCGCACACGCCGCAGTAGGAGACTCCACGTCCGAGAAACTCGTCCTCGCCCTTGAACTTGTTTGCCCTCTCCATAGCCCCAGAGGCTACTATCAAGGTTTTACCCCTGAACTCTCTGCCGTCTATGGTGAAGACCTTCTTGACCTCTTCGGAGAAGTCGGTCGCTATCACCTTGCCCCTGACGAACTCAGCCCCAAAGCTCTTAGCCTGTTCCCTCATTATCTTGAGAAGGTCGTAGCCGGATATAGGTCCCGGAACCCCTGGGTAGTTCTCTATCTGCTGGGTAACACCGAGTGCTCCGTCGGCCTCGGCTCTGTAAAGGACCACCGTCTTAAGTCCCGCTCTGGAGGTGTAGAGGGCGGCGGTAGACCCGGCGGGTCCCGCCCCTATTATTATCACGTCATACACCTCTTCGGGCTGGTAGTTGAGTCCAAAGCCTACACCCATTCCATCACCTCCGTTCAATCCAGAGCTTCGTGGACTCTTCCCACTATGTCCTCAGAGGGTCTTAGGGTCTTTTTGCCCGGTTCCCACTTAGCCGGACAAGCCTCGTCCGGGTGGCTCATAAGATAAACGTTAGCCTTCATCTTCCTCACGAGCTCCTCTGCGTTCCTTCCCACGTTGTAGTAGTTTATCTCAGAGCCCACGAGAATTCCATCGGGATTGATTATAAAGGTGCCCCTGAGGGCAAGCCCCGTATCTTCGTCGTAAACGCCGAACATCCTGGATACCTTCCCAGTGGGGTCTGCACCCATGGGATAGCGGACATTTTCCAAGAGCTTCTCGGAGCGCTGCCAGGCTAAGTGGACGTACTTGGTGTCCGTTGATACGGAGACAACCTCAACGCCCATCTCAACAAGCTCGCTGTAGTGCTCTCCGAGGTCTGCCAGTTCCGTTGGACAGACGAAGGTGAAGTCCGCAGGGTAAAAGAACAGAACGAGCCATCTCCTCTCCCTCATGAAGTCTTCAAGGGAGACCTTGCCAAAGCCACCCGTCTTGGGGTCGTAGACCTCAAGTTCAAAGTTGGGTACCTTACCGCCTACCTTTACTGCTTCCATTCCAGTTACCTCCTTTAAGATTTGGGTTAATGATAATTATTATCAATTAATATAATTTGTCAATATGATTGGGCTCACCCTAGTATATCACCGGGGTTTATGGCTGTGTCCCTCCGGAACACCTCCCTCTCGTAAGGGTAATCGGAACGGTAGTGGACTCCCCTGCTCTCCTTTCTGAAGAGAGCCCCCTCCACGGTGGCAAGTGCAACCAAGAGAAGGTCAAACAACTGCCTGTTTTCTACAGAGGGCTCAGCCCTTTCGGCGTGCAGGAGCCACTCCGTCAAGGTGTGTCTCGCCTTGAGGAGACCCTCTTCCTCCCTCTCCAAACCCACGTTCTCCCACATAACGGCTTTGAGCTCCTCAAACCCGAAGGGTAGCTTGGAGCTGCACTCCCTGTAGTTCTTGAAGTCAGCTCTGCTCTCTCTGAGGAACTTTATGTCAAGGTACAGCCGGTAGGCTGTCCTGTATCCAAAGACCACACCTTCCAGGAGAGAGTTGGAGGCGAGCCTGTTGGCTCCGTGAACACCTGTGCAGGTGCATTCACCCACCGCATAGAGACCCTCCACCGAAGTCCTTCCGGATATGTCAACCTCAATACCCCCTATGTAGTAGTGGGCGGCGGGCACAACGGGAACCGGCTCTCTGGCAGGGTCTATGCCCTTCTCGGTCAGAAAGGATAGAATTGTGGGAAAGCGCTCACCAAGGTTTATCCCCCTGCCGATCAAGGGTCTCAGGTCAAGGAAAACGTCTCTCCCGTGCTTAAGGACATTAAATATAGCCCGTGCGACCACGTCCCTGGGCTGCAGCTCGTCAACGAAGCGCTCCCCGGAATCGTCCACGAGGTGTGCTCCCTCTCCCCTGACAGCCTCCGATATCAGGAGGTTTGTCCCCTTTAGAACGGTGGGGTGAAACTGGACGAACTCGGGGTTCTTTATGACAGCACCAGACCTGAAAGCTATACCTATGCCGTCACCTCTCACCTTTGAAGGGTTGGAGGTGTGCCGGAACATGGAAGCCGCTCCGCCTGTAGCCAGGACTACAGCTCTCGCCCTCACGAAGCGCAGACTCCCCTCCTGGTGATAGAGGGCTCCCTGAACGCTCTGGTCGCCCACAACCTCCTGCAACTCGCCATGAATTATAGGGATCTTGAGCTCTTCAACCCTCTGGAGGAGCTTGGTGTATATCTCCCTGCCGGTGTAGTCCTTTACCTTGAGCACTCTGGGAAAGGAGTGCCCTCCCTCGGTGGTCGTGGAGTAGGTGTCTCCCTCCCTGTCAAAGCCAACACCCCACCTTTCAAGGTCAGCTATCCTCATCACCCCGTCGTTAACGAGTATCTCCGTAGCCTTCTCATCGTTCAGAAACCTTCCCGCGCGTATAGTGTCAAGGAAGTGAACGTAGGGGCTGTCCGCAGGATGTACCGCACCGGCTATTCCACCCTGGGAGTAGTAGGTGTTCCCTATCCCTCTGGTCAGCAGGGCTGGGGACAGTCCGAGCTCTCTGAGGACTATCGCAGTGGTGAGTCCACCTATACCGCTACCGCAGATGAGTACGTCTGCTCTTTCTGATGGAAGCAGGGAGGTATCAAAGTTCAGAAAATATCTCATTACGAACAATTTTAACTATAAGCTCCGTGAGCCTATCGGGGTCGTGCCTCACGAAGCTATCCCTGTCACCTATGAGGTCTTCAGCAAAGACCCTGACGCCTTCCTTGGCTATCTTGGCTATGTCCGGAGTCACTGGCTCCTGTCCCTGTTCAAGGTACTTCTTCAGTATGTCTCCTGAGGGCATCTTGGTGTTAACTATAACTGCGTCCACCCTGCTCAGACGGGTCATCTCAAGGAACGTCCTCAGGTGGTCGTAAGCTGTGAACTCGTCTGTCTCACCGGGCTGGGTCATCGCGTTGACTATGAATACCTTTAGGGCTGAACTCCTCTCCACAGCCTCCCGTATGTCCTTTATGAGCAGGTTGGGTATTATGCTCGTGTAAAGGCTCCCGGGTCCGAAGAGGATTATGTTGGCTTTCTCTATTGCGGCTATAGCCTCTATGGGCGCCTTAGCATCTCTGGGCTCTATCCATATATCTTCAACGTTAGCCTCCCTCTTCTTACCGTACTCCGTTATCTCCTCTTCGCCCTGCACAACCTCCCCGTTGCTGAAGCGAGCTACAAGATGGACGTCCTCCACAGTGGAGGGTATTATGTCACCCTTAGTTCTAAGTATCTGGGAGGTGAGCTTGACCGCCTCCAGGAAGCTGCCTGTTATCTCGGTGAGGGCTGTAAGGAACAAGTTGCCAAAGGCGTGCCCTCCCAATCCGTCTCCCTTAAACCTATACTGAAATAGGCTCTGCATGACCTCCTCACTCTCGGACAGGGCTACGATACAGTTCCTTATGTCTCCGGGTGCGGGTATGTTGTATATCCTCCTGAGCCTACCGGTGCTACCTCCGCTGTCCGCAACGGTAACTATCGCACTGAGTTCCTTTATAACCTCTCCGACTTCTCTTTTCAGACCCTTGAGTAAGGTGGAAAGACCTGTTCCCCCGCCCACGGCAACAACCTTCATACTCCGACCTCCTGACTCTTTATATCGGCATTTCTATCCACCGTTAACGTTCCACACCCACCTATTTTATCCTTCCTGAAACGGTTTGAGAGGGTAACCTTCACACCCATTGAGCGCAGGAGTAGGAAAGCCCTCTCGTACTCTTCAGGGGTGAGCTGAGGATAGGAGGATACCTGGTTGTAGTAGAGGAGCGTAACACCAACGCCGAGCTCCCGGGCGAGCTTTCCAAGCTCTATAAGTTCATCCTCGCTGTCGTTCACGCCCTTTATCAGCAGGTAGGCGAGGCTTACCTTCTTTCTTTTTTTCCCTGTAAGGGAAGGAAGCTCCCCCCTCAGGAAGTCTATCAGGCGCCCAAGGTCTCCCGCATAGGGCATGAGCTCCTTCCTCGTACTCCTGTCAAGAGAATGAATGGAGAGGCTTACACCGCCGTGGGGCATGTGCAGGAGCTCACGGAGGTTCTTTAAAGGGTAACCCGTTGTGTAGAAGGAGACCCTTAAACTGAGCTCCTTGAAACGGTAGAAGGCTCCCCTGACGCTGTCCCAATTCGCTAACGGCTCCCCTATACCCGCCACGGCTATACGTCTGACCTCAAATTTAGGTCTCACGAGCTCATACTGGGAGACTATCTCCTCCTCGCTCAGGTTCCTTATGAGACCTCTTCTGCCGGAGGCACAGAACCCACACCTTACGTGGCATCCGACCTGAGTTGACACACAGAGCGTATCCCCCCTGTAATGAACCGCCTCTACGGCAAAGCCGTCCTCCAGCTCAAATATAAAGAGCCTGTTGAGCTCCCCTTCAATTGTGTGCAGCAATCTCATAGTTTGCGCTTTCTTCGGAAAACCTCCTGCAACACCCACCGCAGGTCTGACAGTTCTTAAGCACCTTTTCGTAGTCCTTGGGCAGGACTTCACCGAGGGGTAGCTCCTTAGCCTTACCTTCAAAGTCAAGAACCACAACACTCCTGAGAGGATCAACCTCAAGGAGCCTTGCCACCTTGCCGTCCACGCAGAGCTCGGAGCCCTTTTCCGGCAGTAGGTGCTTGACGAGGTAGTTGTCCTTTTCAAAGGACATGCAGCACACGAGACGACCGCAGGGTCCCGTGAACTTGGAGGGAGATAGGGGTAAGTTCTGCTCCTCTATGTCTTTGAGGGATATGGAGTCAAACCTCTCCATGAACTTCAGGCAGCAGGGAACCTCTCCGCACAGACCCACCCATCCGAGGATCTGAACGGCATCTCTCACACCTACCTGGCGCATCTCTATGCGCTTCTTGAATATCTTTGCAAGCTCCCTTACGAGCTTTCTGAAGTCAACCCTCTCCTCGGCAGTGTAGTAAAAGAATATCTTCCGGGAGTTCAGAGGTATGTAAGCTTTAAGGAGGTGCATCTCAAGCCCCTGCTCCCTTATCTTCTGCTTGCAGGTTTTGAAGGCTCTGCCGCTCTCCTTCTCGTTCTTGCTGAGGGTCTTAAGGTCTCTCTCTGTGGCTTTTCTGAGAAAGCGATACTTTATGCCCGTCTTAGCTTCCTCCTTGGAAACACCGAGCACCCTGACGACGTCCTCACCCTTTTCCTCAGACTCTATAACGACCACCTCGTCCCTTGAGAGCTCTTCGTCGCAGTCCTCAAGGACACCGACCTTGTTCGTGTCAAAGCTCTTTACCTTTATGTAATTCATAATACCTACCTCCACAGGGCGTAAAGGGAAAGCAAGCCAAGTCCAAGCCTTAAGCCTCTGCCGAGCCCGTTCCTGAGCTCGGAAATCCTATCAAGGAGCATCTCAAATTTATCATAATTTAGTCCTTTATCCAAAAAGGTCTTCCTCAATCTGTCCTCCAAAAGCTCAAGGAAGAGCTCTCTGTCCTCAGGCTCTGATTTGTCAAGCTTTATAGCCACTTGATATACGGTGTCCGGCTTCAGAGACAGGAAGTCATCTACCATCTTGAGAACTTCTCCCCTATCCTTTATCAGCTTGGCAAGGCTGTAGCTCCCCCCCGATACACGGTAGAGTTCTTCATTCTCCTCCCCCAAAAGGGAGTAAAAGACCTCCTCCTCTAAGGGGTGGAACTCAACCTGATAGGTTCTTGAAACTATTGTCGGTAGAAGTTGATCCTTGCTCTCAGAGATAAGAATAAACAGCGTGTCAGAGGGAGGCTCTTCCAGAACCTTCAGAAGGGCGTTCCCAGCTTCTCTGGTCATAGTATGGGAATCTTCAAGAACTACAACCTTCCTGTGGGAAAGGGCGGGTCTCATGTAGGCGAAGTCCTTCACAGCCCTTATCTGGTCTATCCTGAGAGACCCCCCGTAAGGTGGCACGTATATGAAGTCGGGGTGCTCCCCTGATAGATACTTCAGAATCTTTTTTCCGTCTGACTCATCGTAAAGGGATATACCCTCCCACTTACCGGAAAGGATATCCTCCGCTACCCTATCGTAGTGGAGACAGGAGCTACAACTACCACAACCCCATTCCTTCTCCTCAAGGCAGAGGGCTCCGCGGGCGAAGTCCAGTGCAGCGGTCGTCTTCCCCACGCCGGACAGCCCGTAAAATAGAAGACCTCCAGGATAGCGCTTCTCCTTCTGTATCCTCTCTAAAAGCTCCCTAACGGCGCTCTGATTTCTGAGGCGCATAGTTTTAATTTACAAAAGTTTTCCATATCTTGGCGTATATTCCTACGGATTTAAATATCAAGGCAAGTGTCCACGGGCACGAAAACCGTCCATGCAAGTCTTCCCAGTTCATTTCCAAGATAGCACCCAAAAATGATTAAAGGTTCCCTTTCCCTGGACGCATACTTCTTGGCAAAGTAATCTATAGTTCTTTCAACCTCCGAAAACGGTATGTCCTCCCCCACCATACCTGACAAAAAGTAAGCCTCCGCTTTCCTCATGTCTATTCCTGCATCGTAGAGAGGGTTGTCAAGGGCAGACTCAAGAGCTTCTATTCCGTCCTCCTTTGGCTTACCCACTCCAACACATACCTTTCTCCCAGTTGAACACTTAAAGGGAACTACAAAGTCTAACCAGTCAAGACATATAATCTCCCATCCCAAAGTAAGTGGAAGGATTATAGATTTTAAGATTCTGGATGTAAGTATGTTCGCCCTTTCAAAAGCTTTTCTCACAGTTAGTTCTTCCCAAGGAATTTTGTTGTAGTCCACAATTATAGTGAAGTCTACCGACTTTTTTACCTCTTCCAGGGCTTCCAGAGCTTTCTCTCTCATCTCCTTTCCCTCAAACTCAAAGGGCAGAGAGACCAAAGCAACGCTACTCTGTCCGTATACCTGAGGGTAGCTCCGATAGTAAGTGGTCATATCTCTGCCAAAGTTTACAAGTGCACTTGCACCTGTTTTAAAACCTCCGAGACCGGCTACGAATATGGTTCCCACTGCATTTTTAAGTTGGGGAATCTCTATTTTTTCAAGCTCTTCAAGAGAATAGAGATTGTTTATACGGAGGCTTCCATTCTTTCTCATCTTCTCAATTTCTGAAGATTTATCAAAGTAAAAGAATTCAGCCTGGGTTTCCCTGGGGTTAATCTCGGAACAGAACTCATTGAGAACTTCACGGCCCATTCTACCGAGCCCTACAACGCTGAGCCATCTTTCGGGAAGAATACTTTTAGACATGACTGCCTCCCTTGGCTTCTTTATACAGCTTTACAAATTCATCAACCAGGTTCTCCGTAGCATTCTTTAGTTTTTCAAACTCACTAAAGTAGTAGTCAGCAAGAGCTTCATAACCTTCTTCCAGATTATCCTTACTCTTCTCAAGTATTTCCATATAAAACTCCTTCTGCCACATACCTCCATAGTAGAAATCAAAGTATTTCCACACAACCCACCAATCGGAAGGTTTCCAATTGCCCGGTAAAGCTTCCTTTAATCTAATTTTCATCTGGCTAAAAATTTCCTTCCACTCCTCAGGCAAACCCTGTATATTCTCCCAATTTCCAACAAAGGGAATTTGATCACTACATTTTTGAATGCCGAAGTATAAATTGAAGTAATCCTTCAATCCATGCTCAATCCCATATTTCAATATAGGCTTTCCATTCACAACCCACTCCCTCCTGTATATGGCTATATTTCCATACTTCTCCCTCTCAAGAAAGCCGTTGTCCTCAAGTTTGTATCCGTAGAACGGATCACCGGGATTTTTTGTCTTTTCCTTGAGCTTCTTGACCAATTTTTTAAGGATACTTTCCCTTATGGAAAGCTTTATGTCTTCAAAGTAATCCCTTATATCCCATGCAAGTTCAAATTTTTCTATTCTGTCTTGAATACCTCCTTCTAACAAGTAATCCTCGATTAGCTCTTTTACATCAAACTTCATTTCATTTGCCTCCATTCAGCCTTTATTTACTTTTGAACCTGTGCTTTTCTTTCCTCTACTGAACGATCAAGTAACTGCTCTAAACCTGGAGTCTTTCTAACTATCTCATATACTTGCTTAAAGTAGTTGAAGAAGAAATCTACAATCTCCAATGGATTTAGCAACACTATTCGATAATAATCTCTTAAATCACCATAGTTCCAGTCTGGTATTGGTATGTAGCCTAAATACCACTGTGTAGGTCTAAAGTTTTGCCTTGACAATATATCGCCTATCTGCTTTTCAGTGTCTGTAGTAAATGGTTTGTTCCTGACTATACCTATAGTAGGCCAGCCTCTATTCCATTTTTCAACACATATTGCATAGATTCCTCTGTCTTTCTCATCCTGTCTCCATTCACGTTTAGCAACATAAACACTGCCCCAGTCAAGATAAGTAATTTTAAAGGGTTCCTCAAGAAGATCTTTCTCTATTCTACTCGCAAGTGGTTCAAATACTTTGGTTTTTGATTGTCCGCTCCTTATACTATCAAAGCTTTCCCGCACATCCCACGCAATTTCAAACTTCTCCTTTTTCTCTTCAGGAGTTCCTTCAAACAGATACTCCTCAATTATCTTCTTTCTGTCCATCATCGCTCACCTCCTTGCAGTTTTCTTCTATCCAGCTGATAAAGTCCCTTATAAACCACCTGACTTTGTCAGCTTCACACTCCTTTAAACACTCCTTTAGCCATGATTTAAGAAATTCCCCATAACTTAGTGTTATGAGCTTTCCTGATTTTTCGAGCTCAGCTCTTTCTCCTTTTGGAATACTCCACTCTGAAGGCTCCCTGCCATCGCAGGTTAGGAAAATCAGCAGGTAACTCTCTCTCTTATTTTTCAAATACTCGTTGTAATTCTTGAGCTGGTCTTTTTGATCTCTCGCCCTTATCTTGTTCTCTATCCCTATAACAAAGTTCGGCAAGTCAATAAAGATGTCTACCCTCCCACCTTTGTCCGTGCTGTGTTCGGTTTCAACCTTGGCATTACAAAACTCTCCGACGTCTTCCATAGGATTCTCAACACCTCTTTTCTTCAGATTTTTTCTCAAAATCTCCACAAACTTCTCCAAAAATACCTTCCCTTGTCCGTGAACACCATCAGGTTCAAGCAAAAGAGCTATAAGCCTTGATATGGTTTCCTCTCCCGGTGCAAGTAGACTCACCAGGTTGAAGTCCGAGGCAAGGTATCTGTCCATCTGAGCCTTCACGCTCTTGGCTATGCGGTATCTAAAGAGCAGGTCACCGAAGAACCTACCCAGTTTCTGCTTATATTCAGCTTCTGTCATATCTCCACCTCCCTATAAAGCCATTTCTAACACCAATCAGCTAAGCCTGTAAATCCCTGTTAGCTCCCTATCGTAGTCTTCAAACTGCCATGGCAGGTAATCTCCCTCGCAGGTAGCAAAGAGCTGAACACCCCTTTTAAGGGAATGAGCCAATACGCTATCAAAACCCAGAAGTTCATCAAAGAGCATCTTCATGATGTCCTGGTGTTCATAGTCCTTGTGCCTGTCCACATCCTCCACGAAAAGCCTTTTCATAGACAGACAGTCAAGGGCGGCAAGTAGGTAAGCTGTATCCTTAACATGACCCTCTGCCTTGCTGAGCGGTATATCTCCTTCCTCGTCTATAAGAACAGGAACGAACTCTTCTGTAAAGCCAAACTTCCTGTCATCAAGCAGAGCACTTGCGAACTCTCCGTATTCTTTAAAAGGAAAACCCCTCAGCGTCCACATAAGGGCTACCGGGACAGCACACTTTTTCACAAACTCTTTTACAAGTTCGCTTTCTGGCTTAAACTGCTTTATAAAGTGTTTCCCTATCATGTCACAAAAGTACCCTATACTTTCGGTTTTAACTTTCTTCCAGTCGGGCACATTCAGGGGTTTGTCAATCTCGGACAACTTCTGTCTCTCAACCGGGAAGTAAACAGCTCCAGTGTGTTCAGAGTAGAACTCTGAAGATGTTTTCATAAAAACCTCATCAAACATGTCCATTATGCACTCTGCGAGAGTTCCTCTGAAGCTGAAGGTGCCGCAATCGTCTATGAAGTAAGCGAGCCCGGAGGGTTCTCTGTTTTCCCCTTCAAAAGAAATCTGTATAGACTCACCTTTGTTTAGACCCACAAACACCCTGTCGGTATGTTCGGGAATAAGCTCAAGCTTGGGAAGGAGAGGGGAGTATCCAAGCCATTCTTTCACTAACTGCTCGGCAAAGCACCTGTAAAGGGTCTCTAAAGCCCTTGCAAGCCCATTCGCTTCTATGGAGATACAGAAAGGAACCTGTTTTCCTATGCTGGTGTACTCAAAGAAAATCTCCTCCCACAGATCATCCGCAAACCTACCCTCTCTCACATACTCAAGCACCTTGAAGAGTGCGTAAATTGAAATTAGAATCTCCCTCCTCTGCCTGAAAGTTCCCCCATGGAGCAGAGTAAGGCGCTTTAGCTCAAGCTCCTCAACCCCGTACCTATCCTTCTGAAAATAAAACTTCACCGCCATGACACCACCTCCTATTAAACGTCGTCTTTGTCTATAACGTAGAAAAGCGGCTTTGCGCCTTCTCGTTAAATGTTTGTATATCAACATGTTGAAGTGTGTGAGTGTAAGTAATTGATATTATTAACCTCTTTTGGACACAGCGCCGGAAAAAGCTTTCCAGATTCACTTAATTCACATAACCACCTGCTTTACGAAGAGTATCTCTGGTATTCCGCGCAGGTCTTCTATAACGTGTTCGGGAACCTGGTCGTCAAGGTTCAGTATCCCAAGGGCTATACCCCCTTTCTTCTCCCTCCCGAGCCTGAAGCCAGCTATGTTCACGCTGGCACTGCCCAGGACAGAGCCTATCTTACCTATAACCCCCGGAACATCCTTGTTCTCAAAGACTAGGAGTATTCCCTCAGGCTCTATGTCCACCCTGTACTTGTCTATCTGAACTATCCTCAGGAGCTGACCTTCAAGGACTGTTCCTGCAACGACCTTCTCAGAGCCGTCAGCCCTAACCACGACCTTTATGTAGTGCTTGAAGTCGGGTGTGTCTTCGGAGGAAAGCTCTTCAACCTTTATCCCCCTGTCCCTTGCCACGTAGGTGGCGTTTATTATGTTCACGGGAAAGTCAACGACCTCCTCAAGAATACCCTTTAGAACAGCGGCGGATATGGGGTGGAAGTGCTCAGAGATGTCCCCTCTTACCTCTATGTGAACCTCCCTTATCCCCTCTTCAGCCCACTGAACCATGAACCTGCCCATCTTCTCCGCAAGGTCAAGGTGGGGCTTTATGAGTGTGAGGACGGAGAGGTCTGGGAAGGGTGCGTTCACAACGTACTCGGGAGACTTACCCTTGAGAGCCTTTATAACCTGCTGGGCGACTATAACCGCAACGTTCTCCTGGGACTCATGGGTGTTGGCACCTATATGAGGAGATAGGGACACGTTCTCAAACTTCCTGAGCCTGTCCACGAGCTCGGGTGGGGGAGGTTCTTTTGAGAAGACGTCAAGGGCTACGCCCTTAACTTTACCGCTCTCAAGGTTCTTTATTAGAGCTTCCTCGTTGATTATCCCTCCCCTCGCACAGTTGACTATGAACACGCCTTCCTTCATAAGCTCAAACTCGGCATCCCCTATCATGTTCCTCGTTTCGTGGGTGAGGGGTGCGTGTATGGTGAGGACGTCTATCTCTCTGAGCATGTCTTGGAGGTTGTCCATCAGCCTGACGCCGAGCCTGTCAGCCTTCTCACGGGGTATGTAGGGATCGTAGGCGAGAACGGTCATCCCGAAAGCCTTAGCCCTTATAGCGACCTGGGAGCCTATGTTCCCTAGACCTATTATCCCGAGGGTCTTTCCGTAAAGCTCCGTTCCCATGAATTTCTTCCTGTCCCACCTGTGCTCAAGTATGGACTCGTGAGCCCTGTGCCCGTTCCTCAGTATGGTAAGCATGTGCATCATGGTGAGCTCGGTCGCACCTATGGTGTTCGCACCCGGGGTGTTTACAACGAGAATACCCCTTCTGGTAGCCTCCTCTATGTCAACGTTGTCAACACCAACACCAGCCCTTCCGACAACCTTTAGACGCTGAGCCCTGTCAAGGAGCTCCTTTGTGACCGGTGTCCTTGAACGGGTGATAATGCAATCAAAGTCTTCAACTATCTCAAGGAGCTCTTCGTAAGGTATCTCCGGCTCGTTGTAAACCTCTATATCTGGCTCTTTCTGGAGAAGCTCTATTCCTTTGGAAGCTATCGGGTCGGTTATAAGCACCTTGTGCAATTTCTTTCCTCCGAAAAGGGTTGTTTAGAGGAAATTATTATATATCAATTGTCAGTCTCTACCCGAGCCCGCCTGCAGAAGTATCGTGTTGGCTACAACGCTGACCGAGGATAGAGCCATCAGAAGACCCGCCAGCTCCGGCTTCAGGTATACACCGTACTTATAGAATAGACCGGCGGCGACAGGTATGCCCACAACGTTGTACAAGAAAGCCCATACGAGGTTCTGCTTTATCTTTGAGTTCACCTTTTTACCCAAGCGGAAGGACTCGGGCAGCTTTGCAACCCCCGAGAGCAGAACCACATCACCCACCTGCTTGGTTATATCAACCCCGTGGGGAACCGCGAAGGAGAGGTCTGACTGGGCGAGGGCTGGCGCATCGTTAACCCCGTCGCCCACCATGGCAACTCGCAAACCTTCCTCCTGGAGACCCTTTATCATCTCCTTCTTCTCTTCTGGCTTAACCTCTGCAAAGAAGCTGTCAAAGCCGAGCTCTTTAGCGACGAACTTCGTCGTCTCAGTCCTGTCTCCGGATAGGAGTATGGTGGTCAGACCGAGCTTCTTCATCTCGCTGACTACGAACTTCGCCTCCTGCCTGAGGGTATCCTTCAGATAAAAGACGGCGAGTACCTCGCCGTTCCTCCTGAGAGCGACCGCCTTCCATACGTCCTCGGGTATGTTTTCATCTTCGTATTCCCCTATAAAGTACTCTCCGCACTCCACCCCTCTTCCGAGAACCTCCCTGCATCCCACCAGCTCAACCTTCCTTGCGCCATTCTTCTTGGCGAAATCCCTTATAGCCTTGGCTATGGGGTGGTTGGAGAAGCTTTCCATGCTGTATGCTATGTCCAGGGCTTCCGAGGAACGCAGTTCGTACCTGACAACCTGAAACCTACCCTCGGTAAGGGTTCCCGTTTTGTCAAATACTATGGCGTTTATGAGGGGAAACACTTCAAGGGAAGAGGGCTTCTTTATAAGAATGCCTCTGGACAGCGCCTTTGATATTCCCACCACCACCGCAAGGGGTGTGGCTATACCCATAGCACAGGGGCAGGATATTACGAGGACGGCGAGGGAAAACTGAACAGCCATCTCCATGCTGCCGGTGAGCTTAACCCAGAGGAAGAAGGTCGCCGCCGACACAACCACGACAGCCTGAACGAAGTAGTGGGAAACTGTGTCGGCGATACGCTGGATGCGTGGCTTCTCTGAGAGGGCACTCTCCACCATCCTGTTTATCTTTGAAAGGTAAGAGCTCTCGTAGCTTGCCTCTACCCTGATCTCCAGAAGACCATCCTCAAGGATTGAACCACTTATGACTCTGTCGCCGGGCTCCTTCAGTATGGGCTCGGGCTCACCCGTCAGAACCGCCTCTGAGACATACCCTCTGCCCTTAACAACGACGCCATCTATGGGTATCAGGTCTCCGGGTCTGCAAACTATGACCTCGCCCCTCATAAGCTCCCGAACGTTCTTCCTTACCTCGTTCCCATCTTCAAGGACTGAAACCTCGGAGTGCTGGGCTGTGAGCATGCTCTTGAGTAGCCTGAGCGCCCTCTTCTTAGCCCTTTCCTCTATAAAACGCCCGCCCCGGACGAAGGTTATAAGGAAGGTGTTGGTCTCAAAGAAGGGACTGCCGGGGATAAAGCCCAGAAGGGTCAGGAGGCTGTACACGTATGCCCCAGTGGTGCCCAGGGAGACGAGGACGTCCATCCCTGCCACGCCGTTTCTTAAGGAGTTGTAGGCTCCCTTATAGAACTTCCACCCACCGAAGACCTGAACGAGAGTTGATAGAAGGAACTGGACGTAAAGACCGTAGGGAACAGGGTAGAACATAAGTGCAGTTATGAGAAGGGCTGAAAGTCCTGAGAATAGGAGGAGGTAGCTCTCAGCCTTTCCCCCTTCCTCTTCAAGAACCCTGTAACCGAGCTCCTCTATAGTCCTCGCTATGTCTTCCTCGGATACCTTGTTCTCGTCAAAGTCAACCTTCACCCTCCCGAGCTCAAAGGATACCTCAACATCCCTGACTCCCTCCTTCCTCTTCAGAGCTATCTCTATGGTGCGGGCACAGTTCACACAGGTCATGCCCTCAACTTTTAAAGTCCGCCTCATCTAAAAAAGCTTAGGCTCTCCCCAGTGTTAATACAACTCTTTAATTTCACGTTAAAAGTTTCAGAACCTCCTCGTCCATTCCCTCCCTGTTTTCCCTGTTCAACTCTATGATAACAGCCCCGGGTAGTCTCCTGAGCTCCCTGACGAGGGGGTGAACATCCCTTACGGGCAGGGTTGCTAAAAGCTTAACCCTCGGGTTGTGAGCCAGCTCCCTTACGAGCTCTCTAAACTCCTTAGAAAAGAGCTCCATCTTACCGACTTCGTCCACGACCACAACCTTGTCCGTCTCCTTCAAAGCCCTCCTGAGGAGGGGCAGCACCGTCTCTTCAAACCTCTTTACGTTCACCCCGTAAGAGCCCACGAGCTTCTTTGAGGTGAACCTCTTGCTTGCAAAGAGGGTCTCCTTTCCGTTGGTTGTAACTACTTTAAAACCTACCCTCCTTCTCGTCTTTTTGTCCCTGACCTCCTCCGTCCAGAAGCCTATTGCCCTGTCTCCGAGCTTTTCCACGACCCTCCTGACGAGGGTCGTCTTTCCAACCCCGGGCATTCCTGTTATAAAAACTTTCATGGATCCTCCTTTATATCCCTGTATATCTCTTCAACTTGCCTTCTGGTTTCCTCAAGCCCGTCGGAGTTATCCACGACGTAGTCGGCGTACTTCACCTTCTCCTCAATGTCCATCTGGTTCCTCCACCTCCGCTCAAAGTCTTCTTCGGAGAAGCCCTTTCTGAGTGCCCTCTCTCTGCAGACCTCGTAGGGGGCATAGACGACGACGGTCTTGTCGTAGTTCCTGTAAGTTCCCTTCTCTATCAGCAGGCTCGCCTCTACCACGACCACTGCCGAAGGCGGTAACCTCTTGAACAACTCCTCAAGTTCCCTGTACAGAGCTGTATGGGTTATCTCCTCAAGCCTCCTGAGCTTCTCCCTGTCGTTGAATACCACATCGGCGAGTTTCCTTCTGTCTATGTCCCCTTCCCGTGAGAGTACCCCTTCACCAAACTCCTTAAGCACCTGCTCGTAAACGGGGTGTCCTTTTCTGTAAAAGGAGCGTATCAGTTCATCGGCGTCAACCGTATAGGCTCCAAGCTCTCTGAATATACCCGCCACCGTTGATTTGCCGCAACCTATGTTCCCCGTGAGCGCGACCTTTTTCATTCCTCTATAAATTCTCTCACAGGCTGTTAAAATAGTCCTCCGTGCGTGTTCTGATAACGGGTGCGGCCGGATTCATAGGCTCTCACCTCTGTGACAGGTTCCTCAGGGAAGGGCACGAGGTCATAGGGCTTGATAACTTCCTGACGGGCTCTCCAGACAACGTCTCCCACCTCTTCGGAAACCCCAACTTCAGGTTCTTCAAGTACGACGTCACTAACTTCATATACCTTGAGGGAGAGCTTGACCTCATACTACACTTCGCCTGCCCCGCCTCTCCTGTGGACTACATGAATCACCCCATTCACACCATGAAGGTGGACTCCATGGGAACCCTGCACACCCTTGGACTTGCAAAGTTAAAAGGTGCACGCTACGTCTTCGCCTCAACCTCTGAAGTTTACGGGAATCCCGAAGTTCACCCCCAGCCCGAGACCTACTGGGGCAGAGTCAACCCCATAGGACCCCGTAGCGTCTACGACGAAGCAAAGAGGTTCTCCGAAGCCCTGACCATGGCGTACCACAGAGAGCACGGGATAGACACGAGGATAGCGAGGATATTCAACACTTACGGTCCCAGAATGAGGGTCAACGACGGCAGGGTTGTCCCCAACTTCATATATCAAGCCATCACAGGCAAGCCCCTGACCGTTTATGGAGATGGCTCCCAGACGAGGAGTTTCTGCTACATAGACGACCTCGTTGAGGGTATATACAGGCTCGCGATAGAGGAAGGTCTATCGGGGGAAGTTTTCAACCTCGGCAACCCCACGGAACACACCATACTTGATCTTGCAAAGCTAATCATAGATATAGCCGGCAGTCCATCAGAGATAGTGTTCACAGACAGACCCGTGGACGATCCCGATCGCAGGAAGCCTGACATAACAAAGGCAAAGAAGGTTATAGGCTGGGAACCGGAAACCTCAATAGAGGAAGGTCTTAAGAGAACCGTAAACTGGTTCAGAGAAAAACTCGTAGCAGGATGATACCTCAGGCGGTCTTCTTAGCCTCAGCCACTCCATCCTTAACGGTGCGGCACTCCTCAAATATGACGTAAGGGCACTCCTTCCTGCAGTAATCGTGATCCAGCCTCTTGAAGAGCTCAATTATGGACTGCCCCTTGGAGTCAAAGACGAGCTCGTGCTTGACCACCTTGTCAAATCCTGCGTTCTCAAGTAAGGGGAACACATCGCAACCTATGTTGGCAAACGCAGCCTCAACACCGAGCTCTCTGAGAGCCTTTATGAGTCTTATTATCGTCTCGGAGCCCGTAGCATCGGTATAGTTAACAGCCTCCATGTCTATCAGGACGTACTTGAGAGGTCCCCTTCTCAGTCTCTCCTGAGCCTTCTCTATAACATAGTCGTAAACGTACTGAGCGTTACCGAAGTAGATGGACATGTTGGGTCTTATGTAAAGCATCTGGGGACATTCGGGAAGCTCTCTCTTCTCAGCGTTGACGAACGTCCTTGATTCAGGGTCTCTGGAGAGTATCACTATCCTCGGATACATGGTTCTGTAAACGAAGCTTCCAAGGGATAGGATAACGCCCATCGTTATGGCGACCCACAGATCCATGAAGAAGACAGATACGAAGGTTAGACCCGCCACCGCTCCGTCTATCTTGTTTATCCTATACAGCCTCAAAATGTCCTGAGGTCTTATGAGGTTTATGACAGCGGAGAGCACCACGGCGGCAAGGGTAGCCTTAGGAAGGTAGTAAAAGGCTGGTGCGAGCAGGAACAGGGTAACACCTACCAGAGAACCCGTTATTATGCTCGCAAGGGGAGACTTGGCACCGAGGGCGAAGTTCAGGGAAGACCTTGAGAAGGAACCGCCCGCCGGAAAACCTTTAAAGAAGGACACCGCTATGTTTGCGAGCCCCTGACCTATGAGTTCCTGGTTTGGGTCCCATTTATCCCCCGTCCTTATGGCGAGGGTCTTGGCTATGGCAACAGCCTCTATGAGTCCAAAGAAGGCAACAACGAGGGCACCTCCCCACATCTGGCTCATCATCTGCAGGTCCAGCGGGGGAACGGTAGGGTCGGGGAGTCCCTGGGGAACCTTACCCACTATGGCAACACCCTTCTCTGTGAGGTTGAACAGGTAGGTTATAACTGAGGTGGCGGCAACGGCTATCAGAGCGCCCGGAAGGTAAGGGCTTATCTTTTTAGACCCCCATATCACGAGGTAAGCGCCCACACCTATAGCCACGGTGTAGGGGTTCGTAAGCTCAATCTTCTTAACTATGTCGGCAAGCACTGTGAATATGTGGGTGCTGTTAACCACCTTATAACCGAGCATGTGCTTGAACTGGGACAGGGCTATAACGAGCGCTCCCGCGGCGGTAAAGCCTATGACCACGCTGTTAGATATCAGGTCAACCACGAAACCCAGCCTGAACATTCCCACCGCAAGCCTCGTTATCCCGACCATAAGGGCGAGTAGACCCATGTAGGCTACCCACTGGTCTGACTGGGGCTCAAGCTGAAGCCCATACAACACCGAGGCGGAAAGCAGGCAGGTCATTGCAACGGGTCCAGTGCCAAGGAACCTTGAGCTTCCAAAGAGAGCTGCTACTATGGTTGCTATGAAGGCAGTGTAGAGTCCCGTTATGGGAGGCATTCCCGCGAGGAGAGCGTAAGCCATAGCTTGAGGAACGTAAACCGCAGCGACGGTTATGCCAGCTATCAGGTCTCTCAGGAAGGAATCTTTGGAATAGTTCTTAAACCACTGGGGAAAGGGAAAACCGAAATATACGGGTAAACTCTCAGTTTTCATCGGTTTTAAAAATTATAAAACAACTTTTGAAATTCGTGTTATAAGAAATTTTTAATTGTCAATAAAAAAGGGGCGCTGAGCGCCCCTTCCAAGCTGTAAACAATAGGGAACGGTTAGTCAAGCTCGGGCATGTCGGTAGGTGTCATGTCCTTCTTCTTGTCCTCGGGGAGGTCAGCTATGACAGCCTCGGCGGTTATCATCGTTCCTGCAACCGACGCCGCATTCTCTATCGCCGTCCTGACGACCTTGGTGGGGTCTATCACTCCAGCCTCCATCATGTCCACGTACTCACCGTTGGCTGCGTTGAATCCCCAGCTCTTGCCCTTCTCCTTGCCGAGCTCTATCACCTTCTCAAGGACTACGAAGCCCTCAAATCCAGCGTTGTAGGCTATCTGCCTGAGGGGTGTTCTGCAGGCTTTCTTGATTATCTCAACGCCGAGCCTCTGGTCTTCGTTGTCCACATCCACGCTGTCCAGGTCTTCTGAAGCTCTCACGAGAGCGACCCCACCACCGGGAACTATTCCCTCTTCAACCGCTGCCTTGGTTGCGTGGACTGCGTCCTCAACCCTTGCCTTCTTCTCCTTGAGCTCAGCCTCGGTAGCAGCTCCGACCCTTATGACGGCAACACCGCCGGAGAGCTTGGCGAGCCTTTCCTGGAGCTTCTCCCTGTCGTAGTCAGAGGTAGTCTCCTGTATCTGCTTCTTGATCTGCTCTATCCTTGCCTTTATGTCCTCTTCTTTACCTTTACCACCAACTATGGTGGTGGTCTCCTTGTCAACTACCACCTTGTCAGCCCTTCCGAGCATGTCAAGGGTCACGGACTCAAGCTTGATTCCGAGGTCTTCCATTATCGCGGTTCCGCCGGTCAGCACGGCTATGTCCTGGAGGTAGTCCTTCCTCCTCTGACCGAATCCGGGAGCCTTAACGGCACAGGCTTTAAGAACGCCCTTTATGTGGTTTACGACGAGCGTAGCGAGTGCTTCACCCTCAACGTCTTCAGCTATGACGAGGAGAGGCTTGCCTGCCCTTACCACCTGCTCAAGGACAGGTAGCAGGTCTTTTATGTTGGATATCTTCTTCTCGTATATGAGTATGTAAGGCTCTTCAAGGACACACTGCATCTTGTCAGGGTCGGTTACGAAGTAGGGAGAGAGGTATCCTCTGTCAAACTGCATACCCTGAACGGTCTCAAGGGTGGTCTCTGCAGACTTGGACTCTTCAACGGTTATGACTCCGTCCTTCCCGACAGCCTCCATGGCGTCCGCTATTATCTTTCCTATCTCGGGGTCGTTGTTGGCGGATATGGCGGCAACCTGCTCTATCTCCGTCCTTCCTTTGACTTCTACGGAGAGGTTCTTAACCTCCTCAACGACCTTCTTGACAGCCTTGTCTATACCCCTCTTGACGTCCATGGGGTTAGCACCGCTGGCTATAGCCTTGAGACCCTCGTGGAATATAGCCTGAGCGAGTATGGTGGCGGTTGTGGTTCCGTCACCGGCTACGTCCGCGGTCTTGGAGGCAACCTCCTTGACGAGCTGGGCTCCTATGTTCTCGTAGTTGTCCTTGAGCTCAATCTCTTTGGCAACGGTCACACCGTCCTTGGTCACGACGGGAGTTCCCCAGTTCTTCCCGAGGATTACCTCCCTACCTCTGGGACCGAGGGTAACCTTGACAGCGTTTGCGAGCTTGTCAACACCAGACTTGAGTTTAGCTCTCGCCTCTTCACTATAGATAATTCCCTTTGCTGCCATCTCTCACACCTCCTTCTTTGGTTTTTTATCAGGCAGGAACTTTTGCATCCTCAACTATGGCGAGGACTTCGTCCTCGGACATGACGAGGTACTGTTCACCGTCAAGCTCAACTTCTGTGCCGGCATACTTGTTGAAGAGGACAACGTCCCCTTCCTTGACCTTGAGGGGCTTGAGTTCTCCGTTGTTAAGGAGCTTGCCTTCTCCCACCGCCACAACCTCGCCCATCTGGGGCTTTTCCTTGGCGGTGTCCGGTATTATTATCCCGGAAGGAGTCTTCTGCTCCTGCTCCTCAAACCTCCTGACCACGATCTTATCGTAAAGGGGCTTCAGCTTTGCCATCGGTGCCTACCTCCTGCTTGGTTTTTATTTCCAGTGGAAAATTATATTAACTTTTCCGTCCGATGTCAAGGGGTTTCGGTAAAAATATGAGCCCTATATACTCATATAATATGAGTGTTATAACCCTGGAAAAGCAATATTCCGGAGCGTACTATTTAAAATGGCGTGTCTCGGGTGTCAGCTGATTTTACGGAGCTCCTTCACCTCAACCTGAACCCCATTGATAGGCGTACTGAGGTCAATAAAAACGGGTTCACCGGTGTATGGGTCATTAGAAACCTTAGACGAGTCAATTGTGACCCTGACTATCATTCTGTAGCGTTCAAATATATTCCCCTGAGAATCTTGCCTTGAGAATTCTATAGTGACATCTTTGTTAAGGGGGATAATATTTGCTCCAAATGAACCAATGCCTGAACACCAGTTACCAGTCGGATTTACAGACTCCACCATCCAGAATGAACCCCCTCCCGCTGAATTTCCTCCCTGAGCATACACACCATAATATCCAGAGAAGGGATTTCCCTCACCACAATCCGCATGGTCGCTCCACATTGGGAAGTAAAGCACTCCCACCGAATTGTTAAACTCACAGCTCGGGGTGTTGTTGGGTGTGTAATTGAAGAAGATATACCCCGGCGGCTCTCCTGCATTCGTATCCCCGGCATATAGAGGAGTTGGTTGGAGTGTACACAGGTTGGAGTTTGGTTGATTAACATACAAAGTCACAGATTTTGTTATAACGTCCCCGTTGGGTGCCTGGAAGAGAAGATTGGCTGTGTACTCCCCGGGCTGTAGGCTGTTAGCGTTGGAGTTAACGGACAAAGAAACCTGAGCCGGGTTGTTTTTTGAAACCGTCCCGGAAGTCGGGCTTATGTCCAGCCAGTTGGCGTCCGTCTGAACGGAGAAGGTTGTACCCGTATGCTCAGCGGTCAGAGTATAGGAGGCTGTCTGTGGGAAGAACGGACCACCCTGATCTCCGGAGAAGCTCACAGGTCCCCCAGAGATCGTGAAGTGATCCACCACTTCAACACCAAAGGACACCTTATTGAAGCTTGAGTACCATTCATGTAAGGCATCATCATCGGTTGAGAATTCCACCGTAAGCCCGTGAAATCCCTTCTTTAATTTAGTGAGCTCATTGGGCAGGTAACTGACGGTGATTGACGAGCCTGCTGGACCACTGCCGGAGGATATAGTTAACCATCTAACGTCAGGGTATTCATAGTCACATCTGAACCACCTGTCCCGCTTACACTCCTTTATGCTCGCACTCCAATCGTACTCACTGTTCACCTTATTAACAGTTATCGTGTAAGAGGGCACCTGCGTTACGGGTCCACCAACAGGTATGACGAGGGTTGAACCTTCCGAAGGCTTGTTAGTTGTTATGTTCATGTGAATCCGTGCACCGATTGACACTGTCCTTTTCTCTTTACTTGAGTCTCCCACGCAGGAGTACTCTATAACAAAATCACCTCTGTGACGCCCGACCGGTAGTGACTTTACGAAGTAATCGTCTGCGGAAACTTGAATAGTTCCCGTCTGTCCGGGATCCACGACCAGGACATCTGTGGAAGTTCTGATCCATTTCGGACGTCCAACAATTGAAAACTCAACGGGACAGTTACCATTTACGCTCATAAAAATTAATCCACCACCTGTGTTAGGAAACTTTCTCGGAGACTCTCCCTCCCTTATATTAAAGGGAGTACTGTCGTATACTATACTGACTTCAGGTGCTACTGTCAGGGAGAATGTTCTGCAGTGTGTACCTCTATCGTTGGTAGTGTTAACAAAACAAACCTTCGCATAGGTCTTAGTTCCAGGAGGCAGCGACTTGGCAACGTTCTGATTAACGGTAAAGGTAACGGTAACAGGGTTGTTTCTGTCTACAGTTCCGGAGGTTCTATCAACGTCCAGCCAGTCCGCGTTTTCATCTATCCTGAAGCCTATCTGTCCTTTTGTAGATCTGATCGTAAATATCTTATATTGTGGACGGAAGCTTTGATAGGGACTGCCATAGGTAGAGAGAGAATCCAGAGGTGTAACCAGCATAAAGGGTGCTGTTTTGCCTGTGCATTCATACAGAGGCTCTTCATCAGTGAAAAGTTTGAAATGGGCGTCTATAAGAGCCTTATCAAATATTTCTACCTTTGCGCCCGCCAACGCGGATATTCCAGCAGAGAGTTTGCACCACGGGTCTTTCAGCGGGTTTGCAGTCAGTTTAAGGAATCCTTCAACGCTTGCGTAGGGTCCAACCACACCGTACACATAAAACACCAACCTTGTGCCTATGAAGCCCTTGAGAGCAGCATCTATGGGCTCAAGGACTGGCTGCTCAAAAGCTAAACTTTCGCTTGACTCACGAATAGGGTTCCACTTAGCTCCATCATATTCCACACCTACGGAAGATTTATTGGTCTGCTTGAGAGAAGTCCTCACTTCACTCTTAACCTCGCCGCCTGTACCCACGTAGAACTGAAGCGCAGGCCTTATGTATACAGGCAATACTCCTATGTAAAAGACCTTGGGTTTGAACAGTACCTCGCCCAACTGCCTGTTGTACTCTCTTTTCAACCCAGCTTTTGCGATAGCCACTACTTCCTTTGAACTCTTCGTTTTACCTACCACATAAAGCCTTTTTACTGAGAAATCCTCTATCTGTAAATCAAAATCAAAGCTCAAGCTCAGGCTTATAGTCCCCTTAACGTTGGCATAATCGTTCCCTAAAGTGCCGGACATCTTGAAAGTGAACAGTTCGTCCGAGCCCAGGGCTTCTATGTAAGAACCGTCGGGTGCCAATGCTGTAATAGGCTGGTTTGCGGACTGAAGCGTTGATATGTAAGCTTCAGAGCCGTGGTAAACTATGACCGCATCTATATCACTCGGTTTTATCTCTATGTCTGAAGCCTTCAATTGACCCTGAACCACAGCCTCTGCAAGAGCTGCCCTCTTATAAGAGATCTTAACTTTTCCACCTGAAAGTCTTTCTATACCCGTAACTTTTATAAGCATACCGTCTGGAGTCTGTGGAGTTATGGGTATGACAAGGATATTACCCTCTTTAACATCCTTTAAGAACTCAGTTTCCTTTGAGAAGGTTATCTCCTTCTTGCCAAGGTTTACAACTTCAATAGCCTTGGCTGTTTCATCGTCAGATATCCTCGTCTCCTGAGCGATCACAGGCACCAAGCCATGATCGGAATGTATCTCACAGCCCTGGATTAATAGGGTAATGGAGGTTATTAAGAAGAGGTTCAATAGCTTTTTAAGCATATCAAACCTCCCCCTTATAGAATTTAGGCAAAATATTTTATAGCCCTATAAGTTTTTCTTTTAATTGCATAAGAGGGAATTGAAATAACATAACTCCAAATCTCCAAGGAGGAGCCGGATATGGAAACTATAAAGGAGCTATACACACACCTCTTCCGTCGTCAGTGGCCTGCGTGGGTGGGTGGTATATCTATGGGCTTCATAGTGGTTCTGATGTTCGTGTGGGGTGCGCCATGGGCTGTTACCAACGGCATACTCGTGTGGGGAGATAACATCCTCAAACCCATACTCTACCCCGATTCCGACGTCCAGAGCCCTATCTGGCAGTTTACCGCCTTGATAAACTGGGCTTTCCTGCTGGGTGCCTTCATATCGGCTCTCCTGGGCGGTGATTTCAGGATAAGCATTCCAAGCGTTAAAGAGTTCATAATGGGAGCCTTCGGTGGAACGTTAATGGGGATAGGCGCTTTCCTCGCCTTCGGTTGTACCATAGGGGCTTTCCTCGTTGGGTTCGGTGCCCTGTCCGCATCAGGTATAACGATGATGATAGGTCTGGGGCTTGGCACCTACGTGGGTTTGCGACTCTACATGTGGCTCTTGACCAAAGGCTGGGGAGCTCCGGGGAAGGCGATAGAAGTCCCCGTGAACCTGCAGGTCGCTCTCGGAGTGGTGCTCGTGATACTGACCCTCGGAATGATAGTTCTCCTTGACAAGAAGGTTTCAACCTTCTCTCCCGCCCTCGGTCTCGGTTCCCTTCAGGTGGCTGCCGGTTCTCTCATATTCTTCGGTGTGATACTGGGAATAATTAACCAGAGGACGAGGTTCTGCTTCGTTAGGGCTTTCAGAGAGCCCTTCATGACCGGTGAGGGTAACATGACCCGTGCAGCAGCCCTTGCTCTGATAATAGCGGCCGTTTTTGGCGTTGTGGTCAAGTTCTCTCCCATAGCCTCAATAATTGAGATACCCGACGTTCAGGACATGCTCTCCATAGAGATGACCGCTCCGCCCTCGGTCAAGGCTATGATGGTGGCACCCTCCTTCCCGATAGGTTCTCTTATAGGAGGGTTCATATTTGGAGTTGGAATGACCCTTGCGGGTGGTTGCTCTGTAGGTAGCTTCTGGAGAGCTGGCGAGGGTTCTCTTAAGAACATGACCGCCATACTCTTCTACGCCCTCGGTGGTTCGGTCTTTGCCTTCGTATACAGGAAGATAGAGCCTGCCATACTCAACGCATTCTCCGGGCTCTACGAGAAGCTCGGTGCGACGAACGCAACGGGTAAGAAGCTCTTTCTCCCCGACGCCGTTGGTGTAGAGTGGGCTGTAGCCATATTCCTCTTCTTCGCGCTTGCGTGGCTGCTCTTCGCCACATGGAACGAGAGAACGATGAAGTTCACCCTATAGACTCTATTATTGGACACACGGAGGCGGGCATGTCCCGCCTCTCCTTCAACATAGACTCAAGGAGTTCCCTCTGGGACTTAAGCTCCTCTATCAGCCTCTCTATCTCCCTGATCTTTTCCCTTATCTTCTCCTCCACACACCCGCAGGGTGTCCTTCCAGAGAGCTTTAAAGAGATTATCTCCTTTATGTCCTCAAGCTTGAAGCCCATAGACTTAGCCTTCAGAATGAACTCGCACAGAAATACATACTCTTCGGTATAGTCTCTGTAGCCTGAAGCGTCCCTGTCGGGAGGGGGCAGTAAGCCTATCTCCTCCCAGTACCTCAGGGTCTTGGGGTTTATCCCGAGTCTGTTAGCGAGCTCTCCTATCCTCATAGGTATATAGGTATGTAGCCCTCTTTAACTTTCAAGACGTGGTACTCAAAGCCCGACCTGACGGTTTCAACTCCCTCAAACAGGGAGTCCTCAGAGACCTCAAACATCTTCATTGCAACCCTGCAGGCTTTAAACTTAACCCCGTAGAGCATGAGGTTCTCTATACGCTCAGCGAACTCTCCGTTCTCAAACCTGTCAAGGAAGGCTATCCCTTCGTCGTAGGCTATGACCTCTATGTCCGCACCTGCCCCCCAGATGTTTATAGAGCCCCTTATCCTGAGGAACACCTTCTTCCAGCGCTTCCTGTCCTTGAAAGTTACCGGGAACAGTATCTTAACCGAGTCCTCAGACCTCACGGTAGCAGGTAAGAGGAGTGCTAAAGCTCCGGTCGTCCCAAGCAGAAAGTCTCTCCTGTTCACAGTGCCACCTCCAGAAAGTTTTTGAAGAAATATCCTGCAAGTAAAAGGAAGAGAAACCCTACAGCTCTGTTCACCTGAGTGTGGTGCTCTCTTATAAACCCGGACATGTTGCTGACCACGAGCCCCGAAAGAAATACGGGGATAGCCCTACCAACGGCGTAAAGAGCCATCAGAAAAACCGCCGTCAATGGATTACCCGTAGAACTACTCAAAACGAGGGCGCCGAGGAGAAGCGATGTACAGGAGGGACACAGGGAGAAGGTGTAGGCTACCCCCAGCACGAAACTGCTCGTCCCCGCACCCGAGAAGGGGTTCAGCCTCGCCACTGGAAGGGAGAGAGAGATAACCTTCAGAAGGTTCAAGGCTACGAAGAACAGAAGCACCGACAGAATCAAGTTAAATAGCTCCGTTCTGAATATCTGGGATAGAACCACAGCCCCAACCGTAGCTATAGCACCCACACCAGCGTGGGTCATGAGGAAGGCTACGGAAAATCCCAGAACGCTCATAAATATTTCAGCACGGGTTCTGTGTTTCGTAACGAGCACACCGAACACGACGGGTAGAAAGGGCAGGGTTGATGGTCCCAGGCTCGTGAAGAAACCGAGAAAGAACATAACAAGGCTGAGGAAGAGCAGGGAAGGTTTCTCCTGGAGGAGGGAAGACACGTACAGGTTAAGCTCACCAAAGTCCAGAAAAAGACCCATGGCAAGCACCAGGGAGAAACCCGTCAGGGCTGGCACTGCGGGCACAAGAGATGTAAGACCCTTGATAGGTTTATCGGGCAGTATTAGGAACAACAGAGTCGGCAGGGTAACGAATACAGCATAGAGGTTGAAGATCAGAAAGGCACTTTTAAAGTGCAGGGAGTAAACGGCAAGCAGTACCACAAAGGGAACTGAACAGTAGGGTAGGCTCAGACCGAGGGCAACACCTGGAGGGAACTTCCTCTCGGGGAAGAGAAACTGGGGTGATAGGTCAAAGGGAGCTATTCCAACTTTCTTCATTAGGGGAAAGCCCACTATGAACACAGCAGCTATAACACCTTGAGCCACAAGGAGCACATCAAGGGGAACGCTTACGACCTTAGAAATCAGGTAAATTACAGAAGCTATCAGGTTAAAGAGAACCAGACGCGATATGAAAAGGAGGAGTACCTGTTTCAGACCTCCGTTCCGGGAGTAAGCCCTCAGGAGCAGGTTCAGGTTCCACATGCAGGGCGTAAAGAAGGAGAGGGTTCCGAGCAATGGAACTACGTAAACGGGACTCAAGAGAGCTCCTCCTCAATAGCCTGTCTTATCTTCTCCTCGGTGGGTATGACCCCTGCAAACTTCACCTTCCCGTTAACCACCACAGCAGGAGAAGTGAGAATTCCAAGCTTAACGATCCTGTCTGCATCATCTATCGGGTCAAGAAGCCTGACCTCAACACCCATCTCCCTCGCAACCTTCTCCACCCTCTCCTTGACAGCGGCACACTTCGGACAAAAGTTTGATTCCACAAGCTCAACCACCATAGGTAAGAATATAAACCTTCCAGCTTACTGGAAGGGAAGGGCTTTTTAAAAACTGACCACCCGGTCAGCCCATATGACGAGCTCGTAGAGGTCGTTCATGGAACCCACGGGGCAGGTTGCCCCGTCCTTGGAGTTCCTAACCTCAAGACAAACTCCGCAGGCTACAAGCTCACCGCCGTTCTCAAGGAAGAGGCTCAGCTGCTCCTGAACGTTGAACCTCTCGTGCTTCAGGTTGAGGCTCTCAACTCCCTTCCCCAGGAGAAATATCTTCACCTCATCACCCTGGGCGAGGGCAAAGACGCCGAACCTGAAGGCGTTCCAGGCTGTTTCAGGGTCATTGCTGTAGAGAACTATACCCAACTTCATGGGAATCTCTCCCCCTTCATATATATTAATTTCCATGGAAAGAGCTGAGGAAAAGAGATACGGAGAAAAGGCTATAGAGGAAGCCGAGCTTGAGCCCTGGGAGAACCCAACCCCCGAAAGGGACTACATGATAGATATAACGTTCCCCGAGTTCTCCTGCCTCTGTCCCCGTTCCGGATACCCGGACTACGCGACCATAAGAATACGCTACATACCCGACAGGTACATAGTTGAGCTCAAGTCCCTAAAGCTCTGGCTGAACAAGTTCAGGAATCGGTACATCTCCCACGAGGAAGCCACAAACGAGATATACAGAGCCCTTGAAGAGACCCTAAAGCCAAGGTTTCTGGAAGTCGTGGGCGACTTCAATCCAAGGGGGAACGTCCACACGGTCATAAGGGTCAGGAGCGACGGAAGGTACGATTAGACCTTGAAGTCCACCTTGGCGAGTATGCCAGAGTCCCCCGATTCAGTGAGGTAGAGTCCGAGGTTTCTCAGAACGCCTGAGCTCTTCAGATCGAACATGGTATTGAAGCTCCCCGTGTAGAGTGCACCTACGCCGAGCTGGGAGAGGCTAACGGTTCTGTCCTCGTCGGGGCTTTTGAGCCAGACCTTCAACCTGTTGAAGGAAGTGTCTCCCTCGTCCAGCCAGCCGTTTCCGTCTTCGTCGTAAGCTCTTAACTCAGCGAAGGCATCTCCACTCCTGACACCCACTATCTCTCCCCCGTCAGCCCTATTGTTGGAGTTCCTGTCAAAGAATATGAAGCCCTTGCCTTCGGCCAGTAGGGGGACTCCTTCCCTATCGCCGTCTCCATCAAGGTCAAACTCAAACCTTGCAGGAGATAAGAGCTCCGGAGAACCGTTGAGGTCAATCACGAGCGGGTCAACGAGGGCAACGCTCCCCGAACGGACACTTTTTGTGCTTACGTCCAGCTCCAGGTTAAAGAGGCTGAAACTCACCTCAAACCTGAACACCCTTCCGTCCTTAGTCCTAACCTCCCCGTAAGCGAAGAAGTTCAGCCTGTCAGCCTTCAGGGATAGGTTTTCCTCCTCGTAGACAGCTCCGAACCTGGGCTCTTCCACAGGAGGCAGCTCGGTATTTGTCAGGTCTTGAACGGACAGAGTCTTTATCTTCCTGCCAGTAAGGAGCTCCACGAGCTTCTTAACCACAAGCTCCTTAACGTCTTCTACACTCTCAGCTGATACGGGCTCCGTCTTAACTCTTAGTGGAATCACCCCGAAGGGGTCCTTCTGGAACTTTTCCTTGAAGAAGGTTATACTCCTCCTCTGAAGCTTGAACTCAAGCCTCTGGACGTTTCCCGCGAGGGAGACCTGAGAGTCCTCTACCCTCATGGATTTATATTTCGGACTGCAGAGCTAATTTTTGACGAGGACGCCGAGGTCTAACAGCTCCTTCAGAAACTTCTCCAGGTAGGGCTTTGCCCCCTTCTCTTCCTCTCCGAGCCCCCTTGCCTTCAGGGCTTCCTCGGGGCTTGCACCGCCGGCAATATCCCTAAGGAAGGAAAAGACGAACTCGGTCAGCTCAACGCTCCTCACATCCTCTCCCCTCCCCCTGTAGAGCAGAAGGTAAAAACTCCCCCTGCCCTTTGCAAGCTCTTCACGAGTCATACCCTCGCACCTGTGAACCGGGTAGGAAAAGCTCCTCAGGAGAGCGGTCTCCGAGAGCCGATAAGCACCCTCCCACGAGAACTCGCCGCCGTAGAGGTCATCGGGGGCGTTGAAGAGCTCTATCTCCAACAGCTCGTACAGCAGGAGCTCCTCAAGGAATGGGTATCGCTCCTTTAAAGGGAGATCACCCGCCTTAAAGAAGTCAAAAAAATCTCTACCAAGCTTCAGGAGCAGGGGTTCACTGTGTTTCTCCCTCAAGAACTCTCTGACGATGGGCTTTATTGACTCACCCGCGCACCTGCAGAAGTTGGGAAAGGAGGTCTTCACAAAGTCCTCAAATCTTCCGTAGGCGAGGTCTGCGTAAACCCTCATCCTCTCCTCCTCAGAAGGGAGGATGCCCTTAGCAACCCTGAAGAGCTCCTTCATCGCCGAAAATTCCTCAAGCACCGCAGAACCTCCTGAGGCGATCCAGTTCCTCCAGCAGCTCGTTGTAGGGAGGAATGTTGTTGTCCCTCTCAAGGAGGACGGGAACTTTAACACCCTTAGACAACAGGTGCTTCATCAGGTTGAGAACCTCAACCTCTACGCTTTCCCCGTGGGTGTCTATGAGCAGCCTCTCACCCTTCTCATGTCCCGCCAGGTGGACGTAAGCCACCCTGTCCAGAGGCAGCCTGTCTATAAACCCGTAGGGGTCGTAGCCGTGGTTTACGGAGTTCACGTAGAGGTTGTTCACATCAAGGAGTAGGTAAGCTCCGCTCTCTTCAAGCACAGCTGTTATGAACTCCCACTCCTCCATATCTTTGAGGGGCACGTAGTAGTATGAGATATTCTCCAGGATAAGGGGTCTCTCAAGATAGTCCTGCACCACCCTGATCCTTTCAGAGACGAACTCAACGACCCTCTCGGTGAAGGGTAGGGGAAGGAGGTCGTGAAGGTAGTCCCCTCCTATTGAGGAGAAGCTCAGGTGCTCAGAGTAAACTTCCACCTCGTACTCGTCAAGAAAGCCTTTGAGCTCCCTTAGGAACTCGTAGTTGAGCTCGTCGGGAGAGCCTATGGAGAGGGATAATCCGTGGCACACGACGGGGAAACGCTCCCTAACGCCCTCCATTATGCGTCTGAAAAACCCGCCCCTCCCCATCCAGTTTTCAGGAGCAAGCTCAAACCAGTCAGGGGCTCTGGAGCTACCGAGGGCATCCTCCGCAAAGGAGTACCTCAGACCAAGCCCAAAACCTTCGGGAACTCTCAAGTCCATGCTGAGTATGAACTTAAATCCTTCTCTGAAACTTTATGGTGATTTGGATTACAGAAGCCACCTTCGGTAAACCTATGATTAAGACACGGAGGTGTGAGAATCATGGACAAGAAACACAGGCTTATGAGCCTTCTGGGCTCGGCGGTCATACTGGGACTGGGAGCAGAGGGCATGACCCAGGCTCACGCAGGCGAGGGAAAGTGCGCCGGCATGAAGAACACAGAGGGGAGCGGTCAGACCAAGGAGGCGACCTGCGGTGGCATGAAGAAGGAGGAAAAGGATAAAGCCAAGAAGAAGCAGAAGGAGATGACCTGCGCAGGACCCGGGGGATGCGGAGGCAAACCCAGCAAGGAAGGTTCTGAGTCTTAACAGCCTTCTCCAGCCGTAAGGAGAATACATGACCTTGAGTTTAAAGGGGATAGTTTACGCTTATGAGAGTGCCGTAAGAGCCCTTAACATACCTCAGTCAATATTTCTACTCTTTGTAAGGCTGTACTGGGGCTGGCTCTTCGCCCAGGCAGGCTACGGCAAGCTCCTACACATAGACAGAACATCCCAGTTCTTCACGAGTCTTGGGATGCCTTTCCCGACCTTTAACGCCCACCTTATAGGGCTCACGGAGCTGGTAGGTGGGTTCCTCATGAGCCTCGGTCTCGGAACCAGATTCGTCGGTGCCTTCCTTGCGGGGGAGATGTTCGTGGCTTACCTCGTAGCCCACAGGAGTGAGCTCCTGAACACGTTCTCCCAGCCTGATGAGTTTTATACAGCTCCACCTTTTACGTTCCTATTCGTCTCTCTCCTCTTACTCCTGTTCGGTGCGGGAGCCCTGTCCCTTGACAACCTGGTGTCTAAGGTGCTTAAAAGCATAAAATAGACTCATGAACCCAGAGATAGGCTACGCCCGGGAACGGGCGTCTCTGCTAAAGGAGATATTGGAAGAGGTCACAGAAAAGATAAAGGTTGACTGCCACAAGGGCTGTGTCTACTGCTGTTATGGAGTTACCCTCTGGATAAAGAGGGCTGAGGCTCTGCTCCTGATAGACTTTCTCAACAGCCTCCCCCTGAAGGAGAGAAAAAACCTCTGGGACAGGATAAAGAAATACGCAAGACTCTACGAGGAGGAGGCAAGAAGGGTGGGCTACCTGCCGACACACCCCATAAGGGAAAAAGAGCTTGACGTTGAAAAGCTCGGGGTTATAGGCGGTCTCGGAATGAACGAAGTTCCCTGCCCATTTCTGAATGAGTCGGGAGAGTGCGTCGTGTACGAGGCGAGACCGGACATGTGCAGATTAATGGTTTACGAGGATAGCTCCCTATGTAAAAAGGACTGGGAAAATCCTCTCGCCTTCGTGTGGAAGAACGAGATAGCTCCATTTGTAGAAGGGGTCAAAAAGGAGTTCTATGCCAGATGGAAGCTCAGAAGGGCGGAGCTCGCCGACAGATTCCCGGATGTGGACATAGAGAAGATGGAAGAGGAGGTGGGTTTCATAACCCACCTGATAAGGTTTGACCCTGTAAAGAAGGTCTTCAAGCTCATCTATTAGGAGCTCTACAGTCCTTGAAGGTCTCCCACACGTACCTGTTCAGAGGGTAGTTCTTGTACTCCCACTCCCTCTTTGAGGCGTCGTAAACCCTCATGTTCTTATAACCGTTAAAGTCCATGACCATATAAACGAAGGCTGCACCCGTTCCACCGAAGCAGAAGAGAAGCACCTCGTCGTCCTTCCCTATACCTTGGTTCTCCATAAACTCCTCCACGTAGTCCGGGACTCTTATGACGAGCTTACCGCTCTCATCGTCCCTGTGAACCCACCACTCCCATGAAAAGGGTACAGAGCAGGGGACGTGTCCATACTTCTTAGCCGCAGGGAACTTGGATACACCGAAGTAGTGCCCGGCAGGTCTGCCATCAATTATGGGCTTCTTGCCTATGTTCTTGAGCAGGTATTCGCCCGTTATCTCTTTCTCGGGGTTGTACCTGACGACGAAGTTACCCTCTTTAACCTCCGGTTCGTCGTAGCTTACCTCGTAGCCCTTACTTACCCACGCAGACCAGCCCCCGTCTAAGAGAGCCACACTCTCGTGCCCGAGCAGATGGAACATCCAGTAGGCGTAAACCGTCCCGAGGATCTCGTTCATCTTGTTGCCTTTGTAGTAAAGGACTACCTTAGAGTTGTTGTTTATGCCCCATTTCCTGAAGAGTTTCTCGTACTCCTTAAGGGGCTTTTTCACCAGAGCCCCCGTTTTCTCGTCCATGATCCTCCAGTCTTCCTTCTCGGTGAGCCTCGCCCCGGGTATGTGCCCCCCCACAAGGTAGCTCTGCGAGTCGGAGAACTCAAGTATGACGAGCTCTTTATCTCCTAAATGCTTATTCAACCAGTCCACAGACACAAGCTTGGGCATTGAGAAGGAGAACCCTGCAACGACCAAGGTCAAAAGAGCTATAAGACCCATCTCACACCTCCATAGAGTCTGGATTTAAGTATAAACCTTCCAGTTTGCTGGAAGTCAATAGCAAAACAATCAATTGACAACCACACCCCCCACCACATATTAAAGAGCATGAAGGTCTTTACACTGGACGAAGCGAGAAATCTGCTGATAAAGATAAAGCCCATAGTTGAGGACATAAACCTAAAGAAGTCAGAGCTCTTTGAGATATACTCACGCCTTGAAGAGGAACAGGACGAACTTGAGAAGATGTACTACCAGACGAAGGTAAAGGAGCTTGAAAGCCTTATAAAGCAGGGCTTCCTGAGAATAGAAGAGCTCGGCGGTGTCATAAAGGGCGTTGAGCCTATCCTTGTGGACTTCCTCTCCTATCACGAGGACAGGTACATCTGGCTGTGCTGGAAGGAGGACGAGGAAACCATAATGTTCTGGCACGAGCTCAACGACGGCTTCTCGGGAAGGAAGCCTGTGGACTACCTGAAGGGCTCAGAAAGCTTTATATGAGAGCTTTTCTGAATAGACGTAGTAGAACCACAACACCCGTCTAACGTACTTTCTTGTCTCATCGTAAGGTATGGTCTCTATGAAGAGAAAGTCGTCCTCAAAGCGCTTCCACCTCTTAACAGCTCCCTGACCTGCGTTGTAGGAGGCTATCACCCTAAGGAGGTCACCCTTCCAGAAGTCCATGAGGAAGCGGAGGTAAGCTGTCCCGAGGTTTATGTTCGTTTCCACGTCGTAGACGTCCCTGTGATCTATACCTACGCGCTTGCCCGTCCACTTTGCGGTGCTGTCTATCAGTTGCATGAGCCCCTTCGCGTCAGATGTGGACAGGGCTTCAACGTCAAAGAGGCTCTCCTGTCTCATAACAGCGTATATGAGGGCTCTGTCAACGCGAAATCTCTCCGATGCCCTCTCAACGAACGCGCTGAAGGGCGTTGGGTAAGCCACGCTCCTGTAAACGTCCGAGTTAGCCCCGTAAGCCCTGACAGCCAGCTTTATAGCCAGATAAGGATCAACCTTGAGAAGGGCGAATATGTCCTGAGGCTGAAGCTCTCCAAGCTTGTCAAAGGCTTCCAGTCTCGCGTAGTGGACGAACCCAAGCTCCAGTATACCCATCAACCTCCTGCCGAAGGGGGAAGGTTCCTCGGCGAGTTTAAACCTCACCTCTTCGTAAACGGGTTTGCCCAGCATTTTCAGGGACACCACCGAATAGAGCCCCATCTGCCCGGCAGCCTTTTTAATGTAGTGAACCGGCAGGTCTTTCACCCCTGCCCTGATGAGGGCTTTAGCCTTCCAGAAGTTTGTCCTCGCCCTGTTTATGTTGCCCGCGGCGATCCTCTCGGCTTCCGAAAAGTTCTCGTAAGCCAGCATGTACCTGCCCTTGATGTAGTCCATAAGACCCACGTAGAATAGGGGCTCAAAGCTATACCCAGACTTCAGGAAGAACTTTCTTGCACCTTCGTAGTCTCCCTTTGAAAGCAGGTGCCATGCATACTTGTAGTAAAGCCTCTCGCTGTCCCTTGAGCTCAGCAGCTCCTCAACCCTATCGTACTTCCCGAGCTTTATGTAGGAGAACAGAGCGTAAACGCCCGCCCTATCTCCCTCACAGGAGAAGAGTTCATCTCCGCTCCTCTCATACTCCTTCAATCTGAATAGGGCTATCCCCCTGTAAAGACACCCGTCGGAAACCTCAAGGAGCTCTCTGTAGAGCTTTTTTCGGAGAAGTCTTCTGTAAACTCTTTCCTTCTCATCCTCTTCAAGGCTAACGCTCTGAATTAGCTCTACAGCCTCCTCGGGGAACCTCAGCACGAGGGGCTTGCTCTCAAGCCCGAGGGTTTTCCAAAGCCGGGCTACGGTTTTGCTGTACCTGTCCCTTACGTTATCAAGATTCACACCGATGAGGACAAAGCGTGCCCTCTCCTCGTCCCCTTCTTTCAGCAGGAGGTCAGCCACCTCAATCCGGAGCTCGTCCCTGAAAACTGCCTCCGGGTAGTTCTCAAGGAGAAAGAGACCGACCTTTACGTCCCCTCCCTCTCTGAACTGCTTGAGGAGTTTATACTCCGCCGGAGCCTGAGAGAAGGACAAACCGAGAAGTAGAAGAAGTCCAACGAAAACCCTCACTCGTACATCTCCTTTATCCTGCTTATCTTCAAGGCTCTCCCTGTGTCCGGGTCTACCTCAACCTCTATGGCGTTGAACACGACAGGCTCTTTATCCTCAACCTTGAACTTTCTCGGCAGGGCGTAGAGGAACCTGTCAATAGGTTCTTTGTAGTGCATACCTATGACGGAGTACCATGCCCCGGTCATACCGACGTCACTTACGTAGGCTGTCCCACCTTTCAATATGAACTCGTCCGCTGTAGGTATGTGGGTATGGGTGCCGTAAACCACGGAGGCTCTACCGTCTGCGTATATGCCGAAAGCCCACTTCTCGGAGGTAGTCTCAGCATGAAAGTCAACCACGAGCACGTCAACTCTGTCTTTAAGCTCCTCGTAGATGACGTCAAAGGTTCTGAAAGGGTTGTCAAGGTTGGGCTCCAGAAATATCCTGCCCATTAGGTTGACCACACCGAGCTTAACGCCTCCCTTCTCACAGACGCAGAACCCATTGCCCGGAACACCCTCGGGGTAGTTAGCAGGCCGGAGAAGGTCATCCACCTTGTCTATGAACTCGTAGACCTCCTTCTTGTCCCATATGTGATTACCAGAGGTAAAAACGTCTATGCCGTGGGACTTCAGCTCTTCGTAAACCTTTTTGGTTACGCCAAAACCCCCCGCAGCGTTCTCAACGTTCGCCAGAACCACATCAAAGCCCCCACCCTTCTCTTCAAGAAATCTGTAAACAGCCCTCCTGCCGGGTCTGCCTATTATGTCGCCTATTATCAGAAGTCTCATCGTATTTATGGTGCGGGTGGAGGGAGTCGAACCCTCACGCCCTTGCGGGCACCGGATCCTGAGTCCGGCGCGTCTGCCAGTTCCGCCACACCCGCGCTAAGTATTAATTATTTAGCATATTCTACATGTCTCAGCTCTCTTATAACAACAACCTTTATCTGTCCGGGGTAGTCCATCTCCTCTTCTATCTTCTTAGCTATGTCCCTGGAAAGCATGTAAGCCTCTTCGTCCCCTATCTCCTCAGGATTCACTATCACCCTTATCTCCCTTCCAGCCTGGACGGCGTAGGCGTTCGCGACACCGCTGAAGGACTTCACGATCTCCTCAAGCTTCTCAAGTCTCTTAAGGTATGCCTCCAGAGTCTCACGTCTCGCACCCGGTCTCGCCGCCGAGAGGGCATCGGCAGCGCAGACTAGGGCAACCTCAGGGTATTTAACGGGTTCTTCCTCGTGGTGAGCCTTTATGGCGTTTATGACCGCATCGGGCTCTCCATACTTCCTGCAGAGCTCAACACCTATGTCGGTGTGAGATCCTCCGAGCTCGTGAGATACAGCCTTACCTATATCGTGGAGGAGTCCCGCCCTCTTGGCAAGCTTCGCATCAAGCCCAAGCTCCTCAGCCATGAGTCCCGCAAGGTAGGCAACCTCCTTGGAGTGGAGCAGAACGTTCTGGGAGTAGCTTGTCCTGAAGTACAGCTTGCCTATGTAGTAGTAAAGACCCGGGTTTATGTCGTGAAGGTCTAACTCAAAGGCAGTCTCCTCACCCATCTTGCGGATCTTGTCATCCATCTCCTTCTTGACCTCGTCAACTATCTCCTCTATCCTCGCCGGGTGTATCCTTCCGTCCTCTATGAGCCTCTCCAGTGCCTCCTTCGCTATCTCCCTCCTCAGTGGGTCAAAGGAAGATATGGTTACCACGTCTGGTGTGTCGTCTATTATGAGGTCAACTCCCGTAAGGAGTTCAAAGGTTCTTATGTTCCTCCCTTCCCTACCTATTATCCTGCCCTTGAACTCGTTGCTGGGCAGCTCAACGGAGGTCGTAGTGTAGTTTATCGCTATCTGAGGCGATATCCTCTGCACTGCCGTTGTAACTATCCTCTTAGCCTCCAGATCAGCCTTTTCCTTGGCTTCCTCCTCTATCCTCTTCATCAGCTTCACAGCCTCTATCCTGCTCTCCTCCTCAACCCTCTTGAGCAACTCCTCACGGGCTTCCTCAACGGTCATGGAGGCTATCCTCTGTAGCTCAAGGACTTCTTGCTCTTTAAGCTTCTTCACCTCCTCCTGTTCTTTGGCGAGCTTCTCTTCAAGTTCCAGTATTTCCTTCCTCTTGGTTTCCACCTGCCTCTCAAACTCCCTGACCTCCTTCTCACGCCTGTATATATCCTCTTCTCTCCTCTCTATGGTCTCCCACTTACGCTCAAGCTGTCTCTCCTTGGAAAGGAGGTTCTCCTCAAACTCCTTGAGCTCTTTCCTCTTCTCCTCAAGCTCCTTTCTCAACCTCTCAGCCTCACGCTGAGCCTGCTCTATTATCCTCTGAGCCTTTTCATCCGCCTCCTTAAGCGCCTTTTCAGACCTCTCCTGGGCTTCCTTTATAAGCTTCAGAGCCTCTTCTTCAGCCTTCCGGATCTCACTCTCAAGGTCAACGGCAGGCTGCTGAACAACCGGAGCCTCCTTCCTACCCCTGAGGAGCAGAAACACAGCTACGCTGCCTACAAAAATTCCGACCGCTATACCTATCAAAACCATCGGTTCCATATCAGTACCTCCTTATCACCTCTTTTTCTGTAACCACGATGTCAACAGGTCTGTCCCAGGAGTCTCTGGGCACCCTGCTGAGCACCTGAAAAGAGTAAGCGACCCCAACCGTAGGAGCTCTCACTCTTTCCAGGAGCCTGTCGTAATAGCCCTTCCCAAAACCAAGCCTGAAGCCTTCCCTGTCAAAGGCTACGCCCGGTACCACAGCCAGTTCAAGCATCTCAGGTTCTATCTTTACACCTTCCTGAGGTTCAGGGATGTTAAAAGTGCCCTTGGATAAGCAGAGGGGACTTTCCACCTCTATAAGCGATAGCTCTTCTCCATCAACCTTTGGAAGTACGAGTCTTTTGCCGCTCTCCAGAAGCAAACCGAAGAGAGGGCTCAAGTCAGGCTCACCCTTTACAGGACAGTAAAGTAAGATTCTGTGTGCTCCAGAGAATTCGGGGAGGGATACGAGCTTCTCCCTTATTCTCTCATCGTAAGAAGACCTCAGAGAGTAAGGCAGACTGACCCTTCTCTTCAGGATCTCTTTTCTTATCTCGCCTTTCTCAACTATCAACCCTTCTTCCACCTCCTGTTTCCAGGAGGGGAAGGCAAGCGGTGTTAAGACCCGCCCTGCCGTGACCTTCAGAGATACCGGTGGGCCTCTCTTCCTAAGGTGGGTACCCTCTCGGAGAGCCCTCGTGGACCCTTCCGAAGGCGGGTTCCCTTACAGCCCACTTGTAGGCCCCAATGATGATCCCTGGGCCACGCACAGGGCAGGAGGTTTTTTTATCTCATCTCAACGCCCAGCTTCTCCCTTAACCTCCTAACCAGCTCATCAACCAGGGCATTAACCTCCTCACCAGAGAGGCTTCCTCTCAAACTCCTAAAACTAATCCTAACACCTACACTCTTCTTGCCTTCCCCTACCTTTTCTCCGGCGTAAACATCAAACACCATAGCATCTTCCACCATCTCAGTAAGCTGAGATTTAATCTCATTTAATAATTTACTCACTGAGAGGTGTTTGTCCACAATAAGGGCTAAGTCCCTTATGACAGGCGGAAATTTGGATACAGCCCTGTAGTGGGGTAGAGTTCTTTCAAGCAGCGGATCAACCTTAAGCTCGCACAGGATCGGCTCTCCCTTAAACTCAAACCTCTGAGACATGCTGGGGTGGAGCCTACCTATAAATCCGATCTCCTCACCTTCCGCTAAGATACGAGACTGAACGTGGGGATGGAGAAAGCTCTTATTTGAAGACTCAAGCTCAAAGTTCACGCCTCTGAGCTCAAGCAGTCCCTGAACTACCCCCAAGAGTCTGTAAGGAGTCCACTCCTCAACGGAGAGTGGGTCAAGCACGCCCTTAACGAGAATTCCGAGCCTGTTTTCCTCACCGTCCTTGAAAAACACCTTGCCGAGCTCAAAGATAGCCATGTCGTAGTTATAGTGATTCTCGTTGAACTTGGCGGTCCTCAAAAGGGAGGGCAGCAGGGAGCTCCTCATGAATCTCTGGGTAGGCACGAGAGGATTAAGAACCTCCACCTGCGGTTTTTCAAGACCCAAGAGCTCGTAGAGCTCTTCCTCCTCATAGGATATGTTTATGACCTCCGTTATACCTTTATCTCGCAGGTATTCCTTAAGCTCAAGGAGCTCGTCTCTCCAGAGCCTACCTACAACCGGCAACTTTAGGGCTTCGGAGGTGTAGTGGTCGTAGCCCTTCACCCGCATAAGCTCCTCTACGATGTCCACGTCCCTGCTTATATCAAAGCTCCTATGTGAGGGCACTAAAACCTCTATCCCGCACCGCTTTATCTCGTGGGGTATCTCCAGAGCGCTCAGTATGGTGCTCGCCTCCTCGTTCTTGTAGCTCTCACCAGCATACCTCATGAACTTCCCCATAGATAGGAACACCTTCTTGGGTTCGTACTTCTTAGGATACAGGTCTCTTACAGCTCTAACGCTCCCCCCGGCTGCGTCCAGTATGTACTGGACAGCCAAATCCTCAGCTCTATCAACCCTCTCAACGTCAACGTTCCTCTCAAACCTGTAACTGCTCTCCGTCTGGACTCCGAGTTTCTTTGAAGACCTCCTCACCCTTGCAGGCTCAAAGTAAGCAGCCTCAAGAAGTACGTTCCTTGTGTTCTCTGTAACCCCTGTATCAAGACCACCTATAACACCGGCCACAGCGACGGGCTTCTCCCGGTCAGCTATAACGAGCACATCCGGATCAAGCTCCCTCTCCTCCCCGTCCAGAGTTCTTATCCTCTCACCCTCTCTGGCACTCCTGACGACTATACCACCTTCAAGCCTGTCAAGGTCAAAGGCGTGAAGGGGCTGACCCTCCTGAAGGAGTACGTAGTTGGTTATGTCCACGACGTTGTTTATAGGTCTGAGTCCGGACTGCCACAGGCGTTTACGCACCTCAAGGGACGAGGGCTTTACACTCACACCCTCTATGACAACACCCCTGTACCTTCTACAGTCTCCGTCCTCTATGGATATGGAGAGGTCGCCTGTTTCCTCAAGGGATCTTACCTCGGGTTCCCTCCTCTCAAGACCGAAGATGGCGCCTATCTCCCTAGCGAGCCCCCTCACGCTGAGGACGTCACCCCTGTTCGGGGTTATATCCAGCTCTATGAGCTTCTCTCCAAAGCCGAGGAGCTCTCCCGCATCCGTTCCGGGGGTTATGTCTTCGTGAAACCTGAGCACTCCTTCGCTGTGCTCCTCAAGACCGATCTCCTGCGCAGAGAGGAGCATGCCCTCCGAGACGATCCCATCAAACTCCCTCTTAGTTACGCACCTATCGCCCACCTTAGAGTTCGGCAGGGCTACCACCACGACTTCGCCCTTTGACACACCTCTGTCCGCAGTGACAATAGTTACGCTCTTACCTCTGACAACCTCAACCTCAAGGACGTTGAGCTCCTTCTTCTTCGGGTGGGATCTGACCACAAGAACCTTCCCGAATACGACCCCGTCAAGCTCTGTGCCGAACACGCTGACCTCAGCCTCTACACTCTGGAGGGAGAGCCTCTCTGCCACCTCTTCGGCGGTGAGCTCACCGAGATCAACGAACAGGGAAAGCCACGAGAAGGGAACACGCATAGCGTTGTTATTTTATCAGAGGAACGCCCTTCGGGCGTTAATTGATAATTAATACTAATTGATAACAGATAAATCACTCTTATGGAGGGCATAATTAATTTTTATTGCGAATAATTCTTATTTGTTCATATTCACATAACAGGAACAGATATCAGGAGGGTGGAAAGATGAAGAAAGGGCTTGCAACAGTCGTGGGAGCTTCCCTCTTGCTGACAGGCACAGCGACCGCCATGGAAAAGGAAAGCCACTACAACTACAGGTACGTAAAGTACTTCCTGCCTGCACAGAGCTTTGCCAAGGGCTCTGGGACTGGGAACATCAAAGGCAGGGTCGTCTACGTTGGCAAGAGAAAGCTAAAGAACAGGAAGAAGCTCATAACCAAAGACAAAGAGGTCTGCGGGAGGGGTTACAAGATTGACAGAGTTTACGAACTCTCCAAGGACGGGGGTGTTAAGAACGCCGTCGTCTTCCTGAACATATCGGGTGGTGGGAAGGACTCGGAAAGGCTGGTTCAGAGGAAGTGTGAGTTTCACCCTCGGGTGGTTTCCCTGACCGCAGGGGGCACCCTTGAGGTGGTGAACGAGGACGAGGTAAAGCACGAGGCTAACGGAGTCCAGGACTTTGAGACCATATTTCAGCTCTCTCAACACAAGAAGGGCATGGTTGACAGGGTTAAGCTGAAAAAGCCCGGTGTAGTAGAGGTCACCTGCAACATACACGGATGGATGAAGGGGTGGGTAGTGGTAGCCCCCGGACCCTATCACGCCGTCACGGACGAAAGGGGAAACTTCGTCATAGAAGGTGTGCCAGCGGGAACACACACATTGAGATTGTGGCATGAGGGCTTTGGAGAGAAGAAGCTCAGAGTAAAGGTTCAGGAAGGAAAGACGAGCACCGTAACCTTTGAGCTCAGATAAGGAGGGGAAAGATGAAGGCTAAAGGTTTAGTTCTCGGCTTGGCGGGTCTATTCGTGCTCCTGGGAAGCGCCGACTCCGCCAAAAGACCGAACATAGCCCCCCTGCCGGACAGACCACCGGAACCTAAGGACAACCCGACCACTCCGGCAAAGGTAGAACTCGGTAAGCTCCTTTACTTTGACCCAAGGCTATCGGGAGACGGAAGTACTTCCTGCGCAACCTGTCACGACCCGAACCACGGGTGGGCTAAGAAGCGCTTTATGTCCCCAGCCTACCCGGAGAACAAGCATTTCAGACACTCACCGACCGTTCTGAACGTCGCCTACAACACCCTAATGTTCTGGGACGGAAGGGTCAAGACCCTTGAGGAACAGGCTATGGGACCCATAAAGTCCCCCTTTGAGATGAACATGAACTACGGACTCCTTGAAGAGAGACTCAAGAAGATACCTAAGTACAGAGAGCTCTTTGCAAAGGCTTTCCCCAGAGAAAAAGACCCCATAACGATAAAGAACATAGCCAAGGCGATAGCAGCCTTTGAGAGGACGATAGTGTGTAACGACTCTCCCTTTGACAGGTACATGCGTGGAGAGAAGAGTGCCATGGACGAGGTACAGGTCAAGGGTATGAAGCTCTTTATAGGCAAAGCTGGGTGCGCCCAATGCCACAACGGACCCAACTTCACCGACGACAAGTTCCACGTGACGGGCGTTCCAAAGAACAAGGTGGAAGACGACGCCCTCGTAAGGGTAACGAGGAACTTCGTCCTCAGAGAGCACGGTTTTAGGAATCCTGACTCAATAGACAGAGACCTCGGACTGTACTTCATAACCAAGAAGGAGAAGGACAGGGGAGCTTTCAAGACACCGACCCTGAGGAACGTAGCCCTCACCCCGCCTTACATGCACAACGGAGTGCTCAAGAGCCTGAGGGAAGTAGTTGAGTTCTACAACAGGGGAGGTGGGAACGTTCCCAACAAAGACCCGAGGCTAAAGCCCCTGAACCTGACGGAAGAAGAGAAGGAAGCTCTCGTGGCTTTCCTGGAGGCTCTCACCTGTGAGAACGTGCCTTACGTTGAGGAGCCAGAGCTTCCGCCCTTTGAAGGTGAAACTGTGAAGGGAGGTGGTTGAGATGAAGATAAGCAGGCGTAACCTCATCAAGGTGTCCGCAAAGGCGGGCGTAGCGGCGATAACAGCCTCCGCGCTATCTCCACTGCTCGGTGTGGTGAACGTGGCGGAGGCTAAGAGCTCCAAGAGGAGTAAATTGCAACCCTTCAACTTTGTCGTGGTTGGGGATACGCACCTTTACGAAATGCCCAACCACAGATTTGACAAGACCTTCTCCAGGGCTATTGAGGACATACTGAAGCTCAGACCGAAGCCTGACTTCGTACTATTTATAGGTGACCTTGCCCAGTTCGGCAAGGTGAAGGAGCTTGAAAAGGGAAAGAAGTTCTTAGACAGGCTGTCGAGGGCTGGAATCAAGTACCACATAATCCCCGGAGAGCACGACTGGTACCTGGACATGGGAAAGACCTGGAAGAAGATGTTCGGAAGACCCTACTGGAGCTTTGACCATAAGGGCGTCCACTTCATAGGTATGAACTCCATACTCGTACGGGACTACTGGACTGCGAGGGACATGTCCCCATGGGAGAGGATGCTCGCCATTGCAGAACTTGAGTGTCACGTATGCGGGCTCTGGGGTGTAAGGGAGAAGCAGTTGGAGTGGCTTGAAAGGGACGTAAAGAAGCTCTCTCCAGACACACCGGTTGTCATATTCACCCATTCACCTCTATGGGACTACTATCCTAGATGGAACTTCCAGACGGAGGACGCACCGGAGGTCAGGAGGATCCTCTCCAAGTTTGAAAAGGTGATAGCGATACACGGACACGTCCATCAGGTCGTTTACAACAGAACCGGGAACATGGTTCACATAGGAAACCTCGCAACCGCATGGCCCTGGCCCTATCCACCCGTTGAGCTGCCCTACCCCAAGGTTAGGATGTTCAGGGTTGACCCGGGAGATATATACGACGGGCTCGGCTTTGCCAGAACGTACATAGACGAAACCTTTCTCGGAACCATGGAGTACCACACATGGGCTGAGCTCATACCGGACGAGTTTAAGAAGGGTGTTCCACTTTAATTCAGGGAGGTGGTGATATGAAGGCAGTTAAGCTGGGAGCAGTTCTCGGTGCGGGAGTTTTTGTCGGCCTCTCTATAGGCTTCTTCCTTAACGTGGCGGAGGCAAGAAAACCCTTCGCTGAGGAAGACTTGAAGCTCATGAACGAGGAGCTCATAGCCCTCGTAAAGAAGGGAGACGAGCTATGGCACAGCCCGAAGCTTGGAAAGAACGGTCTAACCTGCGCCAACTGCCACCCTGACGGCGCAAACGCGAATCCCCATACATTTCCCAAGTTCCAGGACAACGTGGGAAAGGTGGCAACGCTGAGGGAGATGATAAACTGGTGCATAAAGAGACCCCTTGAAGGCAAGGAACTCCCCGAGGACAGCGAGGAGATGAAGGCTCTGGAGGCTTACGCCATATACATGTACAGGGGCTATCCGCTCAAACCGGGAGACAACACGAGGGAGTATCCCCCCGTTAAGGTGAAGTCTGGTCCAGGCTACCCCTGAGGGTTCTTTCAGACTCCCCCTATAAACTCATCGTAGGCTCTCTCGAGCCTACCTTTTATCTCTTCCTCCGATATCCTCGGTTTCGCCCCCTTCTTCCTAAGGACTTCAACTATCTCCTCTGGAGTCAGGAGGAGCGCATCCTCGGGCTCCACAACCTCCCCGTTTACGAGGACTGCCGGAGGCACTACATCGCCCTCGTACAGGTTTGAGGGTATCAGTGTGTAGTATAGGTTCTCGTAGGACTTGACCAGTTCAAAGAAGACCCTATCGTAGAACTCACACCTGCCTCCCGGGGGAGCCTTAGACACGACCTCAACGTGAACCTTCATAGCGACCTCCTCAAACTATCCTTATGCCGAACACCTTCTTTACCCATCCTCCCACCGTGTAGCCTATACCTATGTAGAGAAGCAGGAAGCCGAGTATAAGGCGGAGCTTTTTCTCCTTGAGAACCTTGGAAAGGTGGGGACCAACGAAGGAACCGATGACTATACCCACTATCTCTATCCCAAGCAGCTGAATATCTATCTGAGCTCCGAGTTTTAGGTAGTTTCCTGCGCTCACGAGCATGGTTATCAGTATGGACAGGGCGCTCGTGCCTGGAACGAGGAACATGGGAAGCCCCATAACCGAGACCATGAAGGGAACCAAGAGGAACCCTCCGCCGACCCCGAGGGCAGAGGACACTATAGCTACCACAAACCCTGCGAGCACGGGGACTAAGGGGTTGAAGGAGTATGTCTTTCCCAAGAACTCCAGCTCTATGCTTGTGAGGGATACCTTCTTGGTGGTCAGATCCGAAGCTCCCCTCTCCTTTATGCTCTCCTCTATGTCTTTTATTTGCTCCTTCTTCTTCTTGTGGAAGGTGTCGTAGAAGATCTTGAGGGCAACTATTAAAGTGAATATGCCAAAGAGGGGCTTGTAGCTCTTCAGGTCCGGCAGGAATTTGTAGGAAAGGGTAGAGCCTATGAGGGCTCCCGCTATGCTGCCCACGCCGAGAAGGACTCCCAGTATGACTATAACCCTCCTCTGTCTCCAGTAAGAGGGAACGGATATGAGCGTTGAGGTGAATATGAGTATCTGGTTCATCAGCTTTATGTTGTTAGCCTGAGGTATGCCGAAGACCGATATGTGTCCGACCCCGGCGAGTATCCCTCCAGCCGCTCCCACCGTGGAGAATACGAGACCGACGAAAACGCTCCAGAGGAATGCCACCAGTGGATTTATCTCTACGCCGAAGACCTCTGAATACATGGCTCAGAAAAAGTATAAAAGAAAAGGGACCAAAATTAGCCCCTGATCTTTCTGAAGAACGGAATTGCAAATACAAGCAGAGATAGGAGTAATGAGGAGCTACCAGTGTTACAACCCCCACCACCGCCAGAACTAGTGGAGACACCAGAACCACTACCAGAGCCTCCCCCACTGCCGCCGGAACCACCTGAGCCGCCACCTGAACCCCCACCGCCGGAAGCATTGACATTTATGGTAATTGTTTCTGATACCTTAGTAATTCCGTCATCAGCCGTAAGCTTAGCAGTGTAAGTTCCTGGAGAGTTATAGCTTAAGGAAACATTACTTGTAGAGCAATTGTTTAGGATATAATCTGCCGTTCCATTATTATCCTTATCAAGATAACAAGTGAGTGTATCTCCATCTGGATCAGAGACGTTCCAATCAAAACGGACATTAAGAGGTGCTGTGCCACTGGTCGGTGAAGCGGTAAAGGAGTTTATCACAGGGGAAGTATTTGCCTTAATTTGAATCTGATTTGACGTGCTACCCCCATTACCATCTTCAACTGTAAGCGTAGCGGTGTAAGTGCCTGCGACGTTATACGTGTGATTCTGAGTAGAGGAGTTGGTGCAGGGGGATATGGTGTAATCAGTAGTTCCGTCGTTATCTACATCAAGCTTACAGGTAAGAGGGTCTACATTCGGGTCTGAGATGTTCCAGTTAAAGTTAGTCGTTAAGGGGATGTTCCCCTTATCCGGGTTTGCGCCGAAGGAATTTATTACGGGCGGTAGGTTGCCTGACACAACTATGTACTCATCCGCACCTATGTCGTGGGTGGCAGTTCCGTCGTTGTCGCCATCAAAGGGTCTTGCATTCCCCTCAAAGTCGGTGGTTACCGAGTTGATATTTGTCCCTTTGTCTATCATAGGGGAGCCTGACTGGAGATGAAAGTCCCCTCCCGCAGGGTTGACCAGATTAGGGTCCTGCTTCAAGTTTCCGCTCTGGACGTAAGACGACACACCGTTGCTTGAGAGATCTCTTATATACAGATCCTCGGACTCAAGCACGTTGTCGTTTGTTCCTGAATCCGAAGCCGGGTCAAAGGCTGCGTTTACGGAGAAGTTGTTATTTTTCAATTCAAGCGCCCCGGTAGCACCCGAGACATTATTGTTTACGTAAAGGTCGTCTCCATCAAATCCTCCCGCGGAAGCCAAGTTGCTCCAGAAGATGTTGTTATAGTAGTAGTACGAACCTTGTATATAATAGTGATAAAAGCCTCCTCCCTTTTGTTGGGCCGTATTTGAGTAAACGGTGTTATTGTAGAAGTAGCCGACTCCACCGGAGGAAGTATCAAAATAGCCGGCTCCACCGTCTGTAGTTGATGAGTTGCTGTAGAATACGTTATTTATCACAGATGTGCTAATATTTGCCGCTCCGATTGATATATAAAGGGCTCCCCCTTTGGCTCCCTGATTGCTGTAAAACTCACAACCTTTAACCTCTATATTAGCTTGTCCGACTATTATTGAAAGGCCTCCCGCCTTGGTAGCGCTTTTCCCATTTTTAAAGATTATGTTCCTCACAAAGATATCGTGCGTATTAGGTGAGTCTCCATAGTTGCCACCGTCACTGTCATTGTTTATGTCCAGTATTGGTATGTTGTTGGTTCTCGCATCAAGAACGGGTTTATTGTTTATATCACCTTCAATGATAAGCTTATTATCACCATTGGCTGTTGAGTAGGTTAATGTCTGGGTTATGTCGTAGGTTCCGGACTGAACTATTATTGTAGAGTCCTGTCCGTCGGATTGAGCGTTGGTCAGAGCTGTTTGAAAGTCACACGGACTAGTCGACGAACAGGCAGTTCCAGAACCTGTGGATGATACGTAGTAAATAGCCGAGAATACGGTGCTTGCACTTAAAACTAGACTAAGGGATGACAGGATTAAACCTCTCATTTCCAACCCCCCTTAAATTACTGAGCTTCCGGCAGGGAATATAATCCCTCCCAGAGAACTTGCGTGGGGATTCCTGCTTCAGCGAGGGCTCTTTGTCCTCTCCACAGGCGTGAGTTCGGGTATCCCCAACCCTACCACCCGTCAGGTGGGTGAGCCCTAAATTTTTCTGCTCCTAACCACCTCCCGACTTTCTATCACCAAGGTGGAGGCTAGCATTAAAACTCTATGACTCTCCACCTACGCACAGCATTTTAGCCTTTTTTTTCTGGTGCGTGCAACCCCAAAACGTCCTTACAGGACACACGTGTGTCGTTTAAAGTATATAACTGCTATGAGTTTGAGAACACCCTACCTCGCCACGGACGTGATAATTAGACTCTGGAAGGGAGACAGTTTAAGGGGAATAGTCCTCATAGAGAGGAAGAACCCTCCCGTGGGTCTTGCCCTTCCCGGGGGCTTCGTGGAGGTGGGAGAGAACGTGGAGTCCGCTGCCGTGAGGGAGATGAGGGAGGAAACGGGTCTTGAGGTTGAGCTCTCCGGACTTCTGGGGGTTTACTCCGATCCAAGGAGGGATCCCAGGTTTCACGTTGTATCGGTAGTCTTTGTGGGTGATGCTGAAGGTGAGCCAAAGGCCGGATCGGACGCAAAAGAGGTTAGGGTGTTCAGTCTTGAGGATATACCCTTAGACAGGCTCGTCTTTGACCACAAGAGGATCATTCTTGACTTTCTTCGGCGAGCATGAGCTCTATTTTTCCCCTCTCCTCGTCCACCGCGAGAACCTTCACCCTGACCGTGTCTCCGAGTCTGTAAACCTTTCCCGTTCTCACACCCACGAACCTGTGGGCGGGCTCGTCAAAGACATAGTCGTCGTCGGTGAGGGTGTTTATCCTGACCAGACCCTCTACGAGGGTCTCTTTCAGCTCAACGAAGAAACCGAACTGAACTACACCCGTTATTATCCCCTCAAAGACCTCTCCCAGCCTTGAGCGCATGTAGCGTGCCTTGAGGATGTCTATAGCCTCCCACTCCACCTCGTCGGCAAGTCTCTCCTGGGCAGAGAGGTGTTCTCCAGCCTCCTCCAGGTAGGCTACTACCTCATCGTAGTCCATCTCTTCCCCCCTCAGCGAGCTCTTGAGGAGCCTGTGGACTATAAGATCGGGATACCTCCTTATGGGGGAGGTAAAGTGAGCGTAATGTTCTGACGCAAGTCCGAAGTGCCCCAAGTTGTGGGGGCTGTACTTTGCCCTGCTCATAGACCTCAGGGTTAAGAACCTTACCAGCTGTTCCTCGGGCTTGCCCTCAAAGTCCTCTATTATCTTCTGGAAGAACTTGGAGGTCAGCTCCTTTGGCTTCTTAACCTGATAGCCGAGACCGTTGAGTATCTCCAGGAGGTTCTCAACCCTCTCCTCGTCGGGCGGCTCGTGAACCCTGTAGAGGCAGGGGTACCCTGTGTTCTCCAGGTGGAGGGCAACGGTCTCGTTGGCAGATATCATGAACTGCTCTATTATCTTGTGGGCTATGTGCCTCTCGTATGGAACTACCGCCGTGGGCTCCCCGTACTCGTCCACTATCACCTCAGCCTCGGGGAGGTCAAAGTCTATGCTCCCCTTCTCCCACCTCCTCCTGCTCAGTATCCTGTAGAGGTCCTCCATCATGCGGAGGGGCGCAACAACTTCTGGAAACTTCTCCTCAAGGGCAGGGTCACCCACTATTATGGAAAGGGCTTCGTTGTAGGTGAGCCGAGCCTTGCTCCTTACGACACTCTCGTACACATCGTAGAAGAGGAGCTCCCCCCTTTCGTCAAATACCATCTCGCAGGTGAAGGCGAACCTGTCTTCATCGGGTCTGAGGCTGCAGAGGTTGGCAGAGAGCTTTTCGGGGAGCATGTGGAGGGCTCTGTCCGGCAGGTAGAAGGTGAAGCCTCTCTTGTACGCCTCTTCGTCTAACGCTGTCCCCGGTCTGACGTAGTAGGAGACGTCCGCTATATGGACGAAGAGCCTGTAGTTACCCTCGGGGGTCCGCTCTACAAAAACGGCGTCGTCAAAGTCCCTCGCCTTCTCGGGGTCTATGGTAAAACACCACTGAGCACGCAAGTCTTTGCGTCTCTTCACTTCTTCGGCAGGCAGCTCCTCGGGTATAGCCTCAACCTCCTCAAGCACCTCGGTGGGATACTCCGTAGGGAGGTTGTACTTCTTTATCAGCAGGTCTATGGCGAGGAACTTGTCCTCAGGGTGACCTATAACTTCCTTGACCTTAGCCCGGGCGGGCGTTTTGTCCTTAGGAAAGTTAGTAATCTTAGCTACTACCACGCTGCCCTCTTTCAACTTTGAGCAGTCTCTGTTGGATAGCAGGAAGGTTATATGGGTGTTCTCGTCCAGCGGCTCCAGGAGACACTGCTTCTTCTCCCTCTTGACCTTGCCCACTATCTCGTGCTTAGCCCTCTTTAAGACCCTCTCTATCCTGACCTCTTTCTTGCCCTTAAACTCTACAACCTTAGCCTTCACCACGTCACCGCCGAGAACCTTCTGGAGCTCAAAGTGGGGTATGTATATGTCCTTGTCCCTCCCCTCAACCTCAAGGAAGCCGAAGCCCGCAGGATAAGGTATGACCTTACCGACGACTACCTCCTCCTCGCTGAAGAGGAACTTCCCGCGGACGACCTTTACCTTGCCCGCCTTCTTCAGGTTTTTGAGGAGCTTCTTGAGCTTCTTCATACCCTTCTTGTCAACGCCGAGGGTTCTGGCAATCTGCATAAAGGAGACGGGTTTCTTTTTGCCCTTTAGTAGGTTGATTACTTCCCTCTCGCTCACACTCTTTTCTTTATCCGCCATGTGCTTTAAATTATAGGTTATATTCCGATTTATTAACTCAGTGAGATGGACCCAGGTGCACTAATAGGAATAGGCGGCGCTTTCTTGATGATCATTATCGCCATAGTGGTTGGCGGTAGTCCGGCTGCCTTCATAAACATACCTTCCCTGTTCATAGTGGTGGGTGGAGGGATGGCAGCCGCCTTAGGAGGGTTCCCCTTAAAGGACTTCATAAGGGGGGTAAGCTCCATAAAGGACGCCTTCCTGTGGAAGCCCCCGGACGCCTTAGAGACGGTTGAGTTCCTCTCGGAGATAGCTACCAAGGTGAGGAGAGAAGGTATACTCGCCCTTGAATCGGAGATTGAGCTCTACTATGAGAGAGACCCTCTGCTGGGAGACATGATAAGGATGCTCGTTGACGGGCTTGAGCTTGAAGAGATAAAGATAAGCGCGGAAGGTGCCATAGCTCAGGTTGACGACAAGCTCGGAACGAACGTCGCCGTGTGGGAGAAGCTCGCAGACCTCTTCCCCGCCTTCGGTATGATAGGAACTCTGGTCGGTCTCATACAGATGCTGAAGAACCTGAACGACCCATCAGCCCTCGGTCCCGGTATGGCGGTCGCCTTGATAACCACCCTTTACGGGGCGATACTCGCCAACGCCTTCGCCATACCGATATCCAACAAGCTTAAGAAGATAAAGGATACAGAGGTTCTATTCAAAAACATATACCTGATGGCTATTGAGGGAATACAGAAGGGTGTGAACCCCAACATACTCAGGCAGGAGCTCTCCATAATGCTCGGGGTTGAGGTTGCAGAGGAAGCCTGATGGCTATAAAGAAGAAGGAAGAGGAATGTCCGAAAGCCCCAGCCTGGTTAACCTCCTTCGGAGACCTCATGTCTCTGCTCCTCACCTTCTTCATACTCCTCTACTCCATGAGCATAATCTCCCTTGAGAAGTTCTACCAAGTCCTGAAGGGACTCATAGAGGCTTTCGGCGGTAAACAGGTCATTTTCTCAGAGGGAGGTGCCCTTAAGGCGTCCAGGATACCGATCCAGTTTGAGAACATGCACATGAGGGTCAAGAAGTTCGCAGAGCTAAAGAAGGAGATAACCAAGATAAAAGAAGAGCTCCTGAGTATGGGTATAGAGGCAGACTACCTCGTCACCGGCACCTGCATGAAGCTCAGGGTAAACACCAACAGGCTCTACCCCCTCGGCAGTGAGGAGCCTTACCCTCAGGCTAAAGAGCTCTTCCTGAACATGTGTAGCAGGCTCAAGCCCTTCTCCCTTCCGATAACCTTTGAGGGGTACACGGACAACATGCCCATATCAAACCCAAGGTTCCCCTCCAACTGGGAACTATCCGCCATGAGGGCTGTGAGCGTGCTAAGGCTGTTTATAACCTGCGGTTATCCCCAGGAGCTTCTCTCGGCGGTAGGTTACGGAGAGCACCATCCCATAGCACCCAACGACACGCCGGCTAACAGGGAAAGGAACAGGCGTATAGAGTTCTGCATAAAGCTGAACCCGTGAGGTGAGAGATGGCTTTTAAGAAGAAGGAAGAGTGTCCAAAGCCTCCAGCGTGGCTCACCTCTTTCAGTGACCTCATGTCTCTACTTCTCACCTTCTTCATACTCATATACGCCATGAGCAGCCTTGACGTTGCCCAGCTTGAGAAGTTCATATCCTACTTCCAGCCCGAAAGAAAGATGTTCGTAAGGAAGACATCAATACTTCCTCCCATAGCACCACCTCCGAAGGAGGTCGCTCTAAAGATAAAGAGGAGAGTTCAAAAGGTACTTCCACCCTGGGCTTTTCAGATAGTCATAACCGCAGACTTCGTGAAGCTTAGGCTCTTTGATAAGGTCTTCTTTGAGGACGGAACGTACCAGTTGACGCCCAAGGCGAGGGAAGCGCTGGTAGAGGTTGCGAACGTGTTGAAGAAGCTCCCGGAAAACTCCTTTATAAGGGTTGAGGGACACGTGAGCAGTCTCGTTGAGGTCAGAGGCAGGGTCGTCAGAGACAAGTGGGAACTGTCCGTGAGGAGAGCGACAGAGGTGGTCAGGTTCCTGCAGGCTCAGGGGGTTGAACCCACAAAGCTTTCCGCAGCCGGCTACGGGGATATAAAGCCCCTTTATACCTGGAGGCAGCCCATACTCATGGAGAGGAACAACAGGGTTGAGATATACATAAACCTCGTGAAACCGAAGGAATGATAGGAATTCTTCTCATATTTCTTCTGGCATCTTCACCGTCCTCCTATCCGGAGGACAGGTGCGTAGAAGTGTCCAGGCTGGCGGTGGAATGCTACAGGGAAAAGTCCCGAGGAGTTGCCAACAGGTGTAGGACACTCATGACAAACAGAAAAGAGTTCAAAAACCTTTACGATAAGGCGTGTGCCTACGGGTGCATGTCGGAGAGCCTGTACGAGGCAAACATGATGGCGGAAGTCATAAAAAAGGAGTGCAGAAAGGGCAACGCTTTGAAAGAAAACGTTGAGGGGTTAAAATAAGCCCCTATGAGGTTGGGGGTTAACATAGACCATGTAGCCACGGTTAGGCAGGCACGAAGAACCTTTGAACCGAGCCCCGTTTTTGCAGCTCTGATAGTCCAGCAGGCGGGAGCCGACCAGATAACGCTTCACCTGCGAGAGGACAGGAGACACATACAGGACAGAGACCTTGAGCTCATAAAGGAGCTCGTCATACTGCCCGTGAACCTTGAGATGGCTCCCGTAGAGGAGATGAGGAGTATAGCCCTCAGGGTCAAGCCCGACAGGGTAACCCTCGTTCCGGAGAAGAGGGAGGAGATCACCACCGAGGGAGGTCTTGACGTGGCGGGAATGAAAGGCTACCTGCGAGAGTACATAGAACCCTTTAAAAGCGTAGGTATTGAGGTCTCCCTCTTCATAGACCCCGAGGAGAGTCAGGTAAGGGCGAGCGCCGAGGTCGGAGCCGATGCGATAGAGCTCCATACAGGCACCTACGCAAACCTGTGGAACGAGCACCGCTTTGAAGAGGCTGAGGTTGAGATAGAAAGGCTCAAGAGGGCAGGAGAGCTCGCAAAGGAGCTCGGCATGAAGGTGTACGCCGGACACGGGCTCACCTATCAAAACGTCAAAGGTGTCCTGGAGCTGTCGGGTATAATTGAGGAGCTGAACATAGGGCACTCCATAATAGCAAACTCTGTAATATTCGGGCTTGAGAGGGCTGTAAAGGAGATGCTGAACCTCATGAGGGGAGAAGATAATGGATAGACAGAAAGTCAGGAAAGCCGTTCTACCCGTGGCAGGCTGGGGGACGAGATTTTTACCCGCCACAAAGGCTATGCCCAAGGAGATGTTCCCCATAATAGACAAACCTGTCATTCAGTTCATAGTTGAGGAGCTCCTTGAGGCCGGCATAGAGAACGCCATATTCGTAACGGGAAGGCACAAGAGACCCATAGAGCACCACTTTGACATAAACACAGACCTTGAGAGACACCTTGAGGAAGCTGGCAAGAACGAGGTTCTCAAAAATATCAGAGAGATAAGCCACATGGTAAACCCCATATACGTCAGACAGAAACGCCAGCTCGGGCTCGGACACGCAGTCCTGACTGCAGAACCGGCTGTCGGACAAGAGCCCTTCATAGTTTCCTTAGGAGACATAATCTTAGAGAAGGGGAGCGATAACCTCTCCAAGATGCTTGACATTTACAACAGATACGGCAGGAGCGTCATAGCCCTCTTTGAAGTCCCAGAAGAGGAAGTGAACAAGTACGGCATAGTTGACGTGGAGGAGACGGAGGAGGGGGTGCTCAAGGTTAAGGAACTCGTGGAGAAGCCCTCCCCCGATGAAGCTCCTTCAAACCTCGCCATAGTGGGCAGGTACATATTCACCCCCGGGATATTTGAAAAGCTCAGGAAAACTAAGCCGGGTAAGGGTGGCGAGATACAGCTTACGGACGCAATGAAACTCCTCCTTGAAGAAGAGGAAATATATGCATACCAAATAGAAGGGAAGGTTTACGACACGGGTAATCCCCTGGACTACCTGAAGACGGTCTTTGAGTTCGCCCTTAAAAGGGAGGACATAGGGGCAGAGCTCAGGGAGTTCATAGCTAACCTGCTCAGTACACAAAACCAATTGATAGATAGACCTTGAATCTTGAGGTGGGCTCTTCCAGCTTGCTCAAGGGCTTAGCCACGTCAAGCCTGATAAATCCGGCGGGCGTGTTCACGCCTACCGCTGTCCCGAGGTCGTACTTTAGCTGTCTGACCGAATCAGAGAACCTGTCAGCCACGCCTCCGACGTCCGTATAAAGACCCACCCATAGAGGCTCCCTTACCTCAAGGAGAAGCTCAAGCCGCCCGAAGATAAAAGTCCTGCCCCCAAGGGGTGCCCCTATGGACTCAAAGTCGTAACCTCTCATATCCTTGAGACCACCCAGGAAGAACCGGTCAAAGATCGGTGCCCCCTCTCCAGACCACCCGCCGGACAGCTTCGCATCAAAGGAGAGACCCTTCACGAGCTCCCTCAGAATAAAGTTGTTGACCTCAACCCTGTAATAGCTCCTGTCCCCCCCAGCCCTGGACACCCGCAGGCTGTTGTGGGTCAGGTTTCTTGGGTTTACAGGGTCGTCCCTTACTTCCCTCAGAAGAAAGAAGCCGAACCTCCTCAGCGATAAAGTTCCCTCCTCGGCTCCGGAGACCTTGTTCTTCGTATCCGAGTAGAACACGCTGGCGGAGAACCACCTGCTCAACCTGTACCCGAAGGACAGGAGGTACCCTTCGCTCTCCAAGTCGTAGCTGTTGTGGAACTCCAGCCTCCTGAACACAGACATATCGGTGAAGTACTTACGGGAGAACAGGAACTTGTCCGACAGACCAACCTCGTAGGTCTCGTACTTCTGACTCTTGGAGCCTCTTAGCCTGAGCATCACACCCACACCGAAGAGGTTCTTCAACTTCACGCCGCCCTCAACCTTGAACTTCTCCTCCGTGTTGTAACCGGCGGACAGTTCCAGAACACCCCTTTTATCCTCCCTGACCTCCACGAGCCTGTGCACCTTCTTGCTCTCTCTGTCCACGAAGTTCTCAATCCTCACCCCTGTGTAGTTCTCACTCTGTATGAGGTTCCACAGGCTCTCCTCCTCGGCGAGAGCTGAGTAAAACTCCTCTTTAACGACCGTGAAGTAGATCTCACGCCAGCGGGTCTTGTCGTTCCCATACACGAGCAACTCACCGTAGCGGTAACGCTCCCCCTTCTCAACGGAGTAAAAGTACCTAAGGAACATGTTATCCTCGTCCTCCGTAACCTCTATGTTCACGGAAAAGTCCCCGTCTAAGTACCCTTTCTCCCTGAGGAAGCTCTTAATGTCCCTGTTGAGGTTCTCTATGAAACCCTCGTTGAATATTAGGGGCATCCTGGCTCGGTATCTCTCAAAGAGTTCTTTGAAGTCCTCATCGTCCCCCCTGTAAGATACGTCCCTGATCCAGAGTCTCTTTCCGGGGATATACTCAACCACCAGGTAGACGAGCTTCTTTCTCCTGTCTATCTCCTCAAGGAGCTCAACCCTCGCGGTTATGTACCCTTCCCTGCGGACAGCTTCAAGGAACTCATCCACCCGCTCCTCTATCAGGCTCCTATCGTAGTCTTTCGGGAGCTTTATACCTTTAAAACCGAGAACTCTGAGGGAGTACCTATCTCCTTCCTCTATCAGAAAGGTTATCCTGTCACCCTCAAACCTGTAGCTGACCTTAACATCAAAGAAGCCCTTCTCCCTGTAAAAAACCTCCAGGCTCTCCCTGCTCTTCTCAAGAAAGAACACATCAACTCCAGGAGTGTCCAGGTCTATGAGTGACATGAGTTTCTCGCTCCCGAAATGAAGATTGCCCTCAAAGGCGATGGTGTATTTCTTGCCTTCGTACACCGTGTAGCTTGGAACTGCAACAGAACCGTAACCGAAGAGCGCCTTCGTCACAGCTATGGGGTGGGATAGGAAGTTAGATATGCCCCTGAAGAAGGGGACTACTGTGCGCAGAAGACTTCTCTCCGCCCCCTCTATACCCGGGAAGAGAACCCTGAAGAAGGGTGAGGCGAGCCGTTTCCTCTTCACACCCTCAAAGTAAACGGAGCTCTCAAGGAAGCCCTGTCCGCGGTAGAAGGAGTATATCTTCCGCACACCTCTCCTCGCAACCTCCTCGTTGAAGACATCACCTATGCTGAGCCCTGTCTCGTATATGAGCACCTTTTCGTCAAAGCTCTTAGCACCTTTAAACTCCGCCCCTCCCGTAAAGTAAACGTCGCCCTCCTCAATTTTCAGTCTCACATAGGCGTAGCCCTCCTCATTCACTTGCAGACTTACCTTAACCCTGGCATCAAGGAAACCCTTCCTGGCGTAGAAGAGGCGCAGGGTTTCTTCTGCACCCTGCGGGTCAAAATCAACGAGGGGCTCACCTTCCCTCACGAGGATTATGTTCTTAACCTCCTCATCGTCAACGAACCAGTTCCCCTCTATATCAACCTCCCTCACTATGGGGTAGCGCTCAACGTACACAACCGTATCCTCCCCAACGGTACTGATCTTTATGTCCCTGACGTCCTTGAGCCTTTGAAGAGCCCAGAGTATCAGGAACATGTCCTCTTCCTTCAGAGCCGAGAGGTTGTTAGCCCTAAGGGGATAGTTTGACTCTATGTACACCTTTGGAAAGGCTACTGAGAGGAAAAATAGAAGTATCAGGGTATATCTCATTTTCCTAATGAGTATAATGTAAAAGCCATGATAGAGAGGTACACCCGCAGGGAGATAGGAGAGGTATGGTCGGAGAAGAACAAGTTTCAGAAGTGGCTTGACGTGGAGATAGCCGTCTGCAGAGCCTGGGCTGAGCTCGGCAGGATACCCAGAGACGCTCTCAGGAGGATTGAGGAGAACACACGCATAGACGATGAAACCCTTGAGAAGATAAGGGAGTACGACAGGGTTTACAAGCACGACGTCCTCGCCTTCGTCTCGGCCGTGTCAGAACAGGTCGGTGAGGACGGAAGGTTCATACACCTCGGGCTCACCTCTTCGGACGTCATAGACACCGCCCTCGCCCTCCTGATGAGGGAAGCCCTTGAGATACTGATCGGGGACGTTGACCTCGTACTGGAGGAGCTGAAAAAACTCGCTCACGAGCACAAGGATACCCTGATGATAGGCAGAACCCACGGCGTCCATGCTGAGCCAACCACCTTCGGCATAAAGCTCGCCGTGTGGTACAACGAGATGAGGAGGAACAGAGAGAGGCTTGTGCAGGCTAAGGAGAGGGTGTCTTACGGAAAGATATCCGGTGCGGTGGGAACTTACTCTAACGTACCCCCGGAGGTTGAAAGGATAGCCCTTGAAGAGCTCGGGCTCAGGATAGAGCCTGCGTCCACCCAGGTAGTCCACAGGGACAGGCACGCCGAGTTCATGGCTGCCATGGCTATAACCGCCTCCTCCCTTGACAAGTTCGCCACCGAGATAAGACACCTACAGAGAACCGAAGTCCTTGAGGTGCAGGAGCCCTTCACCAAGGGGCAGAGGGGCTCCTCGGCCATGCCCCACAAGAAGAACCCCATACACTCCGAGAGGATATGCGGTCTCGCCAGGGTAATACGCTCCAACCTGATTCCAGCCCTTGAAAACATAGTCCTCTGGCACGAGAGGGACATATCCCATTCATCGGTTGAGAGGGTCATACTGCCGGACTCTTCCATAGCCTTAGACTACATACTCCACCTGTTCCACGAGATACTAAGGGGCCTGGTCGTTAACAAGGAGAGGATGTTGAAGAACATGGAACTCTCCAAAGGTCTTTACTTCTCCTCAAAGGTTCTGGTTGCTCTAACAGAAAAAGGTATGACGAGGGACAGAGCCTACGACCTGGTTCAGAGGTGCGCCATGGAGAGCTGGAACTCGGACAAAAGTTTTAAGGAAGTTCTCCTTGAAGACCCTGAAGTCACAAAGCTCCTTTCAAGGAAAGAGCTTGAAAGTATATTTGACCCCTGGGAGTTCCTGAAACACAGGGACTACGTATTCGCAAAGGTATTTGGTTAAGTTATGAGTTCCTCAAGGCGCTCTCTGAGAGCTTGGTAGGTAGCCTGCCTTATAAGGTTCCTTATATCCAGCTCCTCAAAAACCTTCTCAACTTCCTTCCTGACAACGTCCGCCACCATGTCCCTTATGTCCAGCATCCTGTCCTCAAGGGCTTTTGCCACAGCCTCCCTGATCCTGTCCTCGGAAAGCGCCTTCATAACGGCGCTCTCAACGAGCCTGTCAAGCTCCTCCCCTGAGACGGATACGGAGGCAGGAACCCCTGCAGAAACCTCTTCAACTGGTTCAGCGGGAACTTCCTCTTTGGAAACCTCCTCAACAAGCTCTTCCACCGGGGGGCTCTCCTCAATCTCTATCTCCTGCTCCTCCATGACCTTCTCAAGGGCTTCCAGAGCAGGTATGCGCTCCTCTTCCGCGGTTTCTGGTGGCGGTGGAGGTGCCTCCTCGGGAGTTTCCAGAGCCTCCACAGTCTCCTCAGGCTGGACTTCCTCAACGGTTTCGGGAAGCTCAACCTCCTCCACAGGGGATACTTCTACATCTTCAAGCTCCTGAACCTCTTCCTGAACCTCCTCAACCACCTCTTGAGGCTGGGCTTCCTCAACGGGCACCTCCTCAACAGGTTGGACTGGGGCGGAGGCGAGCTGTTCCTCAATTATCTCCTTTATCCTGTTCGGGTCTGTATCCCTGGATACGGAGACTTTTTTCTCAAGGGGTATGCCATCAACGTTTATGGGAAAGAGATCATCAACCAGGATGACGTAACTCTTTGCCGCCATGCTCTGGTCGTTGGAGAGCTCTATGAGCCCCTTCTCCGCTATGACACCCGATATAGCGTCAAACACAACCACGGAGGCGTCCCTACCGTGCTCTATCGCCTGTTTTACCGTTTTGACGCTCTCAACGCCGTACTTCTGCCCGAAGGCTGCCTTGATGGAGTCTATCAGGGTCTGGTCAAAGGAAACGATCAGGATCTTACCGGTTCCTGTGGTAGCTGCTGGTGCGGGTGCCGGGGCTTCAGCCTTCACTTCAGGCTCTTCAACTTCAACCTTTTCTTCCTCAACTTTCTCCTCTGCCTCCAAAACCGGTTCCTCAACCTCTATCTCCTCCGGAGCTTCAAACCCTGTAGCTTCAAGCTCCTGTAGAGCCTCCTCAACGCTGCCTGTAACCGGTTCCTCAACCAGCTCCTCTGGAGTCTGCTCCTCGTAAGAGGGTGTCTCGTAAGCGGTTGTCTCTATCTCAAACTCGGGAGACTCCTCGGATATGCCCTCAACGAGCTCCTCAACGGGCTGCTCCTCAATCTCAGGGATCTCCTCCGTGACGGTCTCCACGGCGGGAGGCGCCTCCTCAACGGGGAACTCCAGGAGCTTGTTGACTATCTCCTTCGGAGACTCATCCCTGGGAACGAGCAGCTTGCTCGGAACTATTATGTTGTTCTCATCAACGGGGAAGAGCTCGTCGTACAGAACCACGTACCTTGCGTTGCTAAACTTCTTGGTGTAGAGGGTGTTTATATCCTCTTCCGATATGGCACCGGATATGGCGTCGTATATAACTCCCTCTATGTCCGAAGGGATCATCTTTATGGCTTCCTCGCTGTTCTTGGCTACATAGACCTCGTGGTCGGAGAGGGCTTTCTTAAGGTCTTCCGTAAGGGTCTTGTCAAAGGAAACTATCAATACCTTCATATCCCCACACCTCACCTCTTGCTTAATCTATGCTTAAGGATGTTATCAACCAACTTCTTCATCTCGTCTATGCTCTCCTCGGGAATTATCTTGAGGGTCGCCATAGTGAGACGGAGAGCCTTGAGCCTGTTAAGGAGCTCCTCGGTAAGTCCTCCCCTCTCTGCGAGCTCAAACTCCTTGAGAGTGAAATAGAATATGCTGAAGTAGAGAAGGACGCTCGCCACGAGGAGCCCCGTGTAAAGGTTGTGCTGCCCAACGAAGGCGAGGTACTCCAGGAGCTGCACCTTCCTGACGTACATGTAAACCGTCCCGTCCTTGACGGGCATAACCACGTGCACGTACTTGTCCCTATCTATGGGAGAGCCAACGTTGGAACTGACGAACTTACCGGAGGGTTCCTTCGCATACATTATCACCGTGTACTTGGGGTAGGGGATGCTCACCCTGTCCACACCACCCTTAACTCCGAGGAAAAAGGAGCTCACGTTCGCAAGTATCTTTGCATCCCTGTCGTAAAGGTATGCGGTAAAGGATATGTATATGGACGAAAGGACGAAGACAAGGAGGAACAACCACAGAAAGAATATAAAGGGCTTTCTCATATCAGCTTCCCCCCACCGTTATATCTGCAACGAGCACAGAAGGTGATCCTACGTTGCCGTAGAACTTCAGATCGCTTCCCACGGCAACTATTTTATTCCAGAGGTCAAGTATATTTCCAGCTACCGTAACACCCCTAACTGCGTGGACGGGCTTTCCCTCCCTGAAAAGCACTCCCGAAGCTCCGAGGGAGAACTCACCGGAAACGGGGTCTGCCGTGTGGAGCCCCATCAGGTCTATGACGAGGAAAACCTCCTTCTCAGCGGACAGGAGCTCCTCAAGTCCTCTGTCCCCAGGCTTAACGTAGAGGTTCGTTACGCCGGAGGAAGGCAGTGACCTGAAGCCACTCCTCTCAGAGTTTCCCGTCGGCTCCTCCCCAGCCAATGTAGCGGTGTAAAGGCTGTGCAGGAAGCCCTTGAACTCTCCCCTGTCTATAACTATGTTCTTCCTTCTGGGAACACCCTCCGCATCGTAGGGGGTGGTCAGAAACCCTTCCTCAAGGGTACCGTCATCTATAAGGGTAAGCTCTTCGCTCGCCACGCTCTCCCCGAGGTGCCCCTTGAGGAGCGTTTTACCCTTCACAAGAGCGTCCCCCAAGAACAGGCTTGAGAAAGCCTCCATGAGCATAGCAAAGCTCTCCCTGAAGAAGACAACGGGCATCACCCTCGTATCAATCGGACTGGGGTTGAGCAGAGATGTGCTCTTAAAGACCACGTCCCTCGCTATGTCGTCTGCATCAAGCCGTGAAAACCTCCTCTCACCCCTGAACTCCCAGGATATAGCCGAATCCTCACCCTCCTGGGCGAGCGCCGCGATCATGGCCGTGAAGTAAGTACCCTCATATCCAAACTCAACTCCAAAGGAGTTTGTTACCTCCACAGAGAATACACCCTCGGTAAAGCCCGCCTTTCTCACACCCTTTATCCTGCTGTCAATGGATTTAGCTCTCCTCTCAAGGTCAAGGGTGAAATCTATCTTATCCTCCAAGGAAAGCTCTACCCCCTCTTTATCAAATACGGACTCTGCGCTGGAAATTTTAAGCTCTTTAAGGAAGCGATTTCCCCTGTCCGGGTTCTGGAGTTCGCTGACCTGCATAGCCTTCTCAACTATGTCCTTTACGCTCGGCTCATCTATCTGCGTGGTGTAGGAGAACCCCATCCTCTCCTCTTTCAAAACCCTGAGTCCAACGCCGAACTCCTCTGAGGAGGACAGGTTCTCAAGCTTCTCGTCGGACACTTCCACCTTTATCTTCTTGGTTCGCTGGAGGAATATCTCGTACTCGTAGTCGGGCTTTATGAACTTCTTTACTAAGCTCTCAACCTCTTTCATTTCCACAATTTTACTACAGCCTTCTTCTGTCTCTGCCCTTTATATATACGACTTTTGACATCTCATATATCCTTGAAACGGTGCTCTGACCGAGCCTTTCGGACATGAGAGCTTTCGGCAGGTCTATGCCCTCCGCGAGCTTCTTTATCTTCCTGTCCTTCTTCTCCTCACCCGATAGAGAGAAGTTGGTGGTTATTATGGTGCTCTTGAGGTTGTTATACCTGTACGAGATTATGTAGGATATGAGCTCCCTCTGCCACTCGGAGAGCCTTTCACTCCCGAGGTCGTCCAGCACTATCAGGGGTCTGTTTAATATGGCTTTTATAGCCCTGCCGGTCTTACCCTCCTCCATCAGGGACTTGAGCTTGTATATCAAGTCCTTAGTGTCAAAGAAGATGCCCTTTATACCCTTCTCCCTGTAAATCTTTTTGAGAACACCCACCGCAAGGTGGGTCTTTCCAACACCGGGGGGTCCCACGAGGGTAAGCCCAAAGCCCTCTTCGGGATCAAAGGAAGAGGCGAATATGTAGGCTTCCTTGTAGGCTTCGCTCTCGGAGGGGTTCTCACTCTCGTAGTTGTCAAGCTCTGCGTTCCAGAAACGTCTGGGTATCCTGAGGAGTTTGTTCACATCGTCCTTGGTAAACCTGCACTCACAGAGCTTTACTCCACTGTCTTCTTTAACGAAACCGGTTCCACCGCACAGAGAGCAGACCTTTTCCATCAAGGATAATTTAAGCCGGCGGAAGATTTTAGATAGACCTTAAGGTACTCGTAAAAGGAAACGTAGGCAACGAGGATGGAAAGCCAGAGTAAGAGCGTGCCCACGCCGTACCCTGCGAGTATGAAAACTATGGCGAGGAACTCCGTCAGGGTTTTGATCTTCCCCAGCTGGGACGCTCCAAAGACGGTTCCCTGAGAAGCGGAGAGGCTTCTGAGGAAGGAGACGCTGAACTCACGGAGCATTAGGAGTATGACGGGCACGGAGCCGACCCTACCGACCTCAACCAGTGCCGTGAGTATGGAGAGAACAAAAACCTTGTCCGCCAAAGGGTCTAAGAGTTTTCCAAAGTTTTTTCCACCTCCCTGCTTCCTCGCAACCCGTCCGTCCACGAGGTCTGTAACGGCTCCCAGTACAGTCAGGACGACCGCAACCCCGAACTGCCCATTGAGTATACTCGCAACTATGGGAATAACGATAAGTATGCGCAGGAAGGTCATGAAGTTAGCCATGTGATTAAATTATAGGACATGGAGCTTGCCCTTTCATTTATAGTAGGCTGTATAACCGGCGTTGTGAACAACGAGCAGGTTTACAGGCAGTCACGGAAGTTCCCACACAGCAGACCGATGCAGGGCTTCTTTATCAGGCTCCTATTCACGGGAGCTGTAGCCCTTATAGTTGTTGACAGGTTCGGAGCCAACGCACTGCTACCCTTTCTGGGAGGTAACGTACTCGCCCGCTTGCTTCATACTTTGCTCAGAAGCCGTGTAGTTGTAAGATATTAAGGTGGAGGCGCTAAACAGCATACTTACCCTGATAAACGAACCTCTCATACAGTTCTTCCTCTGGGTTGCGGTCATATTCGTCATAGCGAGCATATTCGTGGACAGGAGGCTCTCCTTCTGGATATCCTCCGTGGGGGCGACCTACTTCTGGGTGAAGAGTCAGGACCCCAAGGTGGCTCTGAAGGCATGGCTGGTGGTTCTGACGGTATTTGCCGTAGTCCTTCTGCTCAAGTACATATTCAATCTGAACGTGGTTCTACTGCTCAAAGGAAAGAAGAGGTGTCCCATGTGCTGTGAAGAGGCTTACAGAAAGGCTAAGGTGTGCCCTCACTGCCACTACAAGTTTGCCTCTGAAGCTGACGAATGTAAGAGTTAGTGTTGTCTACTTCCACCGGCACGAATAGATTAAGAACTGAGGTGGGATATGGGAATCAGAGACCTTTTAGAGGTTATAAGGGTTGAGGCTATCAACAGGATGAAGGAGGAGAGGAAACGCAGAAAGGAAGGCTTGAAGGTCAGGCTCATTCTCCCAAAGAAGGGAAAGCACTTAAGAGGTGGGCTTGAAAGAAGGGACGGGCTGGTGTAAAATTTATAATTCAACCAGCAGGGGCCGTAGCTCAGCTGGGAGAGCGCCGATATGGCATGTCGGAGGTCACGGGTTCAAGTCCCGTCGGCTCCACCAGGGGCTGGTTCTAAGAGCCGGTAGCTCAGTCGGTAGAGCAACGGCCTTTTAAGCCGTGGGTCCCGGGTTCGATCCCCGGCCGGCTCACTTTCCATCAAATAGGCTAAAATCCTTACGGATGATAAACGAAAACGTTTCCATAGCCCTTGTCCACTACCCGGCGATGGACAGGGAAGGGAAGCTCATAGTTACCTCCTTCACCACGATGGACCTCCACGACATAGCAAGACCGGCAAGAGCCTACGATGTCCGTAAGTTTTACATAGTCCAGCCCATAGACGCTCAGAGGCTCGTGATAAAGAGGCAGATAGACTACTGGCTCTCGGAAGAGGGAAGGAGGTCTAACCCCACGAGGTACGAGATAGTCCAGCTCGTCAGTTTGAAGTACACCCTTGACGAGGTCGTTGAGGACGTAGAGAGGGAGAAGGGCAAGAGACCCATAATCGTTGGTACAGACGCCAGGAAGTACCCAAACACGGTAGGCTACGAAGAGCTGAGCAGGGAGATTGCCCGCAGAGAGAGGGAGTACCTCCTCGTCTTCGGGACGGGTTACGGGCTGCCGCCGGACATGATGAGAACCTTTGACTACATCTTGGAGCCCGTATACGGAGCGGGGGACTGGAACCACCTGTCGGTCAGGAACGCCGTAGCTATAATACTGGACAGACTGTTCAGCAGGAACAGGTGTTGAGAGATGATATACCATCTTGCCATACTCCTGAGGGAGCACTTCTTCGCCTTCAACGTGCTCAAGTACATAACCTTCCGTTCTTTCACGGCAATACTCCTCGCCTTCTTTATAACTCTGATACTTTCCCCCACCTTCATGAAGAAGTTTGCGAAGATACAGAGACTCTTCGGAGGGTACGTCAGAGAGTACACACCCGAACACCACGAGAGCAAGAAGTACACACCAACCATGGGCGGGGTTGTGATAGTAACGGTCATACTGATAACCTCAGTCCTTCTCATGCGCCTTGATATCAGGTACACGTGGGTTCTCGTCTTTTCAACGCTGTCCTTTGCCCTCATAGGGTTCGTGGACGACTGGATAAAACTCAAGAATAAAAAGGGTCTCTCAATAAAGGCGAAGCTCGCCTTCCAGATGTCCTTCGCTTTAGCCGTATCCCTGCTCATCTTTTACTGGGTTGGTCTGGAGACAAAGCTATACTTTCCCTTCTTCAAGGAGCTCACCGTAGATCTGGGCTGGTTATATATACCCTTCTCAATGTTCATCATAGTAGGGACCGCTAACGCGGTGAACCTTACCGACGGTCTGGACGGACTCGCCATAGGTCCTTCAATGACCACAGCAACAGCCTTCGGCGTGATAGCCTACGTGGTGGGTCACTCAAAGATAGCCCAGTACTTGGGAGTCCCGCACGTTCCCTACGCAGGTGAGATAACGGTGTTCTGCTTCGCGATAATAGGTGCAGGGCTTGGCTTTTTGTGGTTCAACACTTACCCGGCTCAGGTGTTCATGGGAGACGTGGGAGCTCTGGGTCTCGGGGCTGCCCTCGCCACGGTTTCAATTATGACCAAGTCAGAGTTCCTGCTCGCCGTTGCCGGAGGTGTGTTCGTATTTGAGACGGTAACCGTGATACTTCAGATAATCTACTTCAGAGCCACAGGAGGGAAGAGGCTCTTCAGAAAGGCTCCCTTCCACCACCACCTTGAGGAGAAGGGGCTGGACGAACCCAAGATAGTGGTGAGGATGTGGATAGTTTCAGCCCTGCTCGCCATAGTGTCAGTGGCGATGCTGAAGCTCAGGTGATCCTCTTGAGAGCACTTGACACGCCGTCAAGGATTATGTGAACCACGTCCGCACAAACTATACCAGCGACAAAGTACAGACTCCCCTCGCTCCTGAACAGTTCGTTCAGGTAAGTGAAGGGGTTGAAGCCGGTCAGGGTCAGGGCGAGCCCCCTATCAAGAACCGAGACCACCCCCAAGGCAACGAAGTAGAGGAAGGTGACCACAAGCACCAGATAAAGAAGTCTCAGGAGACTCCCTATTATGGGGACATGGGAAACCCCCCTGTGCTGGGTGAAGCTCTGGTAGGGAAACCACAGGCACCTGAGAAAGCTCCACCTGCGGGTCGGTTTTGAGTTGGGCAGGTCAACGTCTGGAGAAAGAAAGAAGGTTCCAACTATGTACCCAGCACCGAAGGTTATATAAAACTCCTTAGGCAGGAAGTAGAGAAAGCCCGGAAGGGCTATGAGGTTCACGAGGTCGTGGGTTCTACCGAGTGCCATCTCTGTCCTCTACGTCCACAACGTTTATGTCTCCGTCCACGAGCGAGTAGGCAACCCTAAACCTGTTTCCTGTCTTCAGAGACTTAAAGAGCAACGGCTCCCAGCAAACAGCCTCACGGTCACCCAGCTTGAGCTTCGCCCTGCTACCCCTGAGCTGAACTCCCTTTACCTCAACCTCCTCCGAGAGGAATACGGGGACGGGGTTCTTCTCTCCAAAGGGTTCAAGCCTGCTCACACTCCGGAGCACGTCCGGGGTTACACCCGACAGGGGCAGTTCCATGTCTATATAGAGAGGAGGCAACTCTTTGGGCACGTGGCTGAACAGCTCATCAACCTCTTCGCTGAAGGCTTCCAGAAGTCTGCTCTCAAGGGTGAGACCTGCAGCCTGCATATGCCCACCCCATTTGAGGAACATGTGAGATAGCTTACTCAGACCTTCATAGACGTCTATACCCTCAACCGACCTGACCGAGCCAACGGAGTGGTTAGCACCCCTGGAGAATACGGCGACAGGCTTGCCCATCTGGCTGGAGAGTCTGCCGGCAACTATACCTAGCACGCCCACGTGCCAGCCCTCACTCCAGACAGATATAAAGTTCCTGCTGGAAGACTCCATCACCTTCCTGTAAGCCTCCCTGTAAACGTTGTCCGTTATGGCTCTCCTCTTTATGTTCAGGGACTCTATCTTCCTCGCCAGAAGTTCAGCCCTCTTGGGGTCTTTCTCCGTCAGGAGCTCAAGGGAGAGCTTAGGATTACTTACCCTTCCGGGTGCGTTTATCCTGGGGGCTATTGAGTAGGCTATGTCCTTTGCGGATATGCGTTCACCGACCCGTGCCACCCTCAGCAGGGCTCTTACACCAGGTTTATCCACAGCCCCCGAGGCGATACCCTCCAGAAGGGAGAGACCCTTACTTACAAGAATCCTGTTGGTTCTGTTCATGGGCATGACGTCCCCAACGGTACCCATAGCGGCAAGGTCAAGTAACGTCCTTACGTCCATATCAAGACCGAGGCGCCTCACTAAGACGGCAGCCATATAAAAGCACATGGCGGAGGAGGACAGCTCCTTCATATCTTTGGGAACTCCGTTGGAGAGCTTTGGGTTTATCAGGACAGCCCTTCTGGGAACCTCCTCAGGAACGTTATGGTGATCTATGACCACAACGTCCATACCCGAGTTATCTATCTCGCTCACCGCAGAGGTTCCGTTGTCCACCGTTATTAGAAGCTCCGCATACCTTGAGAAGACCTCTATAAGTCGTCTGTTGAGCCCGTAACCTGTACCCCTGTTGGGGAGAACGGGGGTGACCTTTGAACCCGCAGCTCTGAGGACTTCGTAAAGTATGGCAGTCCCCGTTATTCCGTCAACGTCGTAATCACCGAATATGATGATCCTCTCCCCCCTCCGGACAGACTCAACTATCCTCTCAATACCCTCCTCAACGTTCGGAAGAAGGTTATAGGGCAGCAGGTACTTGAGCTTTAACTCAAAGAGCTCCTCGTGGGAGTCCTCGTAACCTCTGTTCACTATCAACTGCGCGAGAAGCCTTCCGTATATATCCACAAGTTCCGGGGGTGGTTCTATAGAATGGCTCAACACCTGCCATTCCTTACCGGAGATGCCTTTCATCGCTTCTCAATTATAAGTTTACTCACGAGGAAGTTCACGCCCTTTAGGGCGTAGTCCACACCAGAGACCGCGACGAGAGCAAGGGATACAGCCTGGGACATATCAAAAACGCTCAGCAAGAGTTCACTCCTGTATAGGTTAACAAGGAAACCCGTGAACACGGTAAGGGACAGGAAGAAGGTGGTGGCTTTACCGAACAGGGACGGCTCCGGCATGAACCCGAACCTCTTCAGGAACAGAGAGCCCGCCACGAGGAAGATGTCCCTGACCACGAGAGCCTGGAGGAGAACTAAGCTCGCCTTTATGTCGGTGTATATGGTTATAGACAGTAGTCCGAAGAAGAGAAGCAGCTTGTCCGCCAGAGGGTCTAAGAGCTTGCCCAGGGTGGTCTGTGCCCTGAACATCCTCGCTATAGCACCGTCCACCGCGTCGCTCAGTGCAAGTATGAGAAACAGAACCGCCGACTCTTTCTCCTGCCCCCTGTAGGCGAGTAGCAGGACGTAAGGTGACAGCACAAGTCTAAGCAGGGTAATAAAGTTGGGCAGGTTTTTCATTCCCTAACCCTTTCCACCATAGATATTATCTCCCGAATAACCTCATCAACACTCTTACCTGTGGTGTCCACAATAACCGCGTCCGGTGCAGGCTTGAAGGGATAATCTTTCCTCTGAGAGTCCCTCTCGTCCCTCTCAACTATGCCACGCAGTATTTCCTCGTAGCTGACTTCAACTCCCGCTCTCTTCAACTGCCGGAACCTTCTCTCAGCCCTCTCTTCTGGTGAAGCCGTTATGAAGAGCTTTAACTCCGCGTCCGGAATTATGTTTGTCCCTGCGTCCCTACCCTCAACTACAGCCTGACGTCCCTTCAGTAAGCTCCTGAAGTACTCGTTTATAAACTCCCTGAACCTACCTACAGTCCCGACCAGGGAAGCGACCCTGCCTACGTCCTCACCCTTGAGCTCTTCTCCCAGCTCCTCACCGTCCACCCGAACAACCGTTTTCCCCACACGAGGCTCTATCTCAAGCCGGTGGAGCAGAGGCTCTATCTCTTTCCAGCTAAGTTCGGACACGGCTCCAAGGTGCTTCAGAACGAGAAATCCAGCTGCCCTGTAGGCAAGACCCGTCTCAAGGTATGGAATTCCGAGCCTTACCGAGAGCTTCCGCGCTATGGTGCTCTTACCGCTTCCTGCAGGACCGTCTATGGCGATCTTCATAAGGGTATATCTTAAAACTCCGCACCCGAAGATATACCCCTGAGCTTGAGCTCAAGGTCTGAGGGCTTCGTTGCGTAAAGTATAGCCGTGTGGAAGTCTATTTGACCGTTCCTGTAAAGCTCCTCAAGGTGCTGGTCAAAGGTCTGGGTTCCGTAAGCCGCCTTACCCTTGGCGACGAGGTCTGGTATCTCGTCTATCCTCGTCGGGTCTAAGAGGGCTTCCTTTATTGCACCGGTGTTGAGCATCACCTCAACGGCAGGTATGGAACCCTTCTTATCAGCTCTCGGCAGCAGCCTCTGGGAGAATACGGCTACCAGAACTCCGGCGAGCATCTGCCTTACCTGGTCTCTAACCTCAAGCTTGAACATCCCTATGAGCCTGTTCACCGTCTCCTTGGCATCAAGGGTGTGCAGTGTTGAGAAGACGAGGTGACCCGTTTCTGCAGCCTGCAGGGCTATCTCTGCGGTCTCCGTATCCCTTATCTCACCGACCATTATCACGTCCGGGTCTTCCCTCAAGGCAGCCCTGAGACCCCTCGCGAAGCTCTGGGTGTCTATACCCACCTCCCTCTGGACTATAAAGCAGTTCTTGTCCCTGAGCAAATACTCTATCGGGTCTTCTATGGTAACTATGACCCTCCTGAAGTTCTTGTTTATCTCCTCTATTATGGAGGCGAGGGTTGTTGACTTACCGGAGCCGGTTGGTCCCGTAACGAGTATCAGCCCCTTGCTGTGCGATAGTGAGGTCTTCAGCATTACCTCAGGCAGGTTGAGAGTCTTGAAGGGGGGTATCTGGAAGGGAATCACCCTGAACGCCATACCGCTCGTGCCGCGCTGTTTGTAAACGTTGACCCTGAAACGGGAGACCTTGGGCAGAGAGTAGGAGAGGTCTATCTCTCCCAGCTCCTCAAACTCCTTCTTCTTTTTCTCGCTCTTACCGATGACCTCGTTCAGGAAGAGAGAGAAGTGCTCGTCGGTTATGACAGGGAACTCCTCGTCAACGTGGAGCTTCTTGTGAATTCTGTAAACGGGCTTCGCCCCGACCTTTATGTGTATGTCGGAGGCATCAAGGTCAAGAGCCTTCTTCAGTATCAGCTGTAACAAGTCCTGCTACCTCCCTCACTTTTTCCTCTATCTCCCGAGCGAGCTCGGGGTTTTCTTTAAGGTACCTCTTAACCTGCTCCTTACCCTGTCCTATCCTCTGATCACCGTAGCTGTACCACGAACCGCTCTTGGTGAGCACACCCTTGTCGGTAGCCACGTCTATCAGGTCACAGAGCTTGCATATACCCTCCCCGTATATCATGTCAAACTCAGCCTCCTGGAAGGGAGGGGCGAGCTTGTTCTTCACAACCCTGACCCTCACGCGGTAGCCTACCTTCTCGTTGCCCTCCTTTATGTCTCCTATCCTTCTAACCTCAAGCCTCATGTCGGAGAAGAACTTTAAAGCACGCCCTCCGGGCGTAGTTTCAGGGTTTCCGAACATTACCCCTATCTTCTCCCTTATCTGGTTTATGAATATCAGTGAGGTGTTGCTCTTGTGGACTATACCCTTCAGCTTTCTAAGAGCCTGGGACATGAGCCTCGCCTGCTTGCCAACCTGGGCTTCCCCCATCTCACCTTCCAGCTCGTCTCTCGGGACGAGGGCTGCGACCGAGTCCACCACTATCACGTCAACCGCACCGCTGTTTATCAAGCTCTCGGCTATCTCAAGAGCCTGCTCTCCGTAGTCGGGCTGGGATATGTAAAGGTTCTCCACATCAACACCGAGGTTCTTGGCGTACTTGGGGTCTAAGGCGTGCTCAGCGTCTATAAAGACCGCCACACCGCCCTTCTTCTGGGCTTGAGCTATTACATGAAGGGCGAGGGTTGTCTTACCCGAGGACTCCACACCGAACACCTCTATTATCCTGCCCCTCGGTATGCCTCCTATACCGGTTGCTATGTCCAGAGCAAGGGAACCCGTAGGTATTACATCAACCTTGACGGTTTCCGCGGCGTGCAGGGGCATTATGGAGCCCTTGCCGAACCTCTTCTCAATGTTGGCTATGGAAGCCTCAAGGGCTTTCTTCTTCTCGTTCAAAACCTTCTCAGCTGTCTCTTGAGCCATAAATTAAACCTCCACAATTCTCGGAACCACGAAGAAGCCGTTTTCCCTCTCGGGCGCGTTTTTCAAGGCTTCTTCCTGGGTGAGAGACTCTCCCGGTTTATCCTCTCTCATGGGGGTCTCTTCAATGTTTTGAATGTAAGGCTCCACTCCGGTGGTGTCAAGCTCACCAAGCTGTTCAACGAAGCCCAGTATATCGCCCAGCTGTCTGCTGAACAGTTCTACCTCCTCCTCGGTAAGCTCCAACCTCGCCAGAAGGGCTATCTTCTTTACCCAATCCCTGTCTACCATGATTAATAAATATAACTCTAAAAACTCCTCCCCAGCTTCTCGTAAATATCCTTGATGTGAAGCCTGTAGTATATGGGTCTCCCGTGAGGGCACACGTGTGGGTTTTCAAGACCTTTCCATAGCTCCACGAGCTCCTTCATCTCCTTCTCGCTCAGTTTCTCTCCAGACTTTATGGCAGACCTGCAGGCTATCTGATCCGCCTCGGGCTTACCCTTAAGCTTCTCGTAGTTAGCCCTCTCAGATATGAGGTGCTGGTCAAAGAAGTAAAGGTAGTCACCCCTTTGGGCTAATATGACTGTGTCGTTGAGCTGCCCGAGTATCCTGAACTCCGTTTCGTAAGGTGCTATCTCCTGTTCAAGGGTGAAGAACTCCGTCTCCCTTCCGCCGAGCATACTCCTCATCAGTGCAAGGACCTTTCTCTCCTTGAGGAACTTAACCTCCCTCTTCTTAGGGTGGACGTTGAAGTCAACCATGAAGGGTGGGAGTTCCAAGAACACAACTCCGAGGGTCTTGTAGCCGAGAGTTTTCCTCAGGAAGTCCTTCATGCCCTTAGAGCTCACGGGTCTTGAGTTCACAAAGAGGTGGAATTCCCCCCTGGAGACGTTCCTCTTTACATAAGCCCTCAGCCTCAAGAACTCCCTCTCCCCTCTTATAGGCTCAAGCCTTTCCCCCAGGACATCTTCAGCGCGCTCCCTTTCGGAAGCCGGGCGCAGGTTGAGAACCTCCCGTGCGTTGGAAAAGAGAATGAATCCAACATCGGGGTTTGCCAGGGCATACTCTCTGATGAGGTTTATAACCCTGCGCCTCTCCGTGTCCTCCCTCTTGAGGAACTTCCTGCGGGCTGGGAGGTTGAAAAAGAGGTCTCTGACCTCTACCTCCGTACCCACGGGCATACCGACCTTACTCTTGGATACAACCTCCCCTCCCTCAACCTCTACCTCGTAGCCCTCCTTCTCCTGAAAGTACCTTGACCTTATGGTAAGCCTGCTCACGCTCGCTATGGAGTAGAGAGCCTCTCCTCTGAAGCCGTAGCTTGATATGTTCATCAGGTCTTTTTCACTACCTATCTTGCTGGTTGCCCCTTCAAGGACGACCTTATCTATATCCTCGGGATGTATCCCCGTCCCGTTGTCCCTGACAAGGATAAGCCTCTTGCCCCCTTTGGATATGTCTACCTCTACCCTTGTAGCGTTGGCATCAAGCGAGTTCTCCACGAGCTCCTTGACCACATCGGCTGGTGATTCAATTACCTCCCCAGCTGCGATCTTGCTCCTTACCTGGTGCGGGAGTATCTTCACGAACATACCAAGTATTCAAGTTACTACAAGAAGGTCCATAAACACACCCGAGAGGGTAGCGAACAGGAACCACCCGACAACGTACATAAGGATGAGACCTTTGGGCAGAAAGCTGAATAGGGCGGTTATAGTAGGCACACATATACCCGAGGAGGCGAGCATGAAGGTGAGGACTTGACCCTGTGTAAAACCGAGCTCCTGCAGTGATCTCGCTATGGGAACCTCCTCACCCGAGCAGACGTACACCGGTATGGAAAGGAGGCTTATCAGTGGGTAAGACAGGGGGCTTGAGGAGAAGGAGACTATGAGACCTTCCGGAACCAGAACCTTGACGAGGGAAGCTATGAACAGCCCGAGGAGAACGTACTTACCCGTTGTGGTAAGGAGGCTGAGAAAGTTCTGAGTGAACTCTTTGAGCCAGCTCTGGCGCGCGGAAGATGCACCCTGCACGAGGGGAAGGGTAGCCCTTTTCACAAAGATAAAGGAGGAAAGGTAGGCGACCACCAGGGCAAACGCCAAGGATGATAAAACCCTCATCACCGTCAGCTCGTATCCCAGCATACCGAAGGTCAAGACCACCACCACAGGAGATAGCACCGGAGCCGTAACGAGGAACGCCATAACCGGGGCGTAACTGCGGGGTGAAAAGCTGTCAAGGGTTCTAGCAACGGGTATCATGGAACAGGAGCACACGGGAACACTCGCGCCGAGAGTAGCTGTGATCAGGGGAGCGTAAGGTCTGGACATGAAGGATCTCTTCATCAACCTGCGCCCCATAAGAACCTGCAGAGTAGCCCCAAGAAAGGAGGCTATAAAGAAATAGGGCAGTATATCGGCAACGTAGTGAAAGAATACCTTGAAGAGCTCTCCCAGCATCAGGCTTCTACCTTCTGGAGAACCTCCTCGGGTATCTCAAAGTTCGCTATGACCTGCTGCACATCCTCCAGATCATCAAGGGCGTCTATCAGCCTCAGAACCTTCTTTGCGGTTTCCGCATCTTCCACGGATACCGTTGAAACTGGTATCCAAGTTATGTGAGCCTTCTCAACGGGGACACCTGCTTTCTCCAAACCTTCCTTTACCTGATACAGCTCCTCGGGGGACGTGTAAACGAGGTGAACCTCGCTACCGCTCTGGATATCCTCTGCGCCCGCCTCCACCGCCTTTTCAAAGAGCTCATCCTCGGACACCTCGGAGGCAGGGACTTCTATGGCACCTTTCCTCTCAAAGAGGTAGGAAACGCACCCAGAAGAGCCGAGACTTCCCCCATGCTTTGAGAAGGCGTGCTTGACCTCGGCGGAGGTTCTGTTCCTGTTGTCGGTGGTGGCAAGCACCATAACCGCCACCCCGCCAGGAGCATAGCCTTCGTAGATAACCTCCTCGTAGGTCTCGCCCTCAAGCTCTCCGCTTCCCTTCTTTATAGCCCTCTCTATGGTCTCAAGGGGCATGTTAGCCTTCTTAGCCTGCTCTATCGCTGTCCTGAGCCTCGGATTGAACTCGGGGTTTGAACCGCCAAGCCTCGCCGCAACGGTTATCTCCCTTATCAGCTTGCTGAAGAGTTTTCCTCTCTGAGCGTCAACCTTAGCCTTCTTGTGCTTTATCTGAGCCCAGTGACTGTGTCCTGCCATCTTCCAACCTCCGAATGTAATAATTTAAGGAAGAAGTTCGTCTTTATCAAATTCTCCAGAGAGTTTTATCTCCCTTCTGTAGCTAAACCCCGAAAGTATAAAGCCCCTGAAGTAACTCAAGTTTATCTTCTCCTCTGGAATTCCGAGTTCCCGGGACAAGCAGGACATAAACTCCTCAAGCTCCCTCTTCCCGAAACCAGCCCTTAACAGCACTATTCCACCATTCAGGGACGAGCCTCCTTCCAGAAAGAGCAGAACGGGCGACACCGTCCATAACAAAAGTATCTTTCCTCCTCTCAACTCAACCTCTCTAACGCTCGTAGGATATTCCTGAACGAGGCGGTCTTTCTCAAGGTATATCCGTGAGAAGGCTGAGCGCACTCCCTTCAGCAAGACGCCTGCGAGTTTAAAAGCGCCTACCCCGTAATAGTACCTGTGGAGACGGTTGAAGAAAAGGAAACCCGCTAAGAAGAATACGAGGAAGAAACTCACACTGGCAATATAGTTTGTAGAGCTCTTGGACATTATGAAACCCAGCGCCAAGGAGGGAAGAAGTGTGTAGCTCAGGGCGAGCGGAGGGATAAGGTACAGCAAGAACACGAAAGGATATTTACCGCGCAGTCCCAAACCTTCAAGCTCACAGGACATGGTTCTTACCTTAAAATATTCCTCCCTATAAAAGGAGGTTCGGATGGACAGCACACAGGCTGAACTTCTCAAAGAGTTCAACCCGTATATAGGGGTCAAAAACGGCAAACTTCACCTTGAGGGACTGTCCCTGAAGGAGCTTGCCCAGGAGTTCGGAACACCCCTATACGTTTACAGCGCCTCCTATATAAGGGAGAGGATAAGAGCCTATCAAAAGGCTTTCCCGGGCGCGCTCGTTTGCTACGCGGTCAAGGCGAACTTCAACCCGGAGGTGGTCAGGGTAGCGGGTGAGGAAGGCGCGGGAGCGGACATAGTCTCCGGCGGAGAGCTTGTGGCAGCCCTAAAGGGAGGCATAGACCCTTCCAGGATAGTCTACGCGGGAGTGGGGAAGACCGTTCCAGAGCTTGAGCTTGCGATAGAGAAAGAGATACTCATGTTCAACGTGGAGTCCAGAGACGAGCTTTACGTCCTGGACGAGATAGCGGGAAGGCTCGGCAAGAGGGCACGCATAGCCATAAGGGTAAACCCTGACGTTGATCCCAAGACCCACCCCTACATATCAACAGGTATGAAGAAGAGTAAGTTCGGGGTTGACTTTGAGACCGCAAGGGAGGAGTACAGGCTCGCCAGGGAGCTGAAGAACCTTGAGGTCGTCGGTATACACTGCCACATAGGTTCACAACTCCTTGACGTTTCACCTTACAGAGAGGCTGTTCAGAAGGTTGTTGAGCTTTACAGAGACCTTACGGACGAGGGTTTTGAGATAAATTACCTGGACATAGGTGGTGGTTTGGGGATAAAGTACAAGCCCGAGGACAGGGAACCCTCTCCGGAGGAGCTTGCCAGGGAAGTCCTGCCTCTGCTTGAAGGAGTGTCCGCCCAGATAATACTTGAGCCGGGAAGGTCAATAACCGGCAACGCCGGTCTTTTAATAGCACAGGTTCAGTTCTTAAAGGACAAGGAGATCAAGCACTTCATAATAGTTGACGCGGGCATGAACGACCTCGTTAGACCGGCAATATACGACGCTTACCACCACGTCGTCCCGGTGGAGAGTAAGGGAAGGGAACACATCATAGCGGACATAGTGGGACCTATATGCGAGACGGGAGACTTCCTCGCCAAGGACAGGAGGATAGAGTTCCTTGAGAGGGGAGACTACATAGCCGTTCTCTCAGCAGGAGCTTATGGCTTTGCGATGGCTTCCCACTACAATGTAAGACCTCGTCCGGCGGAGGTTCTCGTTGAGAATGGTTCCTACAGGTTGATAAGAGAGCGGGAAGATTACAACTATATATTGAATACCACTTGAAAAGCATTATTGAAAAATAAGACTGTTCTGTTATATTAATTGCTATGGAGCTCAGAGAGAGTATGCTTGAAAGTTTTATAGAGAGGTGCCGTGAGGCTGGACTTAAGATAACTCCCCAGAGGGTTGCGGTCTATGAAATACTCCTGAACTCACACAACCACCCCACCGTTGAGGAGATATACGAGGAGGTCAAGAAGAGGTATCCCTTCGTGTCCCTCGCCACCGTTTACAGAACCGTAGAGACCCTTGAGCAGATGGGTCTTGCCAAGAAGGTCTGCTACTGGGGAAGCTCCGCCAGATACGATGCCAACACGGACGACCACCATCACCTTATATGCGTGAGCTGTGGTGCTATACGGGATATATACATGGACAAGAAGATAGACATACCTCAGGAACTTGAGGGTTTTGAGACGGCAGGTTACTCTGTGAACGTGTATGGACTATGCCCCCAGTGCAGGGAGAAGGCTCAACCTTCCACGTAAGCCCCCAAGTTCTTAAACTTGCCCAGCCTCTCGCTCAGGAGGGTTTCTACGTCCTTTGAGCAGAGTTCACCCAAACACTTCCTTAAGTGATAACCGAGAACGTAAGCACTCCTTCGGTAGTCCCAGTGGGCAGCCCCGAAGGGTTCCCTTATGACGCAGTCAACCACACCGAGCTCTTTAAGGTCTGCCGCCGTTAGCCTGAGAGCCCTTGCAGCATCCTTCACCCTGTCCTGCTCCTTCCAGAGTATCGCTGCACATCCTTCGGGTGATATAACCGAGTAGTAGGCGTTCTCCATTATGCAGACCCTATCTGCCACACCCAGCGCCAAGGCACCACCGCTTCCGCCCTCACCTATCACCACAGCTACCGTGGGAACCTTCAAGTAACCCATGGTGAGCATACTCTCTGCTATAGCCTCCGACTGACCCCTCTCCTCTGCACCTATACCCGGGAAAGCTCCCGGTGTATCTATGAAGGTTACGACAGGCATCCTGAACCTTTCGGCGAGCTTCATTACCCTTATAGCCTTCCTGTAACCCTCCGGGTGGGGCATTCCGAAGTTCCTCTCTATCTTTTCCTGGGTGCCCTTACCCTTCTCGTGTCCTATAACGCAAACGGGCTGCCCCTTGAGGTATCCCATACCTGCTATGACAGCTTTGTCATCCCCGAACCTCCTGTCCCCGTGCAGTTCAACGAAGTCCTTTATGAGGAGCTTTATGTAATCCGAGGTGTGGGGTCTTTTTGGGTGTCTCGCCAGCTGGACACGTTCCCAGGGGGACAGGTTAGCGTAGGTCTTCTTCGCCTTCTCCCTGAACTCCCTCTGAAGCTCCCGTAGCTCCCTCTCCACCTCACGGTTGCCAGCTCTGTAGAGGGCGCGGAGGTTGTCTATCTTCTCCTTAAGCTCCAGGAGTTTTTTCTCATATTCGTAATACATTTCAATAATCTCCTCAGAGTCCGTTAATTATACATCAGAGGGAGAAAAGACACAGATTGAGTGTTTTGTTGTCAAGTTATATAAGCGGGATTATATTAATAGCGTGGAGGATAGAGACATGGAGTACACGGAAAAGGAAGCCGAGAGGCTCTTTGAGGAAGCCTACACCCATCACATGTTGGGAGATATAGATAAGGCTATAGAGCTCTACAAACAGTCCATAGAGGTTCAGCCTACCGCCAAAGCCTACACCTTCCTCGGCTGGGCTTACAGCATGAAGAAGGACTACGACAAGGCTATAGAGTACTGCAAGAAAGCTATAGAGATAGACCCGGACTTCGGAAACCCCTATAACGACATAGGCGCATACCTGATTGAACAGGGCAGGTTTGAAGAAGCTATCCCCTGGCTGAAACAGGCTATAGTCGCAAAGAACTATGAACCGAGGCACTTTCCCAGGATAAACCTCGCAAGGATATACACCGCCATGGGCAAGCTCTACGATGCCCTAAGAGAGGTAGAGGAAGCCCTCAAGATAGACCCAGAATACAAACCAGCCCACGTCCTCAGGCACCAGATACTTGGGATGCTAAACTGAGGATGTCTGCAGGCGAATTGAAGATGTAGTCCGGTTTGACGGAGTTGAGTTTGACATATCCCCACGCGGCAAGGGCTGTCCTGACACCCGCCCTCTTACCCGCCTCTATGTCCGCCGAGGTATCCCCCACCATCAAAGCTTGACTACTCTCAACCCCAACGAATTCAAGGGACTTCAGTACAGGCAAGGGCGACGGCTTCTTCTCAGGAAAAGTATCGCCCCCCACGACGAGGTCAAAGAACTCCAGCATACCGAGCCTCTTCAGTATCTCCACCGAGAGCTCCTCAAGCTTGTTTGTAACTACCACAAGGTTTATCCCCCTACCTCTCAGAGCTCTGAGTGTTTCCATTACGCCCGGATAGGGCGTCGTATTGACGACCGGATTACCTATGTAATGCCTCCTGAAGACCTTGACGTGTTGCTCTCTGAAGTCATCACCGAGCACCCTCTCAAGGAGCGCCTTGACACCTCCCCCTATCAAACTCCTGACACTCGGCGGCATTTTTTCCTCCATTCCGAGCTCCTCAAGGGTAAGACGAAGGGCAAGGGCTATGTCGTCGGCTGAGTCTATGAGAGTTCCGTCAAGGTCAAAGAGGACAGCCTTCATGCACAGCCTTTCTTCTTTACGTAGGTGTTTACGTCTTCCTCCTTGTAAGCCCCCGTCTTCACGTAATCAATTATGCAGACGAGCTGGGTGGGATAGACGTAACCGGGTATCTGAAGAATTATGTTCCCTTGCTTGTCATAGAATATGAGGTTGGGGAAGGATAGGGCGTTCAGCGTCTTGGCGAGTTCGTTCTCGGACATCTCCACGATCTTGCCGCCGAAGTTAGCCTCCACAGGTGTGTAGCTCTCGTAGAGAACCTTGTAAAGGTCTATGTCCTTGAGGGCTTCCTGGAGGCTCTTCTCTTTCTTTATATCCCTGTCCAGCTGCTTGCAGTATATACAGCTCTTGCTCTCAACTATAAGGAGCGCATACTCCTTCTTGGGTATAAGGCTCTTCTTCTCCACACGGTTCTCCGTAGTCGGAGCCTCAGGGACGGAAGCACCCTTCTGACCTTCACAGGAAAGGAGCCCCATAACTCCAAGCAGGACAACAAGGCTTAAAAGGGTTCTCATCAGCGCATTCCTCCTGACTAAATTAAGATTTAGGTCGTGAGACCCAACTTCTCAAGGGTATGGGAAATTCTCTCTATCCCTCTCTCTATGTTCTCCATGCTGGTGGCGTAGGAGAGTCTCAGATAACCCTCCGCACCGAAGGGCGAACCCGGAACGCAGGCGACCTTACCCTCCTCTAACAAGTACTGGGCGAGCTTGAGATCACCGCCGATCTTCTCCGAGTAGTAGGAGAAGTTGGGGAATATGTAGAAGGCACCTCCGGGCTTGAAGACCTTCACCTCCGGTATTGAGGAGAGGAGTTCGTGAGCCCTGTCTCTCCTCTTCTTGAACTCTCCCTTCATCTTCAGGACGTAGTCCTTAGCCTGTGGGTTCTTGAGGGCTTCTAAGGCTCCGTACTGGGCGAAAGTGGTCACGTTGGAGACCGTCTGGCTGTTTATACTGGCTATGACCTTTGCGTATTCCTCCGGACAGGCAACGTAGCCCACCCTCCACCCGGTCATTGAGAAGGTCTTGGAGAAGGCGTTTACGGTGAAGGTTATCTTCTTAACCTCTTCTGAGAAGGAAGCCACACTCGTGAAGTCCTCCTCGTAGAGGAAAGCCTCGTAGCACTCGTCGGTGATTATGAAGATGTTCCTCTCAACGCACAGCTCGGCTATGCGCTTCAGATCTTGTGTGGGATACACCGCACCCGTAGGGTTGTTGGGAGAGTTGATCACAAGAGCCTTTGTCTTGGGTGTTATGTACCTTTCTATGAGCTCTGCGGTGGGCGAGAAGCCCTCCTCTTCTTTCAGAGGCACCTCAACGGGCACGCCGCCGAGGAGTTTTATCTGCTCGGGATAGGTCACCCAGTAGGGTGAGGGCAGTAAGACCTCGTCTCCCTCGTTGAGTATGCTCATGAATATCAGAAAGAGCACCATCTTGGCGCCCGTGGAGACCACTATCTCGGAGGGTTTGTACTCCACCTTGTTCTCTTTGAGCAGTTTCTCCGCCAGAGCCTCTCTAAGTTCCGGTATCCCTGCGGAGGGAGCATATTTGGTTCTGCCCTCCATGAGAGCCTTTGCGCAGGCTTCCTTTACGAAGTCCGGCGTGTCAAAGTCCGGCTCTCCCGCACCGAATCCTATGACGTCTATGCCCTTGGCACGGAGTTCCTTAGCCTTGGCGGTTATGGTGAGTGTGGCGGAGGGCTTTAACTGGGATACCCTTTGAGAGATCATAAGATAAATTATATCTTACACAAGTCCTTCCTTCACAAGGAGTTCAGCTATCTGAACCGTGTTGGTCGCTGCGCCCTTCCTTATATTGTCCGCCACCACCCACATGGCGAGACCCGGCGAGAAGGCTATATCCTCCCTTATCCTTCCCACGAAGACCTCGTCCCTGCCCTGAGCGTCTATGGGAAGAGGATACTCAGCATTTTTCGGGTCGTCAACCACGACCACTCCGGGAGCCTCCGATAACACCTCACGAGCTTTCTGGGGAGGTATGGGCTTCTGGGTCTCTATGTGAACAGCCTCAGCGTGGGAGTAAAAGACTGGGACTCTGACAGCGGTTGCGGAGACTTTTATGTTCTCATCGTGCATTATCTTTCTGGTCTCGTTGAGCATCTTGAGCTCTTCCCTCGTGTAGTCGTTTTCCATGAAGACGTCTATGTGGGGAACAGCGTTGAAGGCTATCCGCTTGGCTATGTGTTTGGGCTGAGGTATTTCTCTTCCCTCGCACCATGCCCTGGTCTGGTCTTCTAACTCCCTTATAGCCTTTGCACCCGCACCGGATACGGACTGATAGGTGGCGACTACCACCCTGTTTATGCCTGCGGTGTCGTATATGGGCTTGAGGGCGACGACCATCTGTATAGTGGAGCAGTTGGGATTGGCAATTATGCCCTTGTTCTTGAACATCTTTACGTCTTCAGGGTTGACCTCGGGCACCACGAGAGGAACTTCAGGATCCATCCTCCAAGCGGAGGAGTTGTCCACCACCACCACTCCGTCCTGAGCGAACTTGGGAGCAAACTCCTTGCTTATAGACCCTCCCGCGGAGAAGAGGGCTATGTCTATGCCCTTGAAGTTGGGCTGTTTGTTGAGGGCTCTTACCTCGTGCTCCTGCCCTTTGAAGGTAAGCTTAGTCCCTTCCGAACGCTCGGAGGCAAAGAGTATCAGATCGTCTATGGGAAAGTCCCTCTCTTCAAAAACCTTGAGAAAAGTCCTTCCAACCTCTCCTGTGGCACCGACTATCGCTACCCTGTAACCCATGGGATATGATTATATCCTCTCGGCGGGCGCTTTACCCTCCCGAGTGAATCCAAGAGAGTATCCTCTCCACCGCCTCTCTGTCCTTTCCGAAAAAGCCGTGGTAGGTGAGCCCGGAGCAAGGGTTGTCCGCAGGCTCAGAACCTTCCTGCAAGGTTATAAACTCCTTTTCTTTAGATTTTATTTTTTGAAAGACCCTTCGGGTGAGAGAATAACTTGAGGATACGCACCCGTCCAACCTGTGGTGTAGAAATAAAACCCTCTTGTCCGTCCCTTCAAAGCCTGTGCATTTTAGGAAGTCACCACCTCGGCAGTATTCGGCAAAGTGCGGGTCTGAGGAGAGGGTGGCGGTCAGGACCGATCCCTTGACCTCCGGTATTCTGTCTGTGAGGTACGCAACCGAGAGAGTCCCTCTGCTCGTTCCTATGAGGTAGAACTCCTCCACGCCGAAGGCGTACTTCAACTTAAAAACCAAATTCCTTATGTCCTCCAGATGCCTTTCCGATACCCTGTGGGCGCTGGCGAGGAGCTTAGAGTTTCCGTCCGCAAAGATCCTCTTTACGTCTCTCGGCATATCCACAAGGACTACGAGGTCTCCTCTTCGGGCAAAGCGTAGAATATTCCTTGCGAGGAAGTTGTTGCTGACCCATACGCCGTTCAGGTAGTTTCTCCTCTTCTGGCAGAGGCTATGGTGATCGCCGAAGTGACAAGTCCCGTCACCTCCGGGAAATAGGATGAGTACCTTCTTGAACCTGACGACTCCCTCCCTGCGGGCGAGGAGGTAGTCCATCTGAGTTCCTCTCGTTTGAAGGGTCTTTATCTCAAGGCGGTATCCCTCTGCGGAGGGTGGGTTGAAGGTCTTGGGAGAACAGGAGAGTGTGAAGACGAGGAGAAAGAGGAGGTAAGGCATGGGAGTCATTTTACCGGCAGTCCACTCGGGACTCTATCAGGTATTACCTTGTGAAGGGTATAAACCTGAGGGCTGGTCAGTGATTTCAGGAAGGCTATTAGATAATCTACCTCTTCTTCGGTCAGGTGAACCGGCTCTATATCAAGGGTTGAGAGTATCTGATTTATGGTGCTTTCATCATTTTTTAGAGTTGAGGCGAGCTCCGGAGGTAGTCCGTTGGCTGTAGGGTCGTAATTTCTTAAATACTTTTCAGGGTTAAGGTGGTGAAGAACCACCTTTTTAAGGTCTCTGTAGGCTCCGTTGTGGAAGTAGGGTGATGTGACTGCCACGTTCCTGAGAGGAGGTGTCCTGAACTTGAACTTGTCTTCTTCCTTACCACTCACGTTGTACCTGCCAAGGTCAAGCCCGTTTGCATTCTTTCCGGGTCCAAACTGGGGGACTCCTATGTTGTGAAACTTCTGGTCTGTGAAAAGCGTTCCGCTGTGGCAGGTATAGCACTTTGCTTTTCCGTAAAAGAGAAGGGCTCCCCGCTTTGCCTCGTAGGATAGAGCACCTTTATCTCCTCTCAAATACCTGTCCCAGGGGCTATCGGTAAGCGTGAAAGCTTCCGTTTCAAATTCAGCTATAGCTTTCCCGAAGTCCACGATAGTGTAGTTTCTATCACCGAAAGCCTTTTTGAACATATCCCTGTATTCAGGGATGGATAAGACACGGTTCATAACAGCCTGCCATATCTGTGCGTACTGGTCATCGTCAATAAGGGCAAGATCGTTCACACTCCCGTCCGAGGCTATGTCTCCCTTCCTACCTCTCATCTCATCCCTTGAGGTGATGGGAAAGATAGCCTGTGCCTGAAGGACGTTCTCCAGACCTTGAGGTAATTGACTGCCTGCGGGAGTACGCAACTGCCCGTTTTTAAGCTCTACCCTTGCATCCCAGAACATTGTCTTCCAATCTTTATGCCCTCTGTTGAAGACCTCCGGTGCGTTTCTGGGTATGAAGGGTCTTCCCGCATCTCTCTTTCTGGAAAGGCACTCTCCACTACCCTTGGTGCCCACTGGAAGAGGCAGGCAGTCTCCCGTTCCGAATCTCGGGTCGTGGCAGGTGGCACAGGATATGTCCTTGTTGCCGCTGACTATCTTGTCAAAGAACAAAGCCCTCCCGAGGGCTACAGTGTCCGGGTCGGTCTTGGGCTTTTCTATGGGTTTTAGGTTGTGTTTCTTTATTATTGCGCTCAGATCTGTGTCCAGAGAACTTCCCCCTCCGCAGGAGAGTAAAAGAAAGAAAAGCAGGAAGGAAAAGAAAACAGCCTTCCTTCTCATCTCAGGGCGTACAGGTCACCTTTTCTATATAGAGAGCATCCACTTTTGCAGTTCCGGTGCAGGCATCCGGAGGTGCACTCGCTGATCTGTTTGCAGGGGTCGTTGTGTTAAACGTTATACAGAAGTCGTTTATAGTTGTCATCCACACTTTGTATTGAGTATTGGTTGCGCTATCACACTCGCTAACATAAAAAGGATCACTGTTGGCTGGCAGTGATGTCCCGGAGGTTTTGTAAACGTCTTCAACTCCCCCATCGGCCATGAAAAGACTTGAAGTCAGGAAATCAAAGTATCCAGCGACTTTAGGCACAGAGCCATTTAGATTGGTAACATTGACATTCCTAGAATTTAAATTTGAGTCCAGACCAATATAATGTGGCACACTGTTCAGGTTACTACTTTCTTCCACATACCATCCTATACCTTTACTAAAGTTTTGGTCTTCAATTATGCCACCTATAGTGTATTCCTTAGTTGGGGTTTTTGAGGCATCTCTTTCCCTAACCTCCCATATACATACCCACCAGTTTTGGGGTGGGCTTCCATCAATACTTACATTCACCTGGGGAACAGATGTTATAAACGAAGCCAAAGCAGTCCCCAAAGATGAACTACCTGAAGCGTTACCCAATGCTTGCCCAAAAGCCGACGCTAAGTCCCTGTTTGCCCAGCCACAATTCGGGTCACTTTCCTTTTCTAAGGTTATATTGTATGTCTGAGTTTGACTTCCAACGGTAACTGTCACTCGTCCAGTAATATTGTTACCCGACACACTCGCATCAAAGCTCACTGTTACATCATTATTATTCAAGTCTTTTCCACTCACCTGACCTGTAAAGGTGTTGCCGCTCACAGTTCCGCTGTAACTTCCTGACCATATATAACCTGACACCCATGCGCTTCCACTTACCTGAGCACCATTCTGGTTTATCTCAAGACAGATTGGTCCTTTGGGTGTGGCTCCCGAAGTGGGGGCTGAACCAGTGTATTCGCCCTTCCATACACCAGATATGGTCTCACCGCCTCCACCACCACCGCCTCCGCATCCAGCGGCGGCAATTAAAGCTGAAGACAACACCAGATACTTAACCCTCATGACACTCACCTCCCGACCTGTTTTATGTTTAATTTGAAGCTACTTTAGAAGAATGTTAAGGGAAATTTCACCTCAGAAGGAGGTGTTTATCAGGAAACCTCCGCAGTTGGTTCCCACAGCCCTCCCATGACCACAGGATATGTAGTTAACAGTAGCGCTGAACTCCTCAGAGGGAGCGTTAAGACAACTTGCCCTGATCCTTATAGTTCCCTTCGCTGGCGTGCTCGCGTCCGGACACATACCGGACTCCCAGTTCTTTACCTCAAAGATATACTTGTAAGAGGGGATGGCGTTACATTTCAGGGTTCCGTTCCAGACTCCCCTGTCCCACTCCCAGGGGTTTAAGGGTCCCTTAGGGGCAAAGGAGAGGTTTTCAGCCTCGCAGGAGTGCCCGTAAACCATCCAGTAGTATCTCCTGAAGAAGTAAGTGTTGGTCACAGGGCTGTATTCGGAGTCTATATCAAGGGCGTAGTAGTCGTATCCCCTGTTCTTTAGAGGTTCTCTGGAGCACCCCGCAGGGGTGAACACACCCGTGCACAGATACCCTCCGCTTCTGGAATCGCTCTCGTTGTTGTCCCTCACACTTATCCTCCCCACAAGCTCAAGATTGTGAGCAGGGAACTTACACTTGATATGGTATGTAGCTCCGGCGGGGAAGCCATCCCCGTCTCTGTCGGTGGGATCTCCCTCAACGCTCGCGGTGCAACCCTTCCTTATCTCATCCAGCCTTAACCCCAGGCTGTGCCCTACACGAAGTTCAAGGCGTATGTCGGGGACGTAATATTGAACTGAAGAGATGCTGTACTGGAAAACGCCCCCAAAGTTGGTCATGAAGATAACCCTATCGTAGGAAACCTGCTGTGCTGAGGGATAGCCGAGAGAGACGCAGAGCAGAACTAAACTCAGAAAGAACCTCTCCCTCAACTAAACCTCCTCACTACCCTGTAGTAGGTATCCCTCTGGGCTGGTATGAAGCCGGCGTCTTTTATCGCCTGAACCATGTCCTCAACGTTGGGTATGCTCACCTTGAACTCTGTGGAGGATATGACGTTCTCCTCTATCATCACAGACCCAAGGTCGTTGGCACCGAAGTGAAGTCCCACCATCCCCACGGGCATGGTTTGGGTCACGTGAGAGCTCTGAACGTTGGTGAAGTTATCAAGGAATATCCTTGATAGGGCGAGAACCTTCAGATAATAAGGGCTGCCAGCAGGCTCAACAAAGTCAAGCTCTGTATTCCCCCTCTGGAAAGTCCAAGGTATGAAGGCGGTAAAGCCTCCCGTTTCGTCCTGAATTCTCCTGACACGATCAAGGTGTTCAAGGATGTGCTCTATGCTCTCAAGGTGCCCGAACATCATGGTGGCGGTCGTGGTCATGCCGAGATCGTGGGCTGATCTGTGGACTTCCTCCCACTCTTCCACCGAACACTTGCCCGGCGATACCTTGTCCCTGACTTCCTGAGATAGCACCTCCGCACCTCCCCCGGGAATGGACATCAGTCCTGCGGACTTCAGCCTCTTGAGGACTTCCTTTATGGGCATCTTCTCCAACTTAGATAGATAGACTATCTCCGGAGCGGAGAAGCAGTGTATCTGAACCTGCGGGAACTTCTCCCTTATCGTGGAGATCATCTCTTCATAGAAGCTGAGAGGCAGATCCGGATTTATCCCACCCTGCATAAGCAGGGTCGTTCCACCCCACTCAACCAGCTCCTCAACCTTTTTCAGGATCGTATCTATATCAAGGGTGTAGGCGTCCTCGTCGCTCTTCCTTCTGTAAAAGGCACAGAACTTACAGCCCGCTATACATACGTTGGTGTAGTTCACGTTCCTGTCTATCACGAAGGTGACCACGTTGTCCGGGTGCTTTCTCTTCCTCACGAGATCTGCCAGCATCCCGAGGGTGGTGAGGTCGGAGTTCCTGTATAGCTCAAGGGCTTCCTCGGGTGTTATCCTCTCTCCGTTTATGACCTTATCCTTTATGTAATCTATTGAGATCGTCTTCATTCTTCGCTCCTCCAGAGCAAATTTTACATAAATTTAATCTCAACGTCCGAGCTGTCTGCATATGTTGAGGTGTGCTATCAGCAGGGCGTTCGCACCCTCGTTCTTCAGTATCTCCCTCAGAGAAGAACAGCAGAGCTTTACGTTCTTGTCCTCTCTTATTGAAGGGACGCCCCCATGGGCGTATCTACCTAAGATATGTCCGCAGTCTATGACCTGCCCCTTATAGTTCACGAGCCCGTTGTAAAGGGTCTGGGAAAAGACAAGGGAGACAAGCACGAGTATTAGTATTTTCATCTCTGTCTGTATCCCCCGTGGTTCTTGGGAGGCATCATGGGCATCTGTGGGCTGGACTCACTGTAACCCTTGGGCACTTTAAAGAAGCTCTTGGGCACGTTCACCCTCTTTACCGACCTTACCACCTCAACGGTGGTGCTTCCCATGACGGGAGTTTCACTCATCACAACAGACCCGTATTTCTTCTTTATCTCTTCAAAAGCTTCCTTCGCACCCCTGAGGAAGGGCGATACCTTGGGGTCGTCCTCTATCACCTTGAGGATGTTCTTCATACTTATCCTGTCAGCCTCCATAAGGAGCTTACTGTCCTTAGTAAACCAGTAGTAAGCTGGAACCTCTCTCCCCATCATGTTCACTCTGACGATCACCTTCCTCGCCTTCCACCTGCCTATCTTTTTCCTCTCGTTGGTGGGTTCCATCTTTGGTTTGCATCTTCCCCGCTGGTCGCAGTCAAGGAGCATCATAAAGCCCATAATTAGCATCCTTCCTTGAAGTTCCTGCCTGCTGTAAGCTTTTTTGTCAGGGTAGATAAAGTAAACCACCGCCTTCCCCTTCTTGAAGTGGGTGATCTTCTCCCCCTTGCTAACCTGGCTCTGGGGTTCCTGCCTGGGAGCATTTTTCATCAGGTTCTGCATGAAAGGTAGCTGCCCGAGAGGGCTTCCCTTGGTTATCGTCTTCTCCTCCCAGACCTCCTTCTCGTAGCCCTCAGCCATGTATAGCTTCACCTTCCTGTGGCTCTCGTGGAAATTACTTTTGGTGGTGATCTCCTTCTCAATCAGGATCACGGGTATGGAAAAACCCAGTCCGATCAGGGTCAGCAAAAGGACGAGCAGTCTCATCGCACTCCCTCCTTGTATTAAAACTCGCCAAATATGAGCTTGGAAGGGTCTTCGTCCGAGAGCTCAACCCCCTTACTGAGTATGTAATCCTCAAGGTTTCCCCTGTCCTTCAGTGGCGTCAGCTTTTTATCTCCCTGTGGTGTCTCCCACAGGACGGAGTAGGAGTCTCCCTTAACCACGACGTCCGGCTCCAGTTTCTTAAAGCCCCTGTTCTCCATAACTTTAAGGAAGGTTTCCTCTTCCAGAGCGAGGACGAAGAGGGGATAGTCCTTCCTGACCTCTGGCGAGTCGTCAACGGTTATGTCAAGCTTCCTGAAAACCTCAAGCATAGCCTCCGAGAGGGCGATTCCAAAATCCTCCTCGGTCAGCTTTTCATCTCCGACAAACCAGAGCTGGAATCTATCCTCGTAAGAGGTGAGCTCAAGCTTAAAGAACTTCATTCTAATAATTTATCCCCCTACGAGGTCTGCGGGCACGGTTACAGGCTCCCACAGGGGAGTGTGGGGTATTCTCTTGCTTCTCCCTTCCTCTATGAGCCTCTGGACGTTAGGCGGAACCACAGGGTTGACCTCAAAGTCGTAGAGGTAGTACCTGACCCTTACCCTGGGAACTACTCCCAGCGTGGTCGCGATGGGAACTTCTATCAGGGCTTCAAAGCCCGTCTCAGGTCTGCCAGATTTTATCGCCTTCAGGACTTCCAAGAGGACTCTGCTACCTGCGGCGTTGCTCAGGTAGTTCTCCATCTCCCTGTTCCTCTGCTCAAGTCCCGCAGGGCTGAAGTCTGAGGGTTGTCTCTGTCTGTAGCCAAAGATGTAGCTGGGGTCGGAGTATATGTCCGCGTGGTATCCTGCGTATGTGTCCGACCACACCACTATCGTGGGTACATAAAGGTCTCCCCTCCTCGTCTCAAGGAATACCCACGTGCAGGTTTTGGGAGGCTGGGGGTCTATACCAGTGGGCGAGACGTAACCTTTTATTCCCATCGGCATCATAGGAATGGGCATGGGCATGTTTCCTTCAAAGCCCAACACCTCTATGTGTCCGCAGTACTTGAAGCTCTTTATCGGCTGAGCGAAGCTGAAGACAACGAGGGTGAGAAGGAAAAGGAGCTTCATAACTACCTCCCTCTTTTAAATGATAACTTTCTCACAGAGCTTCAGATGTGAATCTTACCCCTTTCTAACCCTGTAGAACTTCTTCTTACCCACCTGAACCTTCAGCTCTCCGTCAAGCTTTATGCTCTGGTATGGATCTGAGACCTTCTCAAAGTTTACCTTAAGACCTCCTCCCTGTATGACCCTCCTGCCCTCGTTTTTAGAAGAGACAGCCCCGAGCTCAGTTATCAGGTCAAGGGCGGTCATCTCCTCGTGGGGTAGCTCTACGAGGGGTGCGTCTTCGGGGAACTTTCTCTTGGAGTAGGTGCTCTCAAACCACTCCCTCGCCTTTTTGGCTTCCTCCTCCGAGTGGAACCTGCTCACTATCAGCTCGGCGAGGTGCTTCTTTGCCTCCATGGGGTGCCACTCTTTTCTGAACTTCTCTATCTCCTCCTCGGTGTAGTCGGTTAGTAGCAGGTAGTAATCCCACATGAGCTCGTCGGAGATGGACATGAGCTTCCCGAACATTGTCTTGGGGTCTTCTGTTATCCCAACATAGTTCCCGTAAGACTTGGACATCTTCCTCACGCCGTCAAGACCCACCAGAAGGGGCATGGTTATGCACACCTGAGGTTCCTGCCCGTACTCCCTCTGGATGTCCCTACCTATCAGGAGGTTGAACTTCTGGTCTGTCCCTCCCAGCTCCACGTCTGCCTTTATGGCGACCGAGTCGTAAGCCTGTAACAGGGGGTAGAGGAACTCATGGATGTATATGGGAATACCTTCCTTGAAGCGCTTGGAGAAGTCATCCCTCTCCAGCATCCTCGCGACCGTGTACTTGGCGGAGAGCTTTATGAGCCCCTCCGTCCCGAGCTCTTGGAGCCATGTGCTGTTGAAGACTATAGTGGTCTTCTCAGGGTCTAAGACCTTGAATACCTGGTGCTCGTAGGTTTTAGCGTTCTCAAGAACCTGCTCCTTTGTGAGGGGTGGTCTCGTCTCGCTCCTACCCGTTGGGTCCCCTATCATAGCGGTGAAGTCCCCTATGATGAAGTAGACCTCGTGCCCGAGCTGCTGGAACTGGCGGAGCTTCTGGAGGAGGACGACGTGTCCGAGGTGGAGGTCAGGGGCTGTGGGGTCAAAGCCAGCCTTCACCCTGAGAGGTCTGCCCTCCTTGAGCTTCTTGAGGAGTTCCTCCTCCTCTATGACCTCAGACGTTCCCTGCTTCAGGAGTTTCAGCTGTTCTTCGGGACTCACGGGAGAAAGATTATAACCCATAGTAGGGGAGCTCAGTAACGGGCTTCCCCGTTATCCTGAAGAGGGCGTTGGCAACAGCGGGAGCTATCGGTGGGAGTCCCGGCTCACCTATTCCTCCCATCTCCCCCTCCGAGCGAACTATGTGAACCTCTATCTCAGGCGTCTCCTCCATCTTCAGTATGGGGTAGGTGTCGTAGTTGTTGTTCACGGCGAAGCCGTCCTTAAACCTAACTCCCTCGTAGAGGAAGGCGCTCAGTCCCATGATGATACCGCTCTCCATCTGCTGGACGACGAGGTCTGGGTTCACCACGAGGGGTCCGAGGTCAACCGCGCACACAACCCGGTGGACATTGACCTTTCCACCGACCAGAGAGACCTCAGCTACCTGAGCGACATGGGTTCCAAAGGAGTAGTGGTAGGCGAGCCCGAGAGCCTGTCCCTCCTTTGGTCCCCTGTGCCAGCCTGAAGCCTCTGCCACCTTCTCTATAACTCCCTGCGCCCTCATGTGCATGCCCAGCAGTTCAAGCCTGAGCTCCACCGGGTCTCTGCCACCTAGATGGGCGAGCTGATCTATGAAAGTCTCCATTATGTAGGCGTTGTGGGTGTGCCCCACCGAGCGCCAGAACCAGACCGGGACTTTTACCTTTGACTTGACGAACTCAACGCGAAGGTTCGGTATCTCGTAAAAGGTGTTCGCCACTCCTGAGACGGCTGCCCTGTCCACCCCTCTCCTCTCTTTGCCCACAGCCCACTCAAAGACCGCTGGAACCGCTATTTTGAAGTAGAGGGAGTCTGGCATTCCGCTCTCGTCCACCGAACCTCTAAGCAGGGCTGAGCACATGGGTCTGAACCAGCCTGACTGAACGTCGTCCTCCCTCGTGTAGAAGAGCTTCACAGGTCTTTCCGCCTTCTTGGCGATCTTCAGAGCCTCAGCAACGAACTCGGAGTTGGACTTCCTCCCGAAGCCTCCGCCGAGGTAGGTGGTTATAACCCTTATCCTACTCTCGGGGAGCCCCGTTATGCGCCTTGCGTGCCTGAGGACGGAGGTCTGGCTCTGGGTGGGAACGTAGATGGTGCACCCTTCCCTGTCCAGCTTCACCGTGCAGGACATTGGCTCCATGCAGGCGTGGTAGAGGTAAGGCAGAAGGTAGGTGAGCTCTATTTTCTTTCCTGACTTCTCGTAGGCTTCCTTCGGGTCTCCGTCCTTCCTTGCAACGAAACCTCTCCTCTTCAGCAACCCAAGGTAGTGTTCTTTCAGGTCTTCAGTGCTACCTACCGAGCTTCTGCTGTACTTAACCCTGAGCTTTTTTCTCCCCTCAAGGACAGCGGTAGGGCTCTCCCCGCAGACCGCGACCCCCTTTCCCACCCTGAAGACGTGGGTTACACCTTTGACCTTCCTGGTTTTTGAAGAGTCGTAAGACACGACCCTACCGCCGAAGGGCGGTCTCTCTATGACAGCGTATATCTGGCCCTCAAAGAAGTGGTCAAGACCGAACCTTGCTGAACCGTTCACCTTATCCTCAAGGTCTATCCTCGGAAGGGACTTCCCTATGTACCTGAACTCCTCCGGCTCCTTTAGCTTTGGGTAGAGTGGAACGGGGAGCTTCATGGCTGAGCTTGAGAGCTTCCCGTAGGGGACTCTTCTACCGCTCTTCGTATCTATCACGTAGCCGAGCTCGGCTTTTAATCTGTTCTTTGGAACCCTCCAGAGCTGAGAGGCGGTCTGGAGAAGCATATCCCTCATTGCCGCGCCTGCGGAGCGCATTATGCCAAACATGTGCCTTATGCTCGTGCTCCCTCCGGTGAGCTGTGAACCCATGTAGGGGTCTACGTAAGCCTTCCCTGCGGGGGCTGGTCTCGCCCTTACCCTTTCCCATGGGAAGTCAAGCTCATCGGCGACGAGCTGGGCTATGCCGGTGTAAACCCCCTGACCCATCTCGGACTTGTTCACGAACACTGTCAGGTAGTTGTCCTCCGATAGGTTTATCCAGAGCCGAGGGGAGTGCCTCTTGAGCTCGCTTGCCTTAACCACATCAAAGCCCTTAGGGGTTGCCACCACTACGAGGCTGAGACCTCCGAGCTTGAAGAACTCCCTCCTCGTTATCATCTCATCATCTCCGAAGCCCTCATAACAGCCCTCACTATCCTTGGGTAGGTACCGCACCTGCAGAGGTTCCCGTTCATGGACTTTACCACCTCCTCCCTTGTGGGTTTGGGGTTCCTTTTCAGGAGCGCGTAAGCTTGGACTATCTGACCGCTCTGGCAGTACCCGCACTGGGGGACTCCCACCTCCTTCCAGGCTCTCTTTACGGGGTGGTCTCTCGGTATCCCTTCAATGGTTATTATCTCCCTGCCGAGAACGCTCCCAACCGGAGTCATACAGGAGCGGACGGGGTTTCCATCCACTAAGAGCGTGCAGGTTCCACATAGACCTTTGAGACAACCGAACTTCGTCCCCGTCAGCTTCAGGTGTTCTCTTATCACCCACAGAAGGGGTGTCTCAGGACTCACAAGGACTTCGTAAAGCGACCCGTTTACCCTTAGCTTCATCCCACCCCCAATAAAAATATAGGTAAAATGGAACTTGATGAGGTACGTACCGCTCGCGGTGGCTTTCTTCCTGCTCCTGTTCTCCTGCGCTAAGAAGAAGGACTTTGAGAAGGTTGACTACGGGGAGTATGAGAGGTGTATGGACGCTATAGCTATATACGACAGATGCGCTAACCCGGGAACGAGCTGTGAGTTCCATGCAAAGAAGGTCTCGGTTATGCTGGAAGAGTCCGGGCTCAACCCCGACCAGAGGGCATTCATAGTTAGAACCTGCTACAGGGTCTGCTCCAACAGGGAAGCCTACTTCAAGAAGGTTAAACCAAAGCTTATGAGGGACTGCTCAAAGCTCCTCAATCCAAAGTGACCTCCTCAAAGCTCCTCACCTGAGGGTAGGGGAAGTCCTCTATAAACTCGTTTTCACCCTCCCTCGCAAACCTTATGACCTTCATGCCCGCCTCTGCGGACGCCTTTATCTCCTCCGGGCTGTCAGACAGGAAGAGGATCTCCTCGGGTTCAAGCCCGATCTCCTCGGCTATCTTCCTGTAAGATTCTGACTCCTTCTTGTTTCCTATCTTAGTATCAAAGTGCCCGGAGAAGAGGTAGTTCAGGTCTCCGTACTGGGTGTGCCCGAAGAGAAGTCTCTGAGCCTTCACAGAACCGGAGGAGTAAACGTATATGGGAATACCCTTCTCGTACCACTCCTTGAGCCTCCTGTAGGCGTCCTCGTATATGTGTCCCTTCAGTTCCCCACTCTTATATCCTTCCTCCCATATAAGTCCCTGAAGCTCCTTCAGGGGCGTAACCTTCCTGTCCTCGTCTATCCACCTAAGGAGGGTCTCAACGGGGTCTCCCGGTTCTATTTCACGGACTTCTCTCAGTATCCTCTGAACCTGTGGGTCTTCCGAGTGCTTTTGGACGAACTCCCTGAGTTTTCTCTTTGAGTAGGGGAAGAGAACGTCCTTGACGAAGGATATGGAGGAGGTAGTCCCCTCTATGTCGGTGAGAATTGCCTTAATCAAGGGCGACTATCCCCTCGTATTTGGGAAACTTCTTGGCTATGTCCGAGCCGGTGTAGTTGGCTACCCAGCCCTCGGGCGTTGTAAAGAGCCTTATGCACTTGAAGTTGGGGTTCTCTCCCATGTCAAACCAGTGGGGCGTGTTGGGAGGAACGCTTATAAGGTCTCCACCCTTGCAGTGAACTACATAGACCTTATCGTCCGGATGCAGGTAAAAGACGCCGTCCCCATAGACGAAGTACCTGACCTCAAAGTCCGAGTGGGTGTGTTCGTCAAGGAACTTCTTCCTGAGTTCCTCCTTCTTGGGGTTGTCGGGCGTGAGGGATACTACGTCACAGGACTGGAAGCCGAACCTTATCATGAGCCTGTTTATCTCGTCCTTGAAGGCGTCCAGAACCTCCTCCTCACCGGCGGACTCGCTCAGGGGTGCGGAGGGCTCCCACCTCTCAAAGAGGACGTTTATCTCCGAGAGCTTCTCGGCTATCTGCTCAGGGTCTTCCACCTTTTCCAGAAGCTTCCCCTCTTCGTCGTAAACAAGCAGTCTACTCATGGGAAATATTTTATTCCAAACTTTTAAAGGAACATGACACATACGTGTTTGTATGTTAAAGTTTATGACTTAGGTCATGCAATCTCTCGGTAAAAGGGTTCTTCTGCAGGCTCTCGTGACTTTCTTATTCTCGCTGGGAGTTGTGTATCTGGTTCTCTACTTTGCGGTTAGAAATGTATACATACATCAGATGGAAAGGACACTTGAAGGTGTTTCAAAACAGGTGTTCAGCTCAATGTATCAAGTGATGAAGAGGGGATGGAAGAGAGAAGACCTTTTTGAGTTCCTAAGGAGTATAGAAACCTCCTATCACGAAACTCCCCTCGTAGTGAACGTGTACAGGGGAGAAAAAGTCAGGTCCCTGTTCGGAGATGTCCCTGAACCAGAAAAGAGCAAAGAAGTCTTGCGAGCATTCAAAGAGAAAATGAAATTGTCCCTTCTACGGGAAAATGAGTCCATTTACATATACCCTATAGGTGCAAGGAGCGAATGTCTGAGATGCCATGTGAATGCGAAAGAGGGGGACATACTTGGTGTTATTGAGGCAAGATTCAACACTGGAGCAGTTCTCACCACTATGAACAGGAAGATACTGGCGACTCTAATCTTCCTGCTTCCCATTAATATTCTATTCGCTACGTTGTTAGCTTACTCTATCCGCAAGACGATAAACAAGGTTAGCTCCTCTTTGAGAAACGCCATAGGGGGACTAAGCAGTATTGAGGACATAGACAAAGTTAGTATAACCAATGAAGTTCCCTACAGAGAGTTCAAAGATCTTGAGAGATCTATCGCCATCCTGGCGAATAAGGTGAAGGAGATAGCGGTTGACAAAAGCATCCTGGAGCTTGAAACGAAGATACTTGAAAAGTTCATAGTCACCTCTGAGCTCGTAAACGACTGGAGAAAGTACGTCGGGAAGCTCCTTGAGGACGTGAACGAGATAATAGAGCTCAACGTTATATTCTCTCTGTTTATAGAAGGCGACACCCTGAGTGTAGAGGTATTTTGGCTCCACAGTCCGAGCGAGGAGATGAAGAATTTTTCAGAGAACATAATACACAGGGAGGTTATATCAAGACTTCCCGTGACCAGCTTGTCTGGAAAAGAGCTCATATTCCACCATCATGTCCACAGGGAAAACGAGAGATTGACAGATGTAGAAGAGGAGATGCTCCGACTGAGGACGAAAGTACTTCTCCTTGAAAAGCCCCAGCTTGGAGGTATAGTAGGCGTGGGTTTAAACTCGGAGTTAGCCCAGGATACTTACAAACACACTGTCTTAGATGCGATTCTTGCCACTCTCATAAACGTTATAGGCTCAGCCAAAGCAATAAGTACGCACGTCCAAGAGGTTGAGTTTTATGCCATGAGGGATTCCCTCACATTTCTCTATAACCAGAGAACCTTTTGGGAACTTTTCAACTACGAGCTGGAGAGAGCGGAGCGTTTCGGTAGAAAGCTAAGTCTAATGCTTCTGGATCTTGATAATTTCAAGGTCATAAACGATACTTACGGACACGTCTTTGGGGACACGGTTCTCAGGGAAGTTGGACGGATTATTTACGAGAAGAAAAGGAAGGCTGACGTTGCAGCAAGGTACGGAGGAGATGAGTTCGCCCTTTTGGTTGTGGGTGCAGGTGTAACAGAAGCCTACTCGCTCGCCAAAAGGATAAAGGAGGCTATAGAAAACCTCACGTTTATCGCAGAGGAAGACAAGGTTATAAACGTTGAAGTTTCAATAGGGATAAGTACATTTCCTGACCACGCAAAGAACCCAAGAGATCTGTTTATACTGGCAGATAACCTACTCCGCAAAGCCAAGGAGGAAGGCAGGAGCAGGCTGAAAGTTCCTTCTTATGAAGACTTGAGCAAGATAGGAAGTTTCCTCACGGAAAAGAGCATTCAGATACTGGACGCCTTGAATAAAAGAGAAATAGTTCCGTACTTCCAACCTATAGTTGATCTGAACACGGGTGAGGTATTTGCCAACGAAGCCCTAATGAGAATAGGCAAGCACAGACTTCCAGCCGCTGCCTTCATTGAGGCAGCTGAGAACCTCGGGGTTCTAGTCAGAATGGATCTAATCCTCTACGAAGAAGTGTTCAAGAAGATAAAGGAACAGGGATACAAAAAGAAGATATTCCTCAATTTCTCCCCGAGGGTTCTCCTTTTAGAGGACTTTTCAAGTAGACTGAGCAGTCTCGTTGAGGGTTTGGGCATATCACCGGGCAACGTAGTTTTTGAGCTGACCGAAAGGGAGAGCGTAAGGAATATAGAGCTACTGGAAAAGTTTGTAAAGGTTATGAAAGAGAATGGGTTTAAGTTTGCCATAGACGATTTTGGTTCAGGTTACTCCTCCTTTTATTACCTGAAACGAGTCCCGGTTGACTATGTAAAGATGGAGGGAGAGTTTGTAAAGGACATAGTTTCAGACTGGAGGGACAGAAGCTTCATAGCCTCCATAGTCGCCCTCGCCAAGGGTATGGGTATAAAAACAGTTGCAGAGTTTGTAGAGGGTGAAGACATACTTAACTATCTAAGGGAGCTTGGAGTGGATTACGGACAGGGCTTTTACTTTGGCAAACCCTCTCCAGAGCTCAAGGAATAATTTAAAATTTAAGTCATGATCACATCAGGCTTTCCTTTCCTCAGACCGAGAAGGCTCAGAAGAAACGAGAACATCAGGAGGCTCGTTAGGGAGAACCGCATAAACCACGACGATCTCATATACCCTATATTCGTCCGTTACGGGGAGAACGTCGTTGAGGAAGTCCCTTCCATGCCCGGTGTGTTCAGATACTCGGTGGACAAGGTTGCGGACGCTGTCAAGGAGGTAAGAGACCTCGGAATACCTGCGGTGATCATCTTCGGCATACCCGAACACAAGGACGAGGTGGGTTCAGACACTTGGAGTGATGAGGGAATAGTCCAAAAGACCCTTCGGGTGCTGAAAAAGGAAGTTCCGGAGATGTATCTGATAACTGACGTATGCTTCTGCGAATACACCTCCCACGGGCACTGCGGAGTTCTACACGACCACGAAGTTGATAACGATGCAACCTTAGAGAACCTTCAGAAGCAGGTGGTCTCCCACGCTCAGAACGGGGCGGACATGGTAGCTCCCTCCGGGATGATGGATGGGATGGTTAGGTCTATAAGGATCGCCTTGGACGACGCCGGATTCAGCCACATACCCATAATGGCTTACTCAGCCAAGTTCGCCTCAGCTTTTTACGGACCCTTCAGGGACGCTGCGGAGAGCGCACCCTCTTTCGGGGACAGGCGGAGCTATCAGATGGATCCTGCAAACTCAAGGGAGGCTCTCAAAGAAGTCCTGATGGATGTTCAGGAAGGTGCGGACGTAGTTATGGTGAAACCCGCCCTCACTTACCTTGACATAATAACTAAGGTCAAGGAGAACACCCTTCTTCCAGTGTGCGCCTACAACGTGAGCGGTGAGTACTCCATGGTAAAGGCTGCAGGGAAGCTGGGCTGGATAGATGAGAAGAAGGTCATGCTTGAGTCATTAATTTCCATGAAGAGAGCGGGAGCGGACATAATAATCACCTACTTCGCAAAAGAAGTGGCTGAGATGATCAACAGGGGAGAGGTTTGAGGCTAAGTAGATTACCAACACCAATATGATTAAAATCACATATGCCTGAGATACACCATTTATGCTATATGGCGATGGAGGTAACGTTAAGAAGGGTTGACTTTAAGCTTGATAGAAGGGAAGTGGAGGACATACTCAGCGAAGCTCAGGAGTCTGGAAAAGCCTCATATTACGTGATCGTAAAGGGAAAAGAAATACCGGTCAAAAGGGCTCTGGAAAAAGTTTTGAGGGCAAAGGGTATAGGTCTCACTCTCCTGGACTACACAACACAAGATGCGGTGAGAATATTCAGAAGACTGGGGTTTGATGTGGTAAGGAGAGGAAAGTCAGATATAATGCGTTTTGCGGGAGCCATTAGAGGAAATGGCAACTCCGTAGAGGACAAGGAAAAGATATATGAGGGTTCTCCTTGATACATCTTTCATAGTAGCCTTTCTCTTTGACAGAGACGTCTTCCATCACGAAGCGGTAAGCAAAGTAAAGCACCTGTCGGATACAGCCGAGTTTTACACAATACCTCTCGTCGTCCAGGAGACAGCCACAGTTATATGCAGGCGTTGTAGAGAAAGAGGAATAGACCATAGAAAAGCCCTTGAGGTTTATGAGAAGTTTTTAGAGTCCATAAACATAGTGGACGTTCCCTATTCGCACAAGGAAATTTTGGAAGAGGTTAAGAGGAAAGATTGTGAGCTTAGCTTTGTGGACATGGTGCTACTCAAAAGTTCAGAGAGGCTAAAGGCAAGGATACTCACCTTTGACAAAAGGTTGGGAGGTGCTTGAACCAAACGAGACTGGACAACTCTAAACTATAATTTTTACAAGGAGCGGTGAGATGAGATTTTACGGGATACCTTCGGAGAACAGGGTTCTTGAGATAGTGGAAGGTATAGGCTCGGGGGAGTGGGTCTTTGAGGACACCAAGGAGGGCAAGAAGGAGTCTCTCAGCGGAGAGAAAGCCAAAGAGAAACTCAAGGAGATAGTCAACGAGGTCAAAGGCTGGAAGGAAAGCCTCACTACACTGACCCAAGGGACGGTCTTCATATTCGTTCACGAGCCGAGCGATCCCAAAGCCTTCAAGATATACGACACTTCCTCTCTGGGTTGCTCCACGGAGCTTACACCTCCGAGGTGGAAGGTCTATCTCAAAGACCTTGACGGTAGTGTTTAATGAACAAAGTCTTTCAAGAAGTAGGAAAACACTTCCTCTCTATAGGTTTGGCTGTTATAGCCTTTGTTCTCATAAGGTTCGGTATAGAGGGTAATATATCTCTAAAAACAGCCATCGTCGGATTCTCAATGTGGTTGTTGTTTCTGACACTCGGGGCTATCCTTATATTCATGGGAGGAAGAAGCGATGGATAAGATAGATTTCAACACCTTTGCCCTCGTTCTCGGTGGAACAGCTCTTTTAATCACATTAGTTCTTATCCTAATAAGCAAAGCGTTTCAAGGACACGAAAAGCTCTCTTGAACCATGAAGATATACCTCGCAGGCAGGCAGGATAATCTACGCTCTATAACTCTCTTCCACGCCCTTGCAAGGCTGGGATACGAGGGGTTGGTAATAACCTCTCCCGCAGAGACCTACGTGAGCGTGGGATACTTTGACAAGACCGAGGAGATCCTTGATCTCCAGAAGTGTAAAGAGGAGGGAATTCCCGTCATAAGGAGGGAGGTGGGCGGTGGTGCGGTGCTATTGGACGAGAACCAAGTCTTCTATCAGCTGATATTGAGGAGGAACACGGGTAAGCTACCTTTCAAGATAGAGGAGGCTTACAGGAAGTTCTCCGTTCCCGTTATAGAAACATACAGAAGGCTGGGCGTAGAGACCGAGTACAGACCCATAAACGACATAGTCGTCAAAGAGAGCAAAAGGAAGATAAGCGGGCAGGGTGCGGCGGACATAGGTGACTCCTTCGTTTTCGTCGGGGGGCTACTGATCAGGTTCAACACCAAGCTGATGTCGGAGATATTCAGGGTGCCGGAGGAAAAGTTCAGGGACAAGATCTACAAGTCCCTTGAGGAGAACCTCTCTTGGGTGGAGAGGGAAACGGGAAGGATGCCGAGCTACGAAGAGGTTGCCAACATACTCGCAGAGGAGTTCTCAAAGGTAGCTGAGTTTGATGGTTTTGGAGAAATACCGCCGGAGGCGGTCTCTCTTGCTGATGAATTAAAGGAAGAGTTCACCTCAGAGGAGTTTCTTTTAGAGGACACGGGCAGAAAGCACAGGGCGATAAAGATAAGGGAGGGTGTCTTCGTAAGAACCGCAGTCCACAAGGCGAGGGGCGGGCTTCTGAGGGCGGAAGTCCACATAGGTGAGGGCAAGATTGAGGAGGTCAGGATATACGGAGACTTCACACTATACCCAAGATCCGCTCTAAGAGACCTTGAGGAAAGTCTGAAGGGCGTCGTCTTTGAAGAGAAGCCGATACGAACAAGGCTGGAGGAGTTCTTCAAGAGGGAAGATGTGGAGTTCCCGGGCGTGGGAGTGGAGGATCTAATACAGGTCATTTACGGAGAGTGAGGGATAGACCATAATCTCTTTCCATGCAAAAATCCGTTGAGGACTTACTTAAAAAGCTGAAGGAGGGTGTAAAGGCGGGTGAGTTTACCATCTCCTGCGAAGATCCAAAACCCGGCAGGTTTGCGGAGGAGTTCAATCTTGACCTTGCGGTGTCTAAGGACGGAGAACACACACACCTACTACATGCCAAGGTCTTCGGTGGCAGGGGATACTACAGGGAGTGGGTGGAGATATTCGGCATAAAAAGGGAGGTGATGGGAGTCCCTTACTTCGGTAGTGAGTTAGAAAAGACTATCCTTGATCTGTTCTCATTCACCGGAAGGATATTCGTTGAGTATTTTGAGGACAAGGAGACCACAAGGGAGCTGTCCATGGGCGTCCCGCCTGCCCTCTCAAGACTCGGATTTGAGCTCGCTACAAGGGGATACACATGGTTCAAAGATTGGTACTTCCCGGAGGGACTGATGGAAGGTGGGCACAAGCTACAGGGGGAGAAGACCGACAGAAAGGAAGTTCAAGTGAAACGCCTTAATAAACTCAGAGGGGATTTAGGAAGTTTCCTTGAGACCTGTAAAGACCAACACCTGGTAGACTCCGTTCTCGGTAGGTTTAAAATACTTGAGGACTTATGGAAACGGGAGTTCTTGTAGACCTGATCAAACTGATCGTGGGCATAGGTGTGCTCGTCAAAGGTGCAGACACGCTCATCACAGGAGCTTCCGGGCTGGCTCGCAGGATAGGCGTGCCCGAGTTCGTTATAGGCTTGACCCTCGTGGCATTTGGGACGTCTCTTCCCGAGCTTACGGTCAACGTTCAGGCAAGCTTTCAGAAAGCTTCGGAGATAACCCTTGGAAACGTGATAGGTTCAAACATAGCCAACATACTGCTGATCCTTGGGATAGCCGGCTTGATAAGACCCCTGACCATCCACAGAACCTTTGTAAAGAAGGAGATACCCCTGAACTTTCTCAGCATACTCGTCCTCTTTGCCATGGTGTCCGACAGGCTGCTTGACGGAAGTTCTCTCTCCTTTGTGTCCCGTTCTGAGGGGCTCGTCCTCATAACCACCTTCGTGGGCTATCTTTACTTCCTTGCAGCCTTTCTTGAAAGGGAAAACGTTGATAAGGACGGCACGGAGATGGGACTTATCAAGGGTGGGATACTGATAGCGATCGGTCTCGTGGGACTCGTGCTGGGCTCGGAGTGGACTGTCAGCGGCGGCGTCAACCTCGCGACCGCCCTCGGAGTTAGTCAAGTTATAGTGGGCTTATTTCTTATAGCTGTCGGGACGTCTCTACCAGAGCTCCTCACCTCTGCGGTGGCAGCGTACAGAGGCAACCCCGATATAGCCCTGGGCAACGTTGCTGGTTCAAATATATTCAACGTATCTCTCGTCCTCGGAGCGAGCGCCCTCGTGAATCCCATACCCGTACCCGACAGGGTTTTCAGAGACCTATCTGTGCTCTTCGTGGCTACACTGCTCCTTCTGCTCTCAAACTACATGGGAAGGCGTTACTCTGTGTCCCGTATGGAGGCTGGAATACTGCTAACCATATACGTGGTTTACGCCGTGTACTCCTGGTACAGGGAGATATACCCATGAACCCTAAAGACGTATCCGCTATGACCGTTGGTCTGAACCTCTTGGGGGGGATAATAGCCGGACTCCTCGTCGGCTACTTCGCAGACTGGGCTATGGAGAACTGGTTTGGCATTAGAACGAGTCCCTGGGGACTGATATTCTTTTTCTTCGTGGGCATAATCTCAGGCTTTCGGAACGCTTACAGAGACCTTAAGAGGCTTGAGGAGTGATACAATTGGAAGACCCATGAGGTATATATCTCCTCTCCCGATCCTTATTGCGGCAGCCGCCTTCTCCGCGGAAGAAGCACAGACGAAGCGGTGGTCAGCCCACATAGAGCTCTCCTACGTGAACACCTCCGGTAACACCAATACCCAGACCCTCTCCGAAAAGCTGGAGATAAAGTGGGAAGGCGAGGCGAACAGATTCTTCCTTAAGAACTCGGCTCTCTACGCAACCCAGGAGGACAAGGAAACCGCCAACAGGATTGATGTCAGCGGCAGGTGGGAGAGACTTATCACAGAGAGGTTCTTTGGCTTCCTAACCACGGGATACGAGAGGGACAAGTTCTCTGGATACACCTACAAGTGGAACGGGGGTCCTGGTGTAGGTTACGACCTGCTCAAGACGGAGAGACACGAGCTCAAAACTCTCCTGTCGGTGCTCTACTACTACAACAGGATTGAGGATGATGGTATAGACAACTACACCACCTTCAAGGCGGAAGTCTACTACCGGTGGAGCATACTGGAAAACTTAAAGCTCAAGGAGGATATAAACTACATAGCGAACCTCTCGGACACGAAAACCTACTTCGTGAACTCGGACGCCTCCCTTGAAGTCAAGGTGAACGAGCACATATCTCTGGGCGTGGGCTACAAGGTAGCTTATCAGAACAAACCTCCCTCTCCCGACGTCAAGAGGACGGATACCACCTTTTCCACCTCTCTGATAGTTGACTTCTAAAGCCTCCTGAATAAGGAGGACAGGGCTACTCCCAGCACGTTCTGAGACAGGCTAAATACCGCCGACGGGAGTGCAGCAAGCTGGGAGAAAAATTTGAGGGCAAGCACCGTGGAGAGTCCCGAGTTCTGCATACCCACCTCTATGGCGAGGGTCTTGGCGAGTTTGTTGTCCAGTCCGGCAATCTTCCCGAAGGCGAACCCCGCCAGAAAGCCTAAAAGGTTGTGGAGCAAAACAGCACAGAGGACTGTGAAGCTCATCTCCCCGAGCCTGCCCTTGTTCAGAGCGAATATCACACCCACTATAAGGGATATGGCTGTTATAGAGAGATAAGGCAGGAAGGATTCAAGACGCCCTACCCTATCACCGAGGAACTTCCTCACGAGCATTCCAAAGAGCACAGGTAGGACAACTATCTTCAAGGTCGTCAGGGCTATAGAGAGGAAGGGGACGGGAACGAACTTTCCCGCAAGGAGCCAGGTCCATAACGGCGTGAGGAGAGGAGACAAAAGAGTTGATAGGGTCGTCATGGATATGGAGTAGGAGAGCTCCCCTCCAGATATGTAAGTGATAAGGTTTGAAGCCGTTCCACCGGGCGCTGAGCCCACGAGTACCATACCCACGAGCAGCTCCCTGTCCAGACCGAGAGTGACGCCAAGAAGGAAGCCTGTCAGGGGCATGACCGAAAACTGGAGGGTAGCCCCATACAAGATTATGTGGGGCTTTGAGAGAATCCTCCTGAAGTCCTCTGGGGTCAGGGTAATACCCATGCTCAGCATTATCACCACCAGAAGTGGAACTATAAAACCTCTGAGCTCTCTGAAGAACTCATCAAACAGCAAGCCTCCCACGGAGAAGAATAGGAGGATGGCGAGAAACAGCACGCTCTGCATGGGGGTATAATTTTAAAATGCCTCATAAGACCAAAAAGCTATACGAGGGAAAGGCAAAGGTAGTTTACGAAACGGACGACCCCGACAAGCTCATCTTGGTCTTCAAGGATACAGCCACAGCCTTTGACGGCGTGAAGAAGGCAGAGTTAAAGGGTAAGGGAGCTTTAAACAACACCATATCAAGTTTGATCTTTGAGATATTACACAAAAGTGGCATAAAAACCCATTACATAGAAAAGCTCTCCGACACGGAGATGCTCGTCTGGAAGGCAGAGAGGTTCCTCGTTGAGGTAGTGGTTAGGAACGTAGCGGCAGGAAGCGTTGTAAAGAGACTGGGCTTTAAGGAGGGGGACAGATTTGAGAAGCCTCTCCTTGAGTTCTTCTACAAAAACGATGAACTCCACGACCCCTTGGTGTGTGATGCCCACATAGAGCTAATGAAGCTCGCTCCCATGGAAGCCCTGCCCCTTATGAGGGATACAGCCCTTAAGGTTAACGAGGTTCTATCCCAATTCTTTCAGGAGCACGGCATAATCTTAGTGGACTTCAAGCTTGAGTTTGGAAGACTCCCTGACGGGAGTATAGGGATAGTTGATGAAATATCTCCGGATTCCATGAGACTCTGGGATGCAAGGACTGGAGAGAAGCTGGACAAGGATAGGTTCAGGTTTGACCTGGGAGACCTCCTTGAGGGCTACAGAAAAATTCTCAAACAGATATTTTAACATACTCGTCCTTGACAGTCTCAAGAGGGAGGCTAAATTCTCAAAAGGTAATGCCCTCGGATATAGACGAGCTTAGAAGAGAATTAGATATCGTTGACGTCGTATCCGAATACATAAAGCTGGAAAGGGCTGGAAACAACTACAAAGCCAACTGCCCCTTCCACCCGGACAAGACGCCTTCCTTCTACGTGTCTCCCTCAAGACAGATATTCAAGTGCTTCGGGTGTGGTGTTGGAGGGGACGCCATAAAGTTCGTCTCCCTCTATGAGAACGTATCCTACTTTGAAGCTGCAAAACACCTCGCCAAGAGGCACGGGATAAAGCTCAACTTAAAGGAAGAGTCCTCCGAGAAGAAGAAGCTCCACGAGATAATGGAGCGTGTAGCAGAGCTCTACCACTCTAAGCTCAGGGAAAACAGGAGAGTCCTTGAATATCTAAAGAGCAGGGGGATAGAGAGCTCCACGATAAAGAGGTTTTCCTTAGGATACGCTCCAGCTTCGGGGGAACTCGTCAGGCTTCTGAAGGAGATCAGAGGGCTTGAGCCCTATCTGAAGACCGGAAACCTCCTTCAGGTTGAAGAGGATAGATACAGAGACCTGTTCAGGAACAGGCTCGTCATACCCATAAGGGATGCCAGCGGAAGGGTCGTGGGTTTCGGCGGCAGGCTCCTTGAAGGTGAGGGTCCCAAGTACGTTAACTCACCGGAGAGCGGTCTCTTCAAGAAGAGAGAGCTCCTCTACGGCTTCTACGAAGGGATAAGTTACCTCAGAGAGTTGAAGAGTGCTCTCCTCGTTGAAGGTTACTTTGACGTCATAGCCCTTCACCAGGAGGGCTTCAGGAATACGGTCGCTACGCTGGGAACATCTCTGGGCAGAGAGCACGCCCAACTGCTATCAAGGGTGGTCAACAGAGTTTACCTCCTGTTTGACGGAGACGAAGCTGGAAGGAAGGCTATGAGGCTCGCCGTGCCTCATCTTCTCAGGGCGGGTCTTGAGGTATTTCCAGTATTTCTGCCCGAAGGGCTTGACCCCCACGACTTCCTTCTCAAGGAGGGGAAGGCTTCCCTCAAAGCGTTGATAGGGTCTTCGGTCAGCGTGTTTGATCTCTTGAAGAAGAGGATAGAGTCGGGTTCCGATGTGGAAAACTCCCTGAAGGATTTCACCTACTATGCCTCCTTCCTGCAGGACAGGATAAGAGCTTATACGCTACTCTCTGAGCTGAGCAGGATCACGAGGATACCCGTTGATGTCCTATCAGCAAAGATGTACAAGGCTCCAGAAAACTCCGAGGAAGAGGATGAAAGCAGGCTGAGCTTTACAGAAAAGGTATTCCTTAAAGGTTTGATGGAGCTGAGACCCAGCGTGAACCTGGACGAGCTGAAGCTCTCTACAAAGGCGAGAGAGTACGCACAGAGCATAATCAACGAGGAGTACTATCCCGTCCCCGAGGACGTTCTTAACCTCAAGGTTGGAGACATAGAGAGAGAGTTTGAAGCGAGTCTGAGCAGGCTCAGGATAGACATACCCGAGGAGGAGATCAGCGAAGCCGTTGGTGTAAGGGAGTCGGTCAGGGAGTTCATAAGAAGTCATAAGGGAGGTATAAGACCTTACTCCGTGCGCAGGTGGAGGGGGAAGCTTGAAAGTTAGGTCAACACGGCTACTTTTAATAAATTTGTGCAGGAGGTAAAGAATGATAGACAGGGAAAGTCTTAGGCACCTGGTTGAAATCGGCAAGGAGAAGGGGTTCGTAACTTACGACGAGGTGAACGAGGTGCTTGAAGAGGACTTCGTTTCCTCCGACAGCTTTGAAGAGCTGATAGACACCCTTGCGAACTTCAACATTCAGGTTGTAGAGAGTGAAGAGGACTACGAGGAGAAAGACAGCCTTGATGAGCTCGTGGTGTCCACCGAGTCCTTCACCGTCATGGGAAGAGACGGCGACCCTGTCAAGCTTTACCTCAAAGAGATGGGTAAGATACCCCTCCTGACACGTCAGCAGGAGATCCACTACGCCAAACAGATAGAGATCGGAAGGAAGATAATGAGGAGAGGTCTCCTCAGGAGTTCGTTCCTCGTTGAGAAGCTCCTTCAAGACTGGGGCAAGCTCTGTAACGGCAAACTCAAGATAGGCGACATAATGGACTTGATAGAGGAAGACCCCAACAGCGATTGCTACGAGGAGAACTGCGAGAAGCACGAAAAGTTCTTCATGGAGAAGGGTCTTGAGCTCGCCAGAGCTTACAAAGAGCTCTTGGAGGCGAGGGAGAGGTACATAAAGGAAGGCACTCCCGAAGCCAAGAGAGAATACCTGTACAAGCACGCCCAGATGAACAGGATAGTCCACCAGATGAGGATAAAGTACTCCAAGTTTGAAAGGGTGGCGGACGAGATCCTCAAGCTCTACCAGAGGTACGTGAGAAAGAACAGGGATTACGAGTCCAGGAAGAGGAAGCTCCAGGCTATACACCCAGACATAGACGAACTCATAAACAACTACCTCGGAGACAGGGAGCTCCAGGAGAAGGTCAAGAGCGCAGGATACTCCTTTGACAGGTTCAACTCCCTCGTGAGCGAGTACGTGTCCCTAAAACGTGAGGTTGAGAAGCTGAGGAACGAGATAGGCGTTATACCCGAAGAGATAAAGAGGGTAATGGGTATCATAGAGCAGGGCAGAAAGAAGGTGGTCAAGGCTAAGCAGGTCATGATCCAGTCAAACCTCAGGCTCGTCGTCTCCATAGCGAAGAAGTACGTGAACAGGGGACTTCACTTCCTTGACCTCATACAGGAGGGGAACATAGGACTTATGAAGGCAGTGGACAAGTACGATTACAGAAAGGGTTACAAGTTCTCCACCTACGCAACATGGTGGATAAGGCAGGCTATAACGAGGGCGATAGCCGATCAGGCAAGAACCATAAGGATACCCGTCCACATGATAGAGACGATAAACAGGATAATAAAGGCGTCCAAGAGGCTCTTCCAGGAGCTCGGAAGGGAACCCACCCCCGAGGAGATAGCCAAGCACCTGGGCATGACTCCGGACAAGGTCAGGAAGGTTCTCAGGTCTGCTCAGGAGCCCATATCCCTTGAGACCCCCATAGGAGACGACGAGGACACCTTCCTGAAGGACTTCATAGAGGACAAGTCCGTCCCCAATCCTGAGGAGTACGTGTCAAGGAAGCTCTTGAGAGAGCAACTGGAGAGAGTCCTTGAAACCCTATCGGACAAAGAAAGAGAGATACTGAGATACCGCTACGGTCTCGTTGACGGAACTGAATACACCCTTGAGCAGGTAGGCAAGATGTTCAACGTAACGAGGGAGAGGATAAGGCAGATAGAGTCAAAGGCGATAAGGAAGCTCAGGCACCCTTCAAGGGCTAAGTACCTGAAGGACTTTGAACTCTGATGGGACTTGCGGAAAGGTTTTTACCCCACTACACGATCCATGATTACGAAAACTGGCAGGGAGACTGGGAGCTGATAGAGGGTGTCCCTTTCGCCCTAGCCTCACCCTCGTACGAACACCAGCTTGTCGCAGGAAAAATTTTCAGGCATATAAGCGAGGCTCTTGACCGCTGTCCGGAGTGTTCCGTGGTTTACGAAACCGATTGGTACGTATCTGAAGACACGGTAGTTAGGCCGGACATGATGGTTCTGTGCGGGGAGGTGAAAGGCAAAGTCTATATAACTCCTGAGCTTATAGTTGAGGTGGTGTCCGAGAGCACCGAGAAGATGGACGAGAGGGTAAAGTTTGAGTTATACGAGAGGGAAGGGGTCCCTTATTACCTTCTCGTTTATCCCGAAACTAAGAGGATGAAGCTATACCGACTCCTTGAGGGGAGGTATGTGGCGGATAGAGATCTGAAGATAACGCTGGCGGGTAAATGTAAGCTGTTCTTGAGTGAGAGTATCATTCCTTGAAGAGCTTATAAATTACCGAGAAGTCCAGCCCGCCCAGACCCATCTTCCTTGCAAGCCCGTAGGTTTCCTTCACGGCGGAGGCGGTGAAGGAGAAGAGTCCCAACTCTTTTATCAGGTCTTGGGCATAATGGAGGTCTTTGTATATCAAGTCCACCGAGAAGTGGGTTGAGAAATCCTCCTCAAGGAGCTTCTTTTTCTTAACGTCAAGTATGTAGGATTTACCCGCTCCCGTGTTCAGTATATCTATGATCTGTTCCTTGCCGATCCCGGCACTCTCGCCTATGGCTATAGCCTCCGCAAGGACGTCCATTATGCCGCCGAGGACTATGTTGTTTATGAGCTTGACCTTCGTGGCGTTTCCAGAATTGCCCACGTAGAAGATGTTCTTACAGAACTTCTCAAAGAGGGGTTTGTTTTCCTCAAACTTCTCCTCGTCTCCGCCCACCACTACGGTTAATTCTCCCTTTTGGGCAGGTATCACGCTACCCAAGACGGGTGCGTCAAGATAATGGGCACCGAGTTTGCCAAGCTCCTTATAGGCTAACTCTGCGTAGGAGAAGTGGTTGGTGGTCATGTCTATTATGGTCTTTCCCTTTATATCGCCGGAGGTGAGTCCTTCTCTTCCGAATATAACCCTCTCACTCGCCTGAGAGTCAAAGACTATCACGAAGACCCTATCAACCCTGCCGATTAGATCCGCCGGGCTCTTTGCTACCTCCGATCCCGTTTCCTTGGCGAACTCTTCAGCCTTCTCTCTGGTTCTGTTCCATACTATAAGCTGAATACCCTGTTCAGTTAGCCTCTTGGCTATCGCCCTGCCGAGGTGTCCGAGACCTATAAAGCCTACCTTCATCTCGCTGTTCCTTTCTCGGGTTTTGTGAAAAGGGCGAGGTATAGCAACACAATGGCAACCGCACCGCTGACTAAGTAGGGAATCCAGTCCATTAACCTATCACTCATCACCGCCTCTCTCCGATAGGATAACATTCCTAAGCTCACTTCTTGTCCTCCGCTATCATCTCCTTGACCCTGTCTATCACCTCTTCCACGGGAACGTCCAACTTCTCTCCTGTCGCCCTCTTCTGGAGTTCTACTTTACCTTCCTTTACCTTCCTTCCCACCACTATGCGGTATGGGAAGCCCACAAGATCCGCGTCCGCGAACTTAAAGCCTGCGCTCTCCTCCCGGTCGTCATATATGACCTCTATTCCCTTCTCCTCAGCCTCCAAGTATAGCTTTTCAGCCACCTCTGTCATCTGTGAGTCGGACATGTTCAGGCATATTATCTCCAGCTCAAAGGGTGCCACGGGGGTAGGCCACTTTATACCCTTGTCGTCGTGGTACTGCTCTACTATGGCGGACATTATCCTTGATATGCCTATCCCGTAACAGCCCATTATTATGGGTTTCTCGTTACCCTCCGGGTCGGTGAAGTACGCCTTCATGGGTTCAGAGTACCTCGTTCCCAGCAGGAAGATATGCCCGAGCTCCAAGCCTCTCTTTACCTTGAGGGGAGAACCGCACTGGGGACAGGGGTCACCCTCCACCACCTCAGCCACGTCCACAAACTCTCCGTACTGGTAGTCCCTGCCGGGGTTTGCGTTTATGTAGTGGTAATCGGGTTCGTTGAGGGCAACCACCATGTTCTTGACTCCGTAAAGGGAGTTGTCCCAGAGGACTTTAACACCTTCGGGCAGGTTGAACACACCTATAAAGCCCTTCTCAGTTCCCAATATGTCTTTAACCTCCTCGTCTCCGGCGAGTCTGAAATCCTCCGTTCCCAAGACCATCTCCAATTTGTTCTCGTCTATCTCCTTGTCTCCTCTTATGAGCACCAGAACGGGTTCTTTGCCCTTCACCATGTATAGGACAGCCTTGAGTATTTTTGAGGGGGAGACCTTCAGGAAGCTTGCCAGTTCCTCTATGGTCTTTACGCCCGGGGTGTGGACTTTCTCAAGGGGTTTCTCTTCCTCCTCCTGCTCCGGGGGTTTTGAGAGGGGGATTATTTCCGCATTTGCGGCGTATCCACAGCTCTCGCAGTATCCCACCTTTGCCTCTCCGTAGTCGGTGAAGGCTATGAACTCGTGGGACTGCTTACCACCTATCTGTCCCGTGCTCGCCTGAGCCATTATCACCTCAAGCCTGAGCTTCTTAAAGACCCTATCGTAGGCGAACTTCATGTTCTCGTAGGACATGGTGGCGGAGAACTCGTCCGCATCAAAGGAGTAGGCGTCCTTCATTATGAACTCCCTGCCTCTTATGAGCCCGAATCTGGGTCTCTTCTCGTCTCTGAACTTGACCTGTATCTGATAAAGGGTGACAGGCAGTTGCCTGTAGGAGTGGACTACCTTCCTAACCAAGTCCGTTATCTCCTCCTCGTGGGTTGGTCCCAAGCAGTACTCCCTACCGCTCCTGTCCTTTAGTCTGAATAGCTCGTTTCCGTAGGTGTCCCACCTGCCCGTTTCCTTCCATAGCTCTGCGGGGTTGAGAACCGTGAGCAGTAGCTCCTGAGCTCCCGACCTGTCCATCTCCTTCCTGACTATGCTCTCTATCTTCCTTATCACCCTCCAGCCTGCGGGGAGTATCTCGTATATGCCTGCGGAGACCTGCTTTATGAAGCCCGCCTTTAGCAGAAGTCTGTGGGAAGGTGCCTCAGCCTCTGCGGGGTCTTCTTTAAGTGTGTATAGAAAGTATCTGCTCCACCTCATAGGTGAATATTTTAAAAGTTTTCACATATTGCGTAAGGCTGGGGCTATTGCGCATAATATCCCAATACACGATGTCCAGAAGAGAACCGTACCTGTGATAACGGAAATTATTGCCTTCTTAAAGGGCGAAGGAGCCCTTACCAGTCTCATGTAAAGGTAAGAGAAAACAATTGATGTAAATATAGTTGATAGAGGCGCCAAATCATAATAAAGATCGTGGATGGGATATATAAGGCGGGGGAATTTGTCGGGAATCACCACTGGGATAAAATAATGAAGGTATGCAGTTACTATAGTGCATATAGTTATGTGAAATACATTAAGAACTGCCCTCAGCCTTTCCACAAAACAACCTCCTCACCCAGCTCAAGTCCAAACTCCTCTCGTGCGTTCCCCATCGGGATAAAGAGCTCCATGAAGCCAAAGCTCCCGCAGACGAGGTTTAGCCTCTCCCTCTCACCCGCCTGGAAGAAGGGAACCACCTTCAGCTTCTCCCCCCTGAACTCTCCGTGGGAATAGTTACCACAGGGGACATTCGTCACCGCGTTCCCGAACCTGTCAAAGTGGACTATCCGACCCTTTAGCTTATTCCCTTCCTTAACAACTTCGGGGAAGTTCAACCTATGCACGTACTCAACCTTCCTTCCGAACTCTTCTAAAGGGACTCCCCTGCTAAGGTAGCCCGCCGAAGGAGCAAAGATGTCCCTACCGTGAAAGGTGTCGTTCACCCTCGGGAGCTGGAGCTCTCTGTTCTCCAGAACCACTGCCGAAGGCGGTCTTTCAAAATCCTTGACGATGAGGTCAAATATCCCGTTGTCCGGTCCCACGAAGAAGTGATCACCTGCCCTGAGAGCTATGGGCTTCCTCTCGGAGCCAACGCCGGGGTCAACCACCGCCACAAAAACCGTTCCAGTGGGAAAGTATCTGTAGTGTGCCTTCAGGAGCAGGGCACCCTCAAGGACGTTGAAGGGCTGAACCTCGTGGGATATGTCAACTATCTGAACGCCGGGGTTTATGGAAAGTATCACACCCTTCATAGCCCCCACGAAACCGTCCTGCGTGCCGAAGTCCGTGAGCAAAGCTATTGCCATATCTTAGGAATATGTTAAAATTTTTGTCCCATTTAAAGGAGGTGATGTAGTTGGCGGTTGTAATAGTTCACGATGGAGAGCCACCCGAGAAGGTTCTCAGGAGGTTCAAGCGTATAGTTGACCAGGAACAGATACTCACCGAGGTAAAGAGAAGGGAGTACTACGAGAAGCCCAGTGAGCGCAAGAAGAAGCGCGAGAGGGCGAGAAGGAAGAGGATACTCAAAGCCCTCAAGAAACAGCAACAGCTCATGTGAGCTTAATGCTTTCTGCATACCTTCTGGCGAGCCTGAAGAGCCTGCTCGCCTTTTCCTTAGCTCTCTCCTTTTCCTCTTCGGGCACGTGGGGGTCTCTCAGTAAGAAGCTCGTCACCTTGCCCCTAACGTAAGCCCTGTAGCACTTGAAGAAGTGAAGGAACACATCAAACTCCGGGTCTTCCGTTATCCTCAGATACTCCTCCTCATAGACCCTTGAGAGGCCTTCTCTCCCAAAGAAGTCAAGCTCCATGGAAAGGAAGCACATGTCGTTTAGGACGTCCCCGTACCTGAACCTGTCGTTAAACTCTATGCAGTCAAAGATACATACTCCTTCTTCAAGGAATGCGACGTGTTCAAGTCTTATGTCTCCATGCCCGTCCCTTATCCTACCCTCCTTCATCCTCTTGTAGAAGAGCCCCTCGTAAACTTCGTAGAACCTGTTTGTCCTATCCCTTATAAACTCGTAGTCCTCTCTCGTTATGGTTATCCCCACGAACTCCTCGGTCTGCTGGAAGTTTTCGTCGGTGTTGAACTTCATAACTTCTGGCTTTCCGAACTCGTCCACCCTGTCCGCAGAGAGGTGAAACCGTGCTACCCTGTCCGCCACCCTTCTGATCTCATCTTTGGAAACATCGTCCAGCCTGTTGGAGAGTATCCTACCGTCGGGGATCCTCCTCATCTTCACCGCATACTCAACTACCCTCGTGCCATCCTCTATCACCCACCTTCCGTCACGCTCGCTTATGGGAACGACACCCATGTAAACCCAGGGACAGAGCCTACGGTTGAGAACCACCTCCTTCTCGCAGTTATCCCTTCTCTTTTCAAGGGTGGAGTAGTCAAGAAAACCAAAGTTCACGGGCTTCTTTATCTTATAGACTACGTCTTTTAGGAGTATCACCCAGGAGGTATGGGTCTGGACAAGCTCCCCTCCCAGCTCCTTTGCAAGCTCCTCCACCATGGAGGATATTATACGAGGGCTGTAGAACCTAAAGTTTATAATACAACCAGCAATAATGAGCTGGGGTAAAGCTACCAACTACTTCACCGCCAAAGTGATTGCTAAACGCAGGTATCTTAGACCTGAATGGATAAATATGGCGAGAAGAAAAGAGGGGGTTGCCAAAGAAGAAGTGCAAAAGGATGGAAGAATACGCCGGTGGATATACATAGAAGAGGCAGATAAGTATTTGAGAGTTGTTTTCTTGCCCGATGGGGAGACTGTGCACAATGCCTTTTTTGACCGAAATTTTAATAAGGAGGTAACTTAATGAAAGTTCAGTACTTTCCGGACACAGATACGCTTTACATAGAGTTAATTAACGCTACGAGCGTGGAGTCCGAGGAAATTATGGAGGACATAGTGGTAGATTATGATACCCGGGGGAGGATCGTCGGAATAGAAATAGAGCATTTCACAGAGAGGTTCAGAGACAAACCTGTAGACATACCCATAAAACTTACTTCAGCATAAAGGAACCTTCTTCAGGTTCCCTGGCAAGCCCTCTACCATGAAGGATATTATACGAGGGCTGTGGCATTTAAGGGTCTCAAGCCTATAATATATCTTTTAGGAGGTTTGAAGTATTGGAAAAGAAGCGTGTTCAGGATGTCGCTAAGGAGCTTGGATTAAAACCAAAGGAGCTCATAAACTTCCTTGAGGAGTGGGCTCCGAGAGACGACGGAAAGAAGTGGTCTAACTTTCATATCCTTGACGACGAAAAGCTTGAGATGATCTACCAGGAGTACGGCGAGCCCGAGAAGAAAGAGACCGCTGTCGCGGTGGAGGAAGAGGAAAAGGGAGTTGAGGTTTCCAAAGGGCAGGAGCAAGAAGAGGAAGAGATAAAGGTTGAAGAGAAACCCATAGAGGAGGTTGTGGCGGAAGTCCTCGGCAAGGAGGTAAAAGAGGAGAAACCAAAGGAGGAGCTCAGACCTCCCAAGCCAGAAAGAAAGCCAAGACCTGAAAAGAGAAGACCTGTAAGAGAGTTCAAGAAGCCTACCAAGGCTGAGGAGAAGCCCAAAGAGCCCCCAAAACCCATTGAGGAGAAGAAGGCAGAGAAGAAGCCCCAACAGGTTGAGGAGAAAAAGAAAGAGAAGCTCTCCAAGGAGGAGGAACAGATCCTAAAGAAGCTCCAGCAACAGATGGAGCGTGAGAAGAAGAAAGAAGAAAGGAAGCAGAAGGAGAAGAAGGAAGAGGAGATAAAGATAATTGAGATATACGAAGGCATAACGGTCAGGGAACTGGCGGATATGCTCGGCGTTCCTGCCAACAAGGTTATGGAGGCGCTCCTCAAGAAGGGGATACTCGCAACTATAAATCAAGCTGTCCCTACAGAGGTTGCGGTTGAGATAGCCGAGAGCTACGGCTTCCTCGCGGAGGCGAAGAAGGAAGAGGAGGAGGAAGTCCTCATAGAGGATATACCCGACAAACCCGAAGACCTTAAGCCCAGACCTCCGATAGTGGTGGTCATGGGACACGTTGACCACGGAAAGACGACACTTCTGGACACGATAAGGAAGACGAACGTGGCGGAGAGAGAGAAAGGAGGCATAACCCAGCACATAGGAGCTTCTCAGGTAAAGCTCCCCGACGGAAGGGTGATAACCTTCTTAGACACTCCCGGACACGAAGCCTTCACAACCCTGAGGGCAAGGGGCGCCCAGATAACGGACATAGCTGTCCTTGTGGTAGCGGCGGACGACGGTGTCATGCCCCAGACGATAGAGGCTATAAACCACGCCAAAGCCTTTGAGGTTCCCATCATAGTAGCGGTGAACAAAATAGACAAGCCCGGTGCTGACCCCATGAGGGTCAGGAGGGAGCTCTCAGAACACGGGCTCATACCCGAGGACTGGGGAGGCGATACGGTCTTCGTGGACGTGTCCGCAAAGACGGGACAGAACGTTGATCAGCTCCTTGAGATGATAGGTCTTGTAGCGGACATACTTGAGCTCAAGGCAAACCCCAACAAGAGAGCTAAGGGAGTGATCATAGAGACCAAGCTGGACAGGAAGAAGGGACCCACAGCCACGGTGATAGTTCAGGAAGGAACGCTTCGCGTTGGAGACATATTCGTCGCGGGCATAACCCACGGAAGGGTCAGGGCTATGTTTGATGACAAGGGAAGACAGGTTAAGGAGGCTCCACCCTCTACACCCGTTGAAGTTCTCGGATTTGAAGACCTTCCCGAAGCCGGTGACACTCTCGTGGTTGTGGAGAGCGAGAAGAAGGCGAGGGACATTGCCGAGAAGTTCAGGGAGAAGAGGGAGAAAGAGGAAAAGCTCGCTCAGGGCGTCAAGCTTGAAGAGATATACAAAAAGATAGAGGCGGGCGAGATAAAGGAGCTCAGGGTCATAATCAAGGCGGACACGATGGGCTCCCTTGAGGCATTGAAGAAATCCCTTGAAGAGCTCTCCACCGAAGAGGTATCCGTGAGGATAATCCACGGGGCGGTGGGGGGAATAACGGAGAACGACGTTATGCTCGCCAAGGCTTCCGGCGCAATAATCATAGGCTTTAACACGAGACCCGACCCCAAGGCGAGGGAACTCATAGAGAAGGAGAAGGTTGATGCCAGGATGTACGGAATAATTTACCAGGTCATAGACGACGTGAAGAAAGCCCTCCAGGGTATGCTCACACCGATAGAGAGGGAGGAAGTTCTCGGTTCAGCTGAGGTCAGAGCTACCTTCAAGGTTAAGAAGGTGGGAACCGTTGCCGGATGTTACGTGCTTGAGGGCAAGATAGTTAGAGGTGCAAAGGCAAGGCTCGTAAGGCAGGGCGTTGTCGTTTACGACGGACAGATAGAGAACCTGAAGAGGTTCAAAGAGGACGTCCAGGAGGTAGCCCGCGGGTACGAGTGCGGAATAAAGCTCAAAGACTTCAACGACGTCAAGGTCGGAGACGTAATAGAATGCTACGAGATAAAGTTAGAACAGCCAACGCTTTAAGCGTTAATGAAATATACGAGAGCATACAGGGAGAGGGTCTCCTCGTGGGGACTCCCTCCATATTCATCCGCCTGCAGGGCTGCAACCTCAGATGCCCCTGGTGCGACCAGCCAGAAGCCCTGAGCTTCTCTAACACTACCATTCCCGTGGAGGGAATACTCCAGAAGGTTCAGGAGTTCCCGGCGAGACACGTGGTAATAACCGGGGGTGAACCCTTTGCCCACCAGAACCTTCACGTGCTCGTACGTGCGCTCATAGAGGAGGGCTTCTCTCTTCAGATAGAGACGAATGGAACTTTATGGAATGAAGGGCTTGACAGCATGGCTGAACAGGTTCACATAACTTGCTCTCCCAAGGCGGCAGCCAACTTCTTCGTAAACCCGAGGGTTATCAAGCATACGAACGAACTGAAGTTCGTGGTAGACGAGGAGTTCTCAAGTGATGTTGTCCTTAGAGAAGAGTTCAGAGGGCTCTTACTCGCGGAGAAGGTCGTTTTACAGCCCGAGGGCAACAAGGTATCCTTCCTGAGAAAAGCCCTGGATATCCAGAGAGAGCTATCCCTAAAGGGGTTCAAAGTCCGCGTAATACCTCAGGTTCACAAGCTTCTCGGATTACCATGAATTCTCCCGGAAGGGTTTCTGTAAGCACAAGTATTTACGGTCTTTATACTTGCAATAAGAGGCTCTTATACTATAATTAAAGTTTGATATGATTGATATATCTAAGCTTAAAACCTTTGTCACAGTAGCAGACCTCGGGAGTTTCTCCAAGGCTTCCGAAATCCTATACATAACCCAGCCGGCGGTGACCCAGCAGATAAAAGCCCTTGAGAAGACCATAGGGGCGAAGCTCTTCCAGCGTCAGGGAGGGAAGATGTGCCTCACCGAAGAGGGAAAACGGATATACGAGATAGCAAAGATACTCTTAGGAAGCTACGAAGGTCTCATGGAAGAGATAGCAAAAATAAAGAAAGACCTCAAGGACAGCCTATTCCTTGGTGTGAGCGCGACCCTGAGCGAGTTCATAATCCCGTCGCTCATAGCGGACTTCCACAGGGAATTTCCCAGCGCTACGGTAAAGGTGTTCACGGGGAACTCCCACGACGTTGAGGAGGGGTTACTCTCGGGCGTTCTGAACCTCGGTATAATTGAACGCGAGCCTTCAAACAAGTTCGTCAGCGTTCCGTGGCTTGAGGACGAGATAGTTTTCTTCACCTACCCGGAGAACCCTATAGCGGACGCAGGCGAGATAGAGCCGGAGGAGCTCTACCACGTTGACCTCGTGATGAGGGAGATGAACTCCGGAACCCGTAAGATAGTAAGGGAGACCCTTGAAAAGCTCGGCATCGTCTTTGAGAGGCTGAACATAAAGATAGAGGCTAACAACAGCAGGACGATAATGCACATCGTCAAGAGCGGCTACGGCTCCTCTTTCCTCTCAAAGGGTCTCATAATAAGGGAGATAGAGAGGGGCGCTATAGTCCCCGTCAAGATAAAGGGTTTCAGGGTAAAGAGGCGATTCAACATAATATATCCCAAGACCTCCAACGTTACCTTCCTCGCGAGCAACTTCGTCAAGTTCATCCTCTCCAAAACCCAGGAGAGCGTCCCGGAGCGTGTTTAAGGATGAAAGCCTTCGTATTTGATGTTGACGGCGTCATAGTGGACGTAAGGGAGAGTTACCACTACGCCATAAAAGAAACAGCAGAGTACTTCCTCGGCATGGAGGTATCGCTCTCGGCTGTCAAGGAGATAAAGTTCTCAAAGGCTATAAACAACGACTGGGACGCTACATACGAGGTTATAAAGGAGTTCGGAGGCTCTGCAGATTACGAAGTTCTCGTTGAGAAGTTCACCGAGATATACGAGAGGCTCAAGCACAAGGAGAAACAGCTCCTATCAAGGGAATTCTTTGAGAGCGTGAAGGAGAGCGGGGTTCCCTTAGGCATAGTTACGGGTAGACCAAAGGGAGACCTTGAGTTCGTGCTTGAGAGGTTCAACCTCAAGGATATCTTTGAGGTCACCGTAGACGAGGACGACGTTCTGGATAAGAACCTCAGGAAGCCCCACCCTTTCCCCCTTCACCTGTGTATGGAGATGCTCGGAGCCAACGAGGGCGTTTACATTGGAGACAACAGAGCGGACATGGAGATGGTTCACTTTTACAGAAAGATGTACGGAAACCCCATGAAGTTCGCCCACTTTAAGAAGGTTACCGAGATGGATATACCCGCGGACTTCTCAACGGACAGCGAGGAGGAGCTCAGGGACTTTCTTTTACAAGAGGCTTCCCTGAATCGGGAAGGAGAACGGGTATCCCTTCCTTGACCTCGTAGTAAACACCGCACCTCTCACATACGAGTATGTCCTTCTCCTCCTCGTAAAGGAGATCACCTTTGCACACAGGACAGGCGAGGATCTCAAGCAATTTCCTGTCTAACATCAGGATATCTCCTTTATATAGTCCCACAATTCTCCCATAAACCTCTTGAACTCCCCGAGCTCCTTGCCGCCGAGCTTTCTTGAGAGCTCAGCCTCGTCAAAAACCAGCTCCCCGGTGGTGGGGGCGTAGTCTATGTACTGGAGGTCTGCTATCTCAAGGTCAAAGACGCACATGTATTGCTGAGCCTCCCTCTTGAATAGGACGAACTCAGCCTCATAGGGCTGGGATACCTTCGTGTCCCACTGGAAAGTTCCACCGAAGGGGTTCATCCAGAACTGTTCCCCCTCAGCCATACAGAACTCAGCCCTCTTAACGGACATTACGTCGTACATGAGCTCACCATCGTAGGTCATCACAGCCCATACCTTGTTTCCCTTTAGCGGATTCAGGAGAAAGGTAACGGTGTTCTCCATTAGCATAAACCTCCCTTTGGTAATATTATAAGGGACATGCGTTTTCGCATTTTTGTGTCGGGTCTCGTTCAGGGTGTTGGTTTTAGAGCCTATACCCAGAGGGTTGCGGAGAGTTACGGACTATCAGGCTGGGTTAGGAACCTTCCCGATGGAAGGGTTGAAATCCTCGTTGAAGGGGACGAAGAAGTTTTATGTAGCTTCGTTAAAGATGTGTGGAGGGGTCCAAGGCTGTCGCGGGTTGATAAGCTGGAGATAATTAAGGAGGAACCTGATGAGCCTCTTCTTGGTTTTAGTGTTCGCTATTAGCCTTGCCGTTGGGGAAGCCAACGCAGCCAAGTGCAGACTATACCATAAGGTCAGACCCGGAGACAGTCTGTGGAAGGTGGCAGACCGGTACAACCTCTATATAAAGGACATACTCAGGGCAAACCCAAAGCTTAGGAAGAAGAAGTATCTCAGGGTCGGGCAGAGGATATGCATACCCTATAAGAAGAGGGTTGTGAAGAGAAAGAAGAGCGTCAAGAAGAGTTATGTAGTTTACAGAGTTAGACCGGGAGACAGCCTCCAGAAGATAGCAAAGAGGTTCGGCGTGAGCTGGAGGGAGATAAAGAGGTTCAACAGGCTCAGAAGTAATGTAATAGTGGTGGGGCAGAAGCTAAAGATTCCCAAGAAGGGTGTAGCCAGGAAGAGGGTCAGGAGAACTTACAGAAGAGGCGAGGTGGTCTATATAAAGTACAGGGTTAGGAGAGGAGACAGCCTCCAGAAGATCGCAAAGAAGTTCGGCGTGAGCTGGAAAGATATAAAGAGAGCCAACCGCATGAGAAGCGACATCATCCGTGTAGGTCAGCTTATAAAGGTGCCCGTGCCGAAGAGAGCCTTTGAGAGGAGATACGTGGATAAGCCAAAGATAAACCTCGCCTTCCTGCCGGTTGATGGGAAGGTTGAGAAGGGCTCCCGTGGTGTGGACATATACGCCTCCTGCGGGGATAAGGTCAGGGCTGTGGACACCGGCAGAGTGATCTACAGCGGGGACGACCTCACAACTTACGGAAACATGGTTATAGTGGAACACCCAGGATACCTATCTATATACGCCTACAACATGCAGAACCTCGTTGACAGAGGTGACAAGGTAAGCAGGGGAGAGGTTATAGGAAAGGTCGGTCTCAAGCCGGGCTCCGGTAAGTGTGCGCTCCACTTTGAGATAAGGTCAAAGGACGGCTCCGTCCTAAACCCACTTGAATATATAGGTAAAAAGTAATAAAATAGTGGTTTCCTGAAAGGAGAGAGAGATGAGGACATACAGAGTTAAGCCCAACGAGGTAGAGAAGAAGTGGTACGTGATAGACGCCGAGGGGAAGGTTCTCGGCAGGCTCGCCACAGAGATAGCCAAGGTACTCAGGGGAAAGCACAAACCCTACTACCAGCCGGACGTTGACTGCGGAGACTTCGTGATAGTCGTGAACGCCGAAAAGGTAAGGGTTACAGGAAACAAGCTGAGCCAAAAGAAATACTACAGACACTCCAACTATCCGGGAGGTCTAAAGGAAAGAACCCTCGGGTGGATGCTCGCAAACAAGCCCGAAGAGGTCATAACCCTTGCGGTCAAGAGGATGCTACCCAAGAACAGGCTTGGGCACAGGATGCTGAAGAAGCTGAAGGTTTACAGAGGTCCAGAACATCCGCACATATCCCAGAAACCCGAACCACTGGAGGTTAAAGGATGAGTAAGCTTAAGGACTTCAAGATAACTCCTGAGAACTCTCACTACGGGACAGGCAGAAGGAAGGAGTCAATAGCGAGGGTGTGGATACTTAAAGACCAGCCAGATAGACTCGTGGTCAGGGTTGATGAGACCGGCAAGGAATACGACCTCAAGGATTACGTTCAGAGGGAGACCCTCTTCCAGAAGGTCATATTCCCCTTCAAGGTTACAGGAACCGAAGGTAAGTTCGGAATATACGCCACCGTTAAAGGCGGGGGCATATCAGGACAGGCGGAAGCCATAATGTACGGCGTAGCCAAAGCTCTTCTTGCCCACAATCCAGACCTGAGAAATTCCCTCAAGAAAGCCAAGCTCCTTACAAGAGACGCCAGGGAGAAGGAAAGGAAGAAGTACGCACAGATGGGTGCAAGGGCTAAGTACAGGTGGAGCAAACGTTAAGGGTCTGTATATACGGAGCTACGGGTTATACAGCCTCTGAACTCGTAAGGGTTCTCTCTAAACACCCCCACGTCCGCATAACAGACCTCGTATCCCACTCAACCGCCGGGAAGAAAGTATCTGAGGTTCTACCCCACCTTAGTCCCCTTATGGGTGATATAGCCCTCTCAAAAGAACCCTACGAAGACTTTGATCTCGCCTTTCTGTGCCTCCCCCACGAAGCTTCTATGGAGCTCGTTCCCCGGTTAATAGACGCCGGCAAAAAGGTCATAGACCTGTCCGGAGCTTACAGGATAAGGAATAAAGAAGCTTACGTTGAGTTCTACGGCTTTGAGCACGACCACGCAGAGCTTTTGAAGAAGTCCGCTTACGGGCTTCCGGAGCTCTTCAGGGACAGCATAAGAGAGAGTGAACTCGTAGCAAACCCTGGATGCTACCCAACCTCCGTCCTACTCGCCCTGTATCCCTTCCTGAAAGAGGGCGTAGAGGTCTCGGACTTGGTCGTCCACTCTCTATCGGGTGTGTCGGGTGCCGGTAGGAAGGTGAGACAGCACTTTCACTACCCTGAGATGGAGGAGAACTTCTTCGCCTACTCGGTCACAAAACACAGGCACACTCCGGAGATGGAAGACGCTATTGAGAGACTCTGCGGCAGGTCTATAAAAATCAGGTTCACACCAACGGTAGTTCCAGCTTCACGGGGTATGCTGTCAACCCTGTATATAAAAACAGAGTTCAGGGATGTAAAGGCTCTATTTGAGGACACATATTACGGAGAAAGGTTCGTCACCCTGCTGGATACTCCGCCGATGACCAAGTGGGTTCTCGGAACGAACAACTGCCTACTATACACCCACTACGATGAGAGAACGTCCACGGCGATTGTTATATCCGCCATAGATAACCTCGGGAAGGGTGCTTCCCTCCAGGCTGTCCAGAACATGAACCTTATGCTGGGTTGGGATGAGGACCTCTCTATCCCGGTAGCGCCCCTCTTTCCATAAGATATTTTTTATATGCGAATTATTTTAAATTAGATGTGGTTATCTATTCATAAGTAACAATTAATAATTTTACGAACTCCTTTCCTCTAAATTATTTACTGCCATGCTCAGGCGTCTAATACTTGTGATTATTGGAATATCTGCATTTTCTTATTCTCAGGTTTCAGGCTGGGTCACTGACTTCGCTGAGGGAGTTAGACTTGCTAAATCCCAGGGCAAGGAGGTGCTCCTGTACTTCTACGGAGACCACTGCCCTTACTGTCTTCACATGGAAGAGTTCGTCCTCGGAGACCCCGAGGTTGACAGCTACATAAAGGAGCGTTTCGTGGTTGTGAGTCTGAACATAGAGGACTCCGTTGAGCTTGATAGAAAGTTCAACGTCTTTGGAACTCCCTACTTCGTGGTTTACGACCCGAGGAGTGATAGAATAGTCCTCAGAATATTCGGAAGTAGGGAGAGGGAAGATTTCCTGAACTTGCTAATCAAAGCTTGTAAGAAAACCAACCTAAGGAGGTGTTAGAAATGATTACAAGAAGGGACCTGTTCAAGGTCGCAGGAGTGGGAGCGGTGGCAGTAGTTGCAGCTCCCGGCATGGTCAGGGAGTCCTTCGGGGCTAAGCCGAAGAAGATCTCCATTGACGATTCCCTGAAGGAGCACTTGGGCACGGGACTCTCCGGTCTCAAGGAGAGCAACCTCATCAACATCAAGGCGCCCACCATAGCTGAGTCCGGGGCTAACGTTCCCGTTCAGGTTTCAGCCAACATACCTATTGACCAGGTTGAAGCTCTCTACATATTTGCGGACGCCAACTTCAATCCGTGGGTGGCAACGGTGGAGCTCACGCCTATGAACGGCGAGGTGTTCTTCGCCACCAGGATAAAGCTCGCAAAGACTTCCCCCGTAAGGGCTGTTATTAAGATGAAGGATGGCAGTCTCCTGGCTGCTGCTAAGGAAGTTAAGGTCACCGTCGGTGGTTGCGGTTAATAAATCCAGAAAACTTTAAGGGAGGTAGAAGATGGCAAGATTAGGAAGAGCTATAGTAAGAGTACCCAGGAAGATAAGCAAGGGTCAGGTTTTTAAGGTTCAGATGGTCATAACACACCCTATGGAGACCGGTCTCAGGAAGGACAAGAAGACCGGGAAGATTATACCCGCCCACTACATAACCAAGGTTGAGTTCTCCTTCAACGGAAAGAAGGTAACCACCCTGAACACGGGACCCGGTGTAAGTAAAAACCCTTACTTCGCTATAAAGATGAAGGCGACCGAGTCCGGCACGCTTGCCATAAAGTACGAAGACAACAAAGGAGGCAAGTGGGAAAAGACCGTCAAAATTAACGTTGCCTAACAAGGAGGGGTTGGTATGAAGAAAAAGGCACTTTTTATTTCAGCCGTGCTGGCTGGAGGGGCAGTTCTGGGAACTGCGGCGGTAGCTCAGGAGCAACTCCCCACACACCTGAAGGAGCTGAAAGAGCTCGGTATGCACCCCGGAGATGCCTACGTTGACGAAGGAAGGGAGATGTTCCATAAGCCCGGACCCAACGGAAAGTCCTGCGCAACCTGCCACGGACAGGATGGGGTAAAGCTTGAGGGTGCGTACACAAAGATGCCCAGATACTACAAGGACATAGGCAAGGTTGCTGACGTTGACCTGAGAATACTCGCCTGTATGACCAAGTACATGGGTTACGACAAGAAGGACAAGAAGTTCATGAAGAAGTTCAAGAAGTGGAGCGGTCCTTACAGGGTGCCTCTCGCCTCATTCGTGGCTTCTCTGAGCAACGGCATGGAGATAAACGTCCAGCTTGATGATCCCCAAGAGAAGGAGATGTACAAACTCGGGGAGAAGCTCTGGTTCCAGAGGGTAGGAGCAAGGGACTTCTCCTGCGGAATATGCCACACAGTCCTCGCCGGAAAGAGAATAAGGCTTCAGGGACTACCAGACCCGGTCAAACAGAAGGTCTACGCCCACTGGCCCGCATACAGGTTCGGCTCTGACAGGATGTGGACCATGGAAGACAGGACGAGAAGCTGTTACAAGGCTTACTTCCTGTACGTGAAGCAGTGGAACCAGAAGAAGGACTGGGTGAAGAAGCCGCCACCCTTCTCCAAGTGGGTGATAGCCCTTGAGCTGTACATGAAGAAGGCAGCCAACGGAGCTACGGTTGAGGTTCCTGGACTCTTAAGGTAAAAGGAGGGGCGAAAGATGAAGAAGATATTTTTAGCTGGTGCTGTTGCAGGACTTGGTCTACTGGTAGCCTGTCAGCCGGCGGCTCAGCAGGCTGAGGCACCCAAGGCTGAGAAGAAAAAGCTCAGCAAGGCTGAGAAGTTTAAGATAGCTCTGTCCAATCAGGACAAGTACCAGAAGGCATGTTCCAACCCCGTTCAGCTCGTTCCCGAGGGTATAGACATAGAGACCTTCAAGAAGGACATGCTCGCTACCGTTAAGTTTCCCGAGGGCGGCGTCGTAGGAAAGAACATAGCCAGGGGTGAGAAGCTGTTCGGAGACCCCAAGAAGGGCGGAAAGAGCAGAAGGGGTAACTGCTACGCCTGCCACTGCGGAGACCCCAAGATACTCGCCTGTGGAAACATAGGTCCTTCTCTCAGGGGTTACGCCAAGAGGGGCATAGACCCCAAGGATACCTACATAAGGATATACAACGCATGGGCTGTAAACCCCTGTTCCGTAATGCCCAGACTTGGATACCACGGAGTCCTGAAGCCCGAAGAGATAGCCGACATAGTTGCCTATATGCATGACCCCAACTCTCCACTCAACAAGTAACGTTCCGTAGGGGGACCTCAGGTCCCCCTGATTTTCAACATAGATACCCAAAATGTGTTATTTCTTTTTTTTATGTTAAGAGGAGGTGACGGCAGATGCATCTGACGCGTAGAGATTTCTTAGAGCTGGCTATAGTTACGGGTGCTTTCATGAGCGCCAACCCTGTGGCGGCTCTGGCAAAGATGAATTACGACGACATAATGAGGTTCAAGCCTGTCGGGAACGTGACCTTGCTGTTCACCACCGACATGCACGCTCACCTTGAACCTCTCTACTTTGCGGAGCCTATGAACCTTGTGGCTCCCAAAAAGCTCGTGGGCACTCCCGGATATATAACGGGCTGGGAGTTCCTCAGGTACTACAAGATAGCCCCCTCAAGCCTTGAGGCTTACTTTACCAGCTGTGTGGACTTTCCCAAGCTCGCCCAGAAGTTCGGCAAGATGGGTGGAGCAGCCCACATAACCACGATCATTAAACACGTCATAGCCGAGAGAGGAAAAGACAAAGTCCTCGTCATGGACGGCGGAGACACTTGGACGACCACCGCGATAGGAACCTTCACCGAAGGTAAGTCTGTGGTTGACTGGATGAACTACACGGGTTACGACCTTTTCGTCGCTCACTGGGACTTCACCTTCGGTAAGGAGACCTTCCTCAAGAGAATAGACGACCTGAAGAAGGGAGGATGCGAGTTCATAACCCACAACGTCGTTGATGAAATGTGGGGAGAGCTCGTCTTCAAACCCTACACCATAAAAGAAGTAGGAGGAGTCAAACTTGGAATAATAGGAAGCTCCTTCCCCTTCACTCCTCTCGCAAACCCCAGGCAGTTCGTTGAGGGCTGGAGCTTCGGAATAAGGGAAGATCAGCTACAACAGTTCGTAAACGAGCTCAGGGAGCAGCACAAGGTTGATGCGGTAATATTCCTCACCCACAACGGGTTCCCCCTTGACCAGAAGATAGCCCAGGTGGTTGAGGGAATAGACGTCATAATCTCTGGGCACACTCACGACGTAACTCCAAGGGCGGTAAAGGTAGGAAAGACCCTCGTGCTCATAGCAGGCTCCCACGGTAAGTTCGTTGGAAGGCTTGACCTTGACGTAAGAAACGGCAGGATCAGGGACTTTAACTTCAAGCTCTACCCCGTTGCAACGAACCTGATACCTGCGGACAAGGGAGCTCAGAAGATAGTTAACAAGTGGAAGGCTGAGGTTACCAAGACCCACAGGCTTGACGAGGAGATAGGAACGGCCGAGGTCATGCTCTACAAGAGGGACACCTTCTTCTCAACCTGGGACTGGCTCGTCGGAGAGGCTATAAACGATTACTACGGCGGAGACCTTGACGTGGTAACCTCTCCCGGATACAGGTGGGGAACGGTCGTCCTGCCGGGACAGAAGATAACGAGGGATCACGTTTACGACTATACAGCCATAACCTACCCCAACGTTTACGTCCTGAAGAGAACCGGAAAAGACCTTCTGACGATATGGGAGGACGTGGCGGACAACGTCTTCAACCCAGACCCCTTCTACCAGCAGGGTGGAGATATGTCAAGGCTCTGGAACGTTGAGTACGAGATAGAAGTATACGGACCCCAGTACAAGAGGATAAAGAGGGCGTGGATAGGTGGAAAGCCTCTCAAGGAGAACAAGGAGTACCTGATGGCGGTTTACGGAGGACCACCACCGCCCCCGGACGCCGTACACCCGGACTACAAGCCCGTTCCCGTTTACGACATACTCATAAACTACATAAAGAAGAAGGGAAGCATAAAGGTAAGAACGAAGCCCAACGTAAAGGTCCTTGATGCTCCCTACAAGACCTACGAGGAGTGCTTCGGAACATGAGGGCAATTCTCTTCCTTCTGGGCGGCCTTCTCGCCGTCCTTGCCTTTATGTTCTACGTGAGGACGAACCTCATAACTCCAGAGAAGATGTTCTTCTTCACCCTTGAAGTCCAAGGCAAAAAGAAGCACGACGAAGTCGTAAAGGAGCTCGTTGAGAAGCTCAACCAGAAGGGACTGAAGGTCATAAGAACCCTTCCCATGTCTAAGGTCATCCATGAGAGGGGCATGAAGGACTTTCCCAACTACACCACGGTGCTCGCGTGCGACATACCTGAGAAGAAGGAACTCCTCAGGAAGGTCCCTTTCATGAGTGTCCTTATACCCTGCAGCATAGCCGTCTATGAGAAGAACGGAAAGACCACCATAACGGCTCCTAAGGAGATACTCTTTATAAAGGACTACTCTAAAGAACTCGGAGATAAGTACGTCCAGCTCATAGCCGACGTTTACCAAAAACTACGCATAGCTGTGGCAGAGGTTGCCGAGGAGGAGTTGAATTGAGGAGGTTCGCCCTCATAATCCTTACCTTCTTGATAACCCTCTCCTTCGCCCAGGATAAGGGTAAGCACCCCCTCCAGTACGAAGAGGTCATAGAGGGCATGGACTTTGAAGACGTTAAGCTCCTCCTCAAGACAGCCCTTGACGGAAGGAACATGAATGTTCTCGGTGTTATAGACGTGGCTACCGACAAGCCGAGATTCTCTTACATGCTCGTGTGCAACCTCTCCTACGCGGAAAAGATATTCAGGGAGTTCCCCCAGCTCGGTGTTATGGCTCCCTGCAGGATATACCTCTACGAGAGAAAGGACGGCTCCGTGGCTGTTGGTTTCATAAACGTTAAGACCCTGCTGAGGGTCTTTGACGAAGAGCTCTCGGAAGAGGCGAAGAAACTCTTCATCAAGGCTGACGAGGACGTTAAGGGTGCCATAAAAGAAGTTAAGGGGGAGCTATGAAAAGGTCATTCCTCTTAGTCCTGCTCCTGTGGGTTGGGGCATCCTTAGGGGGAGATCACCCAAAGCACGTCAGAGAAACCCTGAAGAAAGTCAAGGAGGGAGTCTATGGGGTCTTCGGGGTTTACGAGCAGGTGAATTACGAAAACAGAGGCTTTATATCCAACGCTTACTTTGTGGTAACCGACGAGGGTGTATTCGTATTTGATACCCTGACGACATATAAGCTCGGGAAGGAGCTCGTAGAGACCATAAGGAACGTTTCCAGAAAACCCATAAGGTTCGCGGTGGTCTCCCACTATCACACAGACCACTTCTACGGGGCGGGGGCACTGAAGGAAGCTGGGGCGGACGTGATAGCTCACGAGTGGGCTTACGAGTACGTATCAAGACCCTCAAGCTGGAACTTCTACGAGGCTCGCAAAAAACTCCTGAGGGAACACATGGAAGGCACGGACATGGTAGCACCCGACATAACCCTGACGCGGGATATAGATATACACATGGGTGAGATCACCATAGAGGTGAGGCACTTCTGTAAAGCCCACACCCCCGGTGACATAGTAGCCTGGATACCTGATAAGAAGGTTCTGTTCAGTGGAGACATAGTCTTTGACGGACGCCTCCCCTTTCTCGGCTCCGGGAACTCAAGGGACTGGTTGAAGTGCCTGAAGAAGATCCTTGAGCTTGACCCCGACGTCCTCCTCCCGGGACACGGAAAGCCCATGCTCACCAGGGAGAGGATAAGGGACAGGGTGAACTGGACGTACAGGTACATAGACGACCTCAGGAGAACGATAAGGAAGATGATAGAGGAGGGTCAGGACATAGACTACGTAAGGGAACACATAAACGACGCTCTCCTTGAGATAGACCCCTCCTACGCTCAGGTTCCTGTGTTCTTTGACGTAAACCCTGTCAACGCTTACTACGTTTACTTTGAAGTTGAGAACGAGATGCTGGAAGAAGGTCAGTGAACAGGTATATCCCCTTTCCATTACTCACCCGCGAAGCGGGTATATCATCACCCTCAAGTAATCTCTCAAGGGCATCTCTCTTCTCCTCTCCGAGGACGAGAAAAGCTACCTGATGGGAACGGTTTATATAGCTCAGGCTCATGCTTATCCTGTCAAGCCCATCTGGAGACCTTGAGGTGCAGGCGTTCTCACCGCAGGACTCACAAGGAACCCCCGGGAATATAGAGGCTGTGTGTCCGTCCCTGCCGATACCGAGGAGTACGAGGTCAAGCCCCCCGGCTTTGGAGAGAGCCCTGTCAAAGTCTTCGCAGGCTTCCCTCAGTGGGAGTTCCGTCTTAACTCTGTATACCTTCGCCCTGTCACCGAGGTACTCCCTCAGCATCCGGTAGTTGCTCTCAGGGTATTCGGAGGGAACGAATCTCTCGTCCGTCGGGAATATCAAGACCCTCTCCCAGAGGTGGAAGGAGTCCCTCATGAGAGCATAGGTTTCCCTCGGGGAGTTTCCCCCTGCAAGCCCAAGCTTTGCTACGCCCTTCTCGGTTATCACCGTGGTCAGGAACTCCTCCATAAAGCGGGCGAGCTCTCTGCTGACCTCCTCCGGAGTGTCGTAGTGAAAGATCCTATACAACTATCCAGCTCCTCCCGTCTCTACCTATAAGTTCCTCAGCCTCTTTAGGTCCCCAGCTGCCCGGTTCGTACTCGGGGATATCCCCTTCCTGACTCCAGCGGTCTATTATCGGCTGGACTACCTCCCAGGCGAGCTCGGCCTCGTCCTCCCTTATGAAGAGGGTCTGGTTTCCCTCCGCTATATCCTCCAGGAGGGTCTCGTAAGCCTCCGGCAGACCCTCCGGCGCAAGCTCAAGCTCCATCTCCCTCTCCACGGGACAGGACAGGAAGCCCTCCGGGGGCGCCATCTCAAAGAAGAACATCACCCTGTTGGAGGGTGCTATCTCAAATACGAGCTTGTTCTGCTCAGGGACGCATCCAAGAAGCCTGCCGAAGTTCCCCGGAACCTCCTTGAAGACGACCACAGCCTGGGTCACTTTCCTCTTAAGCCTCTTGCCCGTTCTCAAGTAGAAGGGTACTCCCTCCCAGCGAAAGTTGTCTATGAACAGCTTGACCGCTGCATAGGTCTCGGTGTTAGACTCCCTGCCGAGCTCCTCAAGATATCCTCTATACCTACCCCTCACCGCGTAGCGGTCTATATCGGACTCAGAGAGATGCCTTATGGAAGAGAGGACTTTCACCTTCTCGTCACGAACACGCTCAGCCTCCATAACTGCAGGGGGTTCCATCGCGAGGAAAGAGAGTATCTGGAGGAGGTGGTTCTGAACCATATCCCTGAGGGCGCCCACCCTGTCGTAGTAGCTCGCTCTCCCCTCAAGCCCTATGTCTTCCAGAGCCGATATCTGTATGTTGTCTATGAAGTTTTTGTTCCATATACCTTCAAACACGTAGTTTGAAAAGCGCACGGACAGGATGTTCTGTATGGGAACCTTCCCGAGGAAGTGGTCTATCCTGTATATCTCCCTCTCGGTGAAGTAGCGCTTGAGCTGGAAGTTCAACCTCCTTGCGGAGGATAGGTCAAAGCCGAAGGGCTTCTCCACAACGATCTTGCGTGGGTTGGAGAACTTCCTCATGAGCGAACCCAGGTGGAGTATGGTTGTCTCAAAGAGCTGGGGCGGAAGGGCTAAGTATAGTATTAGCTCCGCACCCCCCATACCGGATATTTCAGCTCCCAGCCTATCGTAGGACTCCCTTCTGGAGACGTCAAACTCAAAGGGACGGATAAGTTTTGCGAAGTCCCCCTCAAGGGATCTCACGTACTCCTCTATCCTGTCCACATTCCTGCCGAGGGCGTAGACAGCCCTCAACCCCCTGAGCTTACCTTTCCGGTAGAGATTCTGCAAAACGGGATAGAGCTTCCTCCTCGCGAGGTCTCCTGTCCCCCCGAATATGAAGAATACGAGCTCCCTATTCATCCTTCTTCTTTACCTCGTGCCTTCCGAACTCGTATCTGAGAGCGGCGAGGAGTTTATCCCTGAAGGAGTCGTTCTGTCTTGACCTGAACCTGTTGAAGAGGGCATCGGATATAACCCATACGGGAACTCCGAGCTCCACCGCTGTCTGGACAGTCCACCTCCCCTCTCCCGAGTCCTGAACGTAAGGCTCTATACCCTTAAGGTCTCCAAAGTCCCTTAAGGACTTGTGGGTGAGCTCCATGAGCCACGACCTAATCACGCTACCCCTTGTATACACCCTCGCCACCTCTTCAAGGTCAAGGTCATAGTCACTTTCCTTCATGAGCTCAAAGCCCTCAGCTATAGCCTGCATCATCCCGTACTCTATCCCGTTGTGCACCATCTTTACGAAGTGTCCGCTTCCAGCCCTGCCCATGTAAGCGTATCCGTCCCCTCCGTAGGAGAGGTCTATAAACAGCTCTTCAAGCTCCCGGAAGACCTTCTCCTCACCACCCACCATGAGACAGAAGCCCTGCTCTTCTCCCCACACACCACCGCTTACCCCCACGTCAAGGAAATGAACTCCCATACGGGACAGGTCGTTGAATCTGCGGACGGAGTCCTTATAGAAGGAGTTCCCCCCGTCTATAACCACATCGCCCTCAACGAGCTCTTCCCTGAGGGAGGATATGACCCCGTCCACCGCTGTGTGGGGAACCATTATCCAGAGGAGCTTTCTATCCGTGAACTCACCGCAGAGGAAGCTGAGCTCCTCAAAGGATTCTATACCCCCCTCCTCTGCCCTTTCCCTCGCCTCCTCAGATGGGTCGTAGCCGAAGACCCTCCAGCCCTTTCCCACGAGCCGTTTTCCTATACCGAGACCCATCCTGCCGAGACCGATTATCCCTATCTCCCTCACGCTCATAATTAGATTCTAAACTCCTATAAAATTTTAGATGTGGTTGAAGGATACTGCGGGGCTCTGCTTGGTTGCAGGTCTGTTCTCAGAATAAAGCGCTCAGCCGTAGAGGAAAACGTAAGGGAGCTCTTCAGGTTCGGCGGAAAGAAGCTGATAGCGGTGATAAAGTCAGACGCATACGGGATAGGGGTAAAATACGTAGCCCCCATACTCAGAGAGCTCCCGGAGGTGGAATCCTTCGCCGTTGCCTGCGTGGAAGAGGGTGTCCTCCTCAGGGAGATGGGCATAAAGAGGGAGGTGTTGATACTCGGGGGGATCCTGCCCGAGGAGCTTGAGGCGGTTAAAGAGTACGGGCTTACGCCCGTGGTTTCAGACATTGAACACCTGAAGATAATAGGGAACGAGGACATAAAGTTTCACGTGAAGTACGACACAGGCATGGGGCGTCTCGGCTTCGTTGATGAGTTCGTGGACGACCCACGGGTAGTGGGTATAATGAGCCACCTCTCCACTCCCGCGGACGAAGAGTTCTCCAGAAAACAGATAGAGAGGTTTGAAGCCATAGTGAGAAGGTACAGCAGGAAAATAAAGGTTCATCTGGAAAGCTCCGCCGGAGTTATATACAGGGTGCCTTACACGACACACATAAGGGTGGGGCTTGCCATCTACGGGGAAAAGCCTCTTAAGGAGTACCCCCTGAGGCTGAGACCGGCGGTAAGCATAAGGGCAAGGGTGCTGTCCCTTAAAACGCTCCCCGCAGGACACCCTATCTCCTACGGCAGAACTTTCGTCACCGAGAGAGAGATGAGGATAGGGGTGATCGCCTTTGGGTATGCAGATGGGTTGATGAAGAGCCTTTCAAACAGGGGCTACCTGCTCTACGAGGGAAACAAGCTGCCCATAGTCGGAAACATAACCATGGACATGACCATAGTTGACGTTGGCACAGCAAACGTCAGGGTTGGAGACTGGGTAACCGTGGTCAGCGAAGAGAGAACCTTCGGTGAGCTCGCAAGGGAGGCGGGAACGATACCCTACGAGCTCATGTGCAACGTATCCAGCAGGGTTAAGAGAGAAGTCACTTGATTGAGAGTATCCACTTGGCTAACTCTTCAGCCTCCTTCTTCGTAACGGGCTGAGGCGTCATGGGTATTGAGCCCCACTTACCCATGCTTCCCTTGGTTATGCTCACCACGAGCTCTTCAAGGGCTTTCTCCTTACCAGCGTAGCGCTTAGCCACCTCGGCATAGGAGGGTCCCACCTTCTTCCTGTAAACGTCGTGACAGGCAAAACAGCCCTTCTTGTCCGCAAGGGCGTAAGCCCCCGTTTTCTCAACCGCAGGTTCTTTTTCCTCTCTCTTGATCTCCTCTTTGGTCTCCGGTTTAGGAGACTCCTGGGTTTTCTCCTCCTTCTTATCGCACGCTAAGAGGATAGCTCCCATCATAGCTCCAACTAAAACCGCACCCACCTTCAATCTATTGACCTCCTGAGGAAATATCCTTAAGCCTGTTCCTTAATATTTTAACAGCCTCTTCAAAGCCTCCCGGGTTACTGCCGCCGCCCTGAGCGAGGTCTTCCCTTCCTCCTCCTCCACCCTTGAGAGCCCTGCCGAGCTCCTTTATGAGCTGGTTAGCCTTCACCCTGTCGGTGGTCTCCTTTGACACAGCCACGACGGTGGAGAGCTTTCCGTCCTTTTCGGAAAGGAGGAACACCACGTCCTTACCTGTCTTGTGCCTGAGCATGTCAGCGAGGTTTCTGAGCTCTTCCGCCCCAACGCCCTTGAATTTTCCCCAGAAGAGGGTAAACTCTCCCACCTCTTCTCTCTTCACAGAGGTCTCTATCTGAAACTTCAGAAGTTCCTGCCTCAGGCGCGATATCTCCCTCTCCTTCTCCTTCAGCTCTGACTTCAAAGACTCAAGCCTGGAGAGCACCTCCTCCTCCTTGGCGTTTAGTGACTGAGCCACATCCTCAAGGAGGGTGTGTTCCCTGAAGGCGGTCTCCACAGCCCACCTGCCCGTCTGGGCTATTAGCCTCCTGACACCAGCTCCGACGGAGGACTCGGAGAGTATCTTGAAGTAGCCTATGTCTCCCGTCCTTGATACGTGAGTCCCTCCACATAACTCCCTTGAGAACTCTCCCGCAGATATAACCCTGACGGTGTCTCCGTACTTCTCCTCAAATATGGCGACAGCTCCGCTTCTTAAGGCGCTCTGGTAGTCCATCTCGTTAACCTGAACGGGCATGTTTTCCCTTATCTTCTCGTTGACGAGCTCCTCTATACTCTTGAGCTCCTCCCTCGTCAGGGCTTCAAAGTGGGTGAAGTCAAACCTTAGATACCTGTCCGCAACGAGAGAACCAGCCTGACGCACATGCTCTCCAAGAAGGTTTTTCAGGGCTGCGTGAAGGAGGTGGGTGGCGGTGTGGTTTCTCATTATGTCCTCTCTCCTCTCCCTGTCCACCCTCGCAACGACCCTGTCACCAACGCGAAGCGTTCCTTTCAGGAGTTTTCCCCTGTGGACTATAACTCCATCAACGGGTGACTGGGTGTCCTCAACCTTGAAGAGAGCCCTGTCACTCTCTATCACACCCGTGTCTCCCACCTGTCCCCCTCTCTCGGGGTAGAATGGAGTTTCTCTGAGAATTAGCTCAGCCTCTTCACCCTCAGAGAGCTCACTCACGAGCTCCTCTCCCTTCACGACGCCCATCAGCTCGGTTTCGTACTCGTAATGCTCATAGCCCACGAACTCGGAAGTTTTCCCTATGTCCTTCAGATGCTGGTAAACGGGCTTTACCTTCTTAGTCTCAACCTTGAAGTGCTTCCTTGCCCTCTCCCTCTGCTTCTCCATCTCCTCCTGAAATCCGGCGATGTCTATCTTCAGCCCCCTCTCACGGGCTATCTCGTCTATCAGGTCAAGGGGAAATCCGTAGGTGTCGTATGCCTTGAAGACCTCCTCGCCTTTGAGGGTGTCTCTTCCCTCCTCCTTAGCTCTCTCTATGAGTTCCTCAACCGCCTGCATACCGGCTTTAAGAGTTCTTATGAACCTCTCCTCCTCTCCCCTGACCACCCCCTTAACGAACTCCCTGGACATATCAAGCTCTGGGTAAGGATCCTTCATTATGTCCACTACCAGGTCTATACCCCGGTTAAGGAAAGGCTCCTCAACACCCAGCTTGTAGCCGAACCGGAGGGCTCTCCTCAGTATCCTCCTTATCACGTAACCCCTTCCCTCGTTGGAGGGAAGCACACCGTCAGATATGGCGAAGATGAGAGCCCTGAGGTGATCCGCTATAACTCTGAGGGCAACGTCCGTATCGGGGGACTCTCCGTATCTGTGCCCTGAAACACCCTCTCCGAACTCTATCAGAGGGTAGATTATATCTATTTCATAGTTCGTCTTCGTGTTCTGGAGGACGCTCGCAACCCTCTCAAGTCCCATCCCAGTGTCTATGTTAGGTTTGGGAAGAGGTGTTAGGTTACCCTTCTCGTCCCTGTTGTATTGCATGAAGACGAGGTTCCATATCTCAAGGTATCTCTCGTCACCTTCGTACTCCTCACCCCTGTCCACGTATATCTCTGAGGAGGGTCCGCAGGGTCCCGTCTCGCCCATCTGCCAGAAGTTGTCCTCATCGCCGAGCTTCCATATCCTCTCCGAAGGAACGCCCACCTTTTCACTCCATATCCTGTAAGCCTCCTCGTCGTCCCTGTAAACAGATACGTAGAGCTTTTCCTCCGGAAGCTTGAGGGTTCCGGTAACGAACTCCCAGGCGTACTCTATGGCAGACTCCTTGAAGTAGTCCCCGAAAGAGAAGTTGCCGAGCATCTCAAAGAAGGTATGGTGCCTTGAGGTGTAGCCCACCTGTTCCAGGTCGTTGTGCTTTCCAGAGACCCTGAGGCACTTCTGACAGGAAACAGCCCTCGTGTAGGGTCTCTTCTCTACACCGAGAAATACGTTCTTGAAGGGAACCATGCCCGCGTTCACGAAGAGAAGGGTAGGGTCGTTCTCCGGAACCAGGGGGGCACTCTTCACCCTGGTGTGTCCCTTCCTCTCAAAGAAGCTCAGGAAAAGCTCGCGAATTTCGTGTGCACTCAAGCTCATGGCATTTAAATTATATCTTTAATATCAGGGGCTAAAGGGCGTATATCATGAGGGTGGGAGCTGCAGGACAGAGCCTCATGGAGAACGTCAAGCTCAGCATAATGACCCAGCAGTTGAGGCTCGCGGAACAGAAGGTAAAGATGCACGAGCTCGCCCACAAGTCCGTCGGCGGTGAGCTGGCCGGTCCCGTAAGGTACAGGTACACCAAAGGTCCTGACGGAAGAATGTACATAACGGGGGGAGAAGTCCCCCTTCACCTGAAAGAGGGGAAAACACCCGAAGAAACTATAGAGATAGCCCGTAAGGTTAAGAGGGCTGCCCTCGCACCCCTGAACCCCTCGCCTCAGGACAGGGCGATAGCTGCTAAGGCTACCGCCATGGAGATAAAAGCCCGCATAGAGATGCTCTCAGAAAACGGAGAGGAAACGGGCAGGTTTATAGACCTCAGTCTTTAGTTTATACTTTTAAACATGCTTGAGTTACTTACGGAAAAGTTCAGCGGAACACTCTCCAAACTGAAGAAGGCAAGAAAGCTCACAGACAAGGTTATAAACGACGCCCTCAGGGACATAAGGCTCGCCCTCCTGGAGGCGGACGTTGACTACGAGGTCACCAAGAGGTTTTTAAAGAAGGTCAGGGAAAGGGCGCTGTCCTCCGAGGTAAAGAAGAACCTCTCACCTGCGGAGCAGGTAATAACGATAGTCTACGAAGAGCTCGTAAACATACTCGGTAAGGAAAAGGAAGACCTTAAGAAGGGAACGGTTCTCTTCGTTGGTCTTCAGGGAACGGGTAAGACCACCACCATAGGAAAGCTCGCCCACCTTCTCAAGAAGAAGGGTTTTAAGGTGGCCGTCTCCTCCACCGACGTCAGGCGTCCCGCTGCGATGCTTCAACTGGAGAGGCTCGCCGAGAGGGTTGGAGTCCCATACTACTCCTTTGAGGAAGGGCTGTCCGCAGTTGAGCTGGCAAGGAAGGCTGTAGAGAGGGCTAAAAGGGAAGGGGTTGACTACCTCCTCCTTGATACAGCCGGTAGGCTTCACGTTGACGAGGAGCTGATGGAGGAGCTCCGGAGCATAAAGGAGGAGGTCAAGCCCTCGGAGATAATCTACGTGGCGGACGCCATGCAGGGACAGACAGCCCTTGAAACAGCAAAGACCTTCCACGAACTCTTAGGTCTCACGGGCGTAGTCCTCACCAAGATGGACGGCGACGCGAGGGGAGGATTAGCCCTCTCCGTGAGGGAGACCCTCGGAGTCCCCATAAAGTTCATAGGTGTGGGTGAGAAGATAGAGGACCTGGAGCCTTTCTACCCCGACCGGGTAGCCCAGAGGATACTGGGTCTCGGAGACATACAGTCTCTTGTGGAGCGTGCCCAGGAGGTAATCCCCGAGGACAAGGCACAGCACCTATCTACGAAGGTTCTTGCGGGGGACTTCAACCTTGAAGACTTGAGAGAGATGCTCCGCATGATACAGAACATGGGACCCCTTGACAAACTCCTCGGTATGATGCCCGGCATAGGTGCCCAGCTCAAGAACGTAAAGGTTGACGATAAGCAGTTCAAGAGGATAGAGGCGATCATCAACTCCATGACCCCCGAAGAGAGACAGAACCCACGCATAATCAACATGAGCAGGAAGAAGAGGATAGCGAGGGGTAGCGGCACGAGCGTCTCGGAAGTCAATAAGGTTCTGAAGCGCTACGAGGAGATGAGGAAGGTGATGAGAAAGCTAAAGGGAGCGGGAGGAATACCCATGCCCAAGTTTCCCTTCGGAGGGTTCGGGAGGTGAGAGGTGGAGATAGAGGACTTCAACGAAGAGATTGAGGAAGCCCTGCGTCAGGAACTCCTGTATCAGGAGACTCTAAACGCCCTCAGAAACATATCTCAAGGCGAAAAGATCTCAAAGCTACTGATCACCGCCCTCTCCGACAGGGACACAGCCTTTGCCAGTGTCCTGGCTCAGTTTCTCCTGAAAGATACCTTGTCCAAGGTGCTCCTGCTCTATCTGAGATTCACCGAAGAGGGAAGAGTTGACTCAATCAGAACGATGGCAAAGCTACTATCGGAAGAAGACGCTCCCCAGGATCTCGCACCACTACCGGATCTGCTGATAGAGGGCAAAGTGGAAGAGGCTCATGATCTTTTAGAGGGTTATTTAAGAAAGGTTAGAGAGGAACCACCCTACGGGTATATGTTCCCCACCGAGACCCTTGACCAAGCCTTCAGCGCCCTTGCGGATATGCTCACACAGGACTTTTCGGAGGAAGTGCTGGGAGAGGTAAGGAACTCAGTGGCTACCTGTTCAAACCTCGCCAGCACCGTGAGAGAGGCTGTGCTGGGAGATGAAGAGGGCGTTGAGGGAGCTCTGCTGACATCCTACGTAAGCTCTCTGGTGCATATCGCCTTCACCGACAAGACGAGCTCTGAAGAGAAGGAAAGGTCTCTGAACATAATATCTCGTAGCGTTGAGGAGTACGGAGAGGTGGTGGGAGACATGGTAGCGATGACCCTCAGCATAGACACCCTGAACCCGGAAAGGGAAGTGTGGAAGAGAGCTCTGAGCCTCTTTGATACAGAGACCCAAGCGATGATCCTCACCTGTGCCAAGGTGAACAACCCTGTCCTGAAGATACCCTTGGAAGGGTTTAGAGATGCATGGACTATATCCTCGGAGAGTGTAGCTCCCCTGCTTACGGAGGAGCCCCAGTTCTCGGAGCTCAGCTCCCAGAAAGTCATAAAGGCGCTTATAGGCTACGAACTTTACGAGGAAGAGATCGCTTACCTGATACCCCTCTGGATGCCCTTCGGCAGGAGAGAGGAGCTCGCGCAGATCTTTCGCTCCTTTGATGACATGAGACTGCAGGAGGACATACTCAGGAACGCGCTCATCACAGCTTACGAAGAAGACAAGGATACTATAAAGGAGTCCGTAGAGCTCATACTCTCCAGGGCTGAAGACGACCTGAGAGAGTCCCTTAAGGATATGATATAATTATCCGCTCAGAATATCGGAGGACGGAAGATGGCAGTAAGGATAAGGCTCGCTAAGTTCGGACGCAGGCACCACCCCATATACAGGATAGTCGTTATGGACGCAAAGTCCCCCAGAGAGGGCAACTACATTGACATACTCGGCACCTACGACCCCAAGAGGAAGGTGATCCTTGATATAAAACCTGAGAAGGTTAAGGAGTGGATCGCCAAGGGTGTTGAGGTCGCAAACAGAGCTAAGGCTATCTTTGAAGCTGCGGGAATTCTCAAGGATGTGGTTCCTGAAAACTGTGAACTCAAAAAGGTCGGTGATTACTGGGTACCCAAGAAGAAAACCACCAAGGAGGTGCACTCATGAGCGCAATGAAGGAGATAGTTGAGACCACAGCAAAGGCTCTCGTTGACAACGCGGAAAAGGTGCAGGTCACCGAGATTGAGGGAGAAAAGACTATAGTTATTGAGCTCAGAGTTGACCCCGCAGAGCTCGGGAAGGTCATAGGCAAGCAGGGGAGGATAGCAAGAGCCCTCAGGACGCTTCTCTCCGCTATGGGGAGAAAGACCGGTAAGAGGGTCGTTTTAGAGATCCTTGAGTAATTCAAATCACCCCGCCTCCGGCGGGGTCTCTTAAAATTCATACCCCACGTTCTCGTAGTGTTCTATTCTGTCTTCCAAGACTACCACGAGGTCTACCCTGAAAGGCTCCTCAAGACCCATCTCTTCCATGAACCTGAAGGCGCAGGCTATTATTCTGTCAAGCTTTCTGGGATTGAACCTCTCGGCCGGGTGTCCAAGGCTCGTGTCCTTCCCTCCCTTTACCTCAACGAACACAAGCTCTCCGCCCTGCCGGGCAACTATATCTATCTCTCCGCTCCTGCAGTGGTAGTTCCTCGCCACTATTGAGTAACCTTTGTCCTGCAGATAGAGGCAGGCACGCTCCTCGTACTCACTCCCCCTTCTCATCAAGCTCCCTTAGTAGCTCTTCCGGAGTTACGCTCGCCGTCCCGAACTCACCGACAACTATTCCCGCACAGACGTTTGCGAGCTCGCAGGCTTCCTCCCAGGTAGCCCCCGCCAAGTGAAAGGCTGTCAGCGAGGCTATAACGGTATCGCCTGCCCCGGTAACGTCGTAAACCTCTCGTGCTCTCGCGGGAAAGCTCCTGACCTCCTCTCCGAAGAGCATCATTCCCTTAGCGCCCCTCGTAACTACGAGGGTTTCCAGCTCAAGCTCCTTCTTCAACACCTTGCCCAGTGTCTCAACGCCCTCCTCGCCTAAGGGGTCTGTCATAGCCCTCAGCTCCTTTTCGTTGGGCGTCATTAGGCTCGCCCCAGAGTAAAGCTGCCTGTTAACGGGTCTGGGGTCAATGGCGCAAAAGACCTCCCTGTCCTTTATAGCTTCCATGACCCTGTGGGTGACGACGCCCTTGGCGTAGTCGGAGACTATAACCCCATCGTAGTCGTTCTCAAGGATCACCTCCCTTATGTGCTTCAGAGCTGAACCGCCGACCTTCCTCCTATCCTCCCTGTCTATCCTTAGGAGTTGCTGGGACATGGATACCACACGGATCTTCTCCGTTGTGGGTCTCTCGTCCTTAAATAGCCTTGACTCTATCCCTTTCTCTTTAAGGAGCTCTATCAACCGTTCTCCGGAGCTGTCCTCGCCCACAACCCCAGTTATGTAGGTCTCTACACCGAGGGCAACGAGGTTGCTGGCAACGTTGCCGGCTCCCCCGAGCCTGAGCTCCTCCTCTTCAACCTCAACTATGGGGACGGGCGCCTCGGGGGATATCCTTTCCACTTTCCCTCTTAGGTAGCGGTCAAGTATCACATCTCCTACGACCAGTACTTTTATATCCTTCAGTCTCTTGAGGAGTTCCTCTACCCTGCTCAGTTCCACCTCAGCCCTCGTTCTCCACCTTTATCTCCTCCCCGTCTTCCACAAAAGCCTCGTGAAGCGACCTGACCGCAAGCTCGGCGTACTTTTCGTCTATCAGGCAGGATATCTTTATCTCCGAGGTGGATATAGCCATTATGTTTATACCGTTTTTGGAGAGAACCTCAAACATCTTTGCAGCGGTCCCGTAGGAGCTCCTCATGCCGAGCCCCACTATGGATACCTTGGCTACCCTGTCGTCTCTGACCACCTCGCTCGCCCCTATCTCAGTCGCAACCTTTCTCACTATCTCCTCGGCCTTGGGGGCATCGTTCTTGCTCACCGTGAAGGACATGTCCGTGAAACCCTCGTGGGATACGTTCTGAACTATCATGTCCACGACTATGTGGGCTTCTCCGAGAGCCTTGAAGAGCTTTGCAGCTATACCCGGCTGGTCTGGAACCCTAACGACGGTTATCCTCGCCTCTTTGGTATCAACCGTTATGCCTCTGACCGCTACCTTCTCCATGATCTCATCCTCCGGAACTATCCAGGTTCCCTCCTCCTCTTCAAAGGAGCTCCTCACATGTATTCTAACCCCGTACTTGGCGGCAAACTCTACGCTCCTTATCTGCATGACCTTTGCGCCGAGGGAGGCGAGCTCAAGCATCTCTTCGTAGGACACGTAGGGTATCTTCTTCGCGTTGGGCACCACCCTCGGGTCGGCGGTGAACACACCCGTCACGTCCGTGTATATCTCACAGTCCGCACCGACAGCAGCGGCAAGAGCAACAGCCGTTGTATCTGAGCCTCCCCTGCCGAGCGTGGTTATCTCCCAGTCCTCGGTTATGCCCTGAAACCCTGCAACCACCGGCACGTAACCTTCGTTGAGAAGGTTCTTTAGCCTCTGGGTTCCTATCCTTTTTATCCTCGCCTTCGTGTGGACGTCGTCGGTGATTATGGGCACCTGCCAACCACAGAGGCTCACCGCCGGATATCCCAGCTTTCTGAGCGTCATGGCAAACAGGGATATAGCCCTCTGCTCACCTGTGGCGAGGAGCATGTCCATCTCACGCTCGTTGGGAAACTCCGTTATCTTCCTTGCAAGCTCTATGAGCCTGTCGGTATCCCCAGCCATAGCCGAGGACACAACTATCACCCTGTCTCCTCTGTTCAGAGCCTGGATTACACGCCTTGCGGCGTTTTCTATCCTCTCAAGGCTACCTACGGAAGTTCCTCCGAACTTCTGAACAACTATACCCATAGCTCACAGGCAAAAAATTATAACATCTGGAGGAAGTGCCGATTACATTCTCAGAGCTATGCTGAGCAGAGTTGAGTCGGGGGAAATCTTACCGCTCCTCCAGGAACTCGGCATTGACCTTTCCCTGAACCCGGAGGTCAACTTTGAGGACGTGATAGCCATGATCATGGGGGAGTTCGGGGGACAAACCCCTTCAGAGGAGGCGGACACTCAGCAACCCCAAACCCTAAATCAAGAGCAGAGCATACCTCCAGAGATCCTCAGGCTGATCAAAGCCTTCATGAACTCAGAGCTCAGCACTGAGGGACACGATGAGAAAACACCCCAGGGACAGAGCCGTATCACCGCCGAGGGCAGGTATGGGACTGTGGAGGGGCTTGCCTCCGCAGGAGTGTCCGCACCGGCACAGGTGAACGAAGAGGAAGTGAAAATAAACGCTGACAACGCTAACAAGGGCTTGTCCCAGACACAGGAAACCCACACCGAAGGTGTCTATCCTGATGAAGAGGGCGTTCACGTGAAAACCCTCATACAGGAGCCTGCACCTCAGAACGAGAAAGTCCAACCCAGAGATCCAACACTCCCAAGGGAACATTATAGGAGGGATCAGGAGCAGGTCACGGACGGCAGGGCTCCCGAAACGGTAGAAGAGCTCAGCGTTAGCGCGGAAAGGGAAGATAGAAAGAATGCTCTGAAAATAGCCCCCGAGGGGAATGCCCCCATTAAAGCAGATGAGTCAGAGCCGAAGGTTCAGGAGCCGAAGGAGATCAAACACAGGATAACGGAGAGCACTCCCGAAAAGGAAACGCTAAAGGAGTCCCTGCAGGGTGAAAAGCCGCAGAGGGAGCTAAAGCCCAGAGGCACAGAGGTTACGCTGGGCAGTGAAGCCGAAGCCAAAACCAGCCCGGCAAAAAGGCAGCGAGAGGTAGAGGCGGTTAAGACTAAAGGGGAAAGCTCTCTGGAGTTTAAAAGGGACGGCGCAGCCTTCTTTTCAAGCGTGGGAGACACCAGCGTAGCGGAGGAAGAGGCTGTGCAGGTTCACCGCAGGGAGCACACCTACCAGCCACCGGGAAAACCCGAGGTCAAACACATAAACGTGAGGTTTGAGGACGCACACCTTAAGTTCAAGTTCCAGAGCGAGAGCCTCAACGTTGATATACGGATCAACCAAGACATACAGAGGCACCTGTCCTACTTAGACGTCCAGAGGTTGAGCAGAAACCTGGAGAGTCTCGGGATAAGCCTGGAGAGCCTCAAGGTTAACGGGAGTGAGCTTACAGGTAAGGGTTCAAGGGGCGGAAAGCGCTCCGAGCGGGTTAACATAAAGGAAGAGGATGGAGTTGATAAGAAAGTTCTTCGTAGCTCTTCTGATAGTCCTAATCTCAACCTACTCCTATAACGCGGAGCAGACTAGAAGCCCGGAACTCGCAAAGAGGTACTTTGAGGAGGGTGTAGAGAGCCTCAAGATACTCAACTATCTGGACGCCCTCGTTTACTTTTCCAGAGCTTACAGCGTGAACCCTAAGTCCTATTACGGGGAGCTCTCCTACCTTTACCTCGGTAAGAGCTACGCCTTATACTCTTACGCCTTCGGCAGTAAGAAAGGTGTTCTCGCCGCCATAGGCTACCTGAATCAGTATCCCTTTCACTACAAAGTCCCGAGGTTCATCTACACCCAGCGAGAGTTCATAGGCGATTCTTACCTGCTTCTCCAGTGGTACGCCACGGCAAAGAACATATACGCAAACCTCTACGGGGAGACGGAGAAGGTAGAGTACATGATAAAGTACGGCTACGCCGCGTCCCTTGACGGAAGCATAGAAGGCTACAACTACCTGAAGAAGCTTGACACGGAAGGAGTCCCAGAGGACTACCTTGACATATACTACATGACCCTAGGCTTCTACAACTTCAACTTAGGAAGGTACCGCCTCGCCGTTGAGTACCTCGCCTACGCCATGAACACGAACACCTACCTGAGAGAAGACCCCCACCTCCTATTCAGGATGGGCGTAGCCCACTACAAGCTCGGGGACTGGAGAAAAGCCCTTCTGTACTTAGAGCTCAGCCTGAAGAAGGACACCCTCAAGTTCTACAAAGACAAAGCCAACTTCTACCTTGCAAGAATAAACCTTGAGACCAAGAACTTCAGGGAAGCCTTCGCAAATTTAAAAAAGCTAACCGAAGAGGACAAGCTCTTCTACAACAAGCTCTCGCAGACTCTCTTCTCTTCCCTCTGGCTATACGATGAGTTCCTCAAAGTCTACGGGGAGAAGCTCGGTAATTACAGAGAGAAGCTTCTCCAGCTCGGGTGGTTGAACGTGGAGGACATATACGGGGAGATCCCAGCCCTCGGAATATACTACCTGTCCCTCAAGGAGAAGAGTCTGAACGACGAGGAGAGAGAGTTTCTTAGGGTAAAGGAGCTTACCCTAAGGGAGTTCGTCTTTGAGAACGAGCTCTTCACCTTTGACAGGTACGTTGAGAAGGCGAGGGAACCCCTGAAAAACTTTGCGTTCTTCAACAGGGGGGACGCTGAGTTCCTGAACGAACTATTTAAGACCAACCGAAGCAGCTACTTCAAAATTTACGGCACGCCGGCGGGCATGGAGCTCCTCGCAAGGTCTATGGTCTTCTTGGGAGACAGGAAGGTGGTCAAGGTCTTACCCTACGTGAAGGACGAGGGCGTATACAAGTTCCTATACGCACAGCTGAGCCTCATAGAAGGGAACAGGGAGGAGGCTGTTAAGTACCTTCTTGAGAGTCTGCCCCTGCTCAAGGGGGAAGACCTCCTTGAGGCAAGGCTGCTGAGCGCATACCTGCAGGACTCTCCGGAGGAGCTGGAAAAAGTCCTCGCAGAGGTTGACTTCAAAAGGGAAAGGTTCTCCCACTACGCACCCCTCGTACTTACGAAGGTCGCCGACCTGTATTACGATAGAGGAGACCTCAGGAAAGCCCTCAGATACTACCGGCGGGTGGCTGAGTTGTATGCGGAAGGGGATAACTACTGGTGGGCTATGTTCAGGGTGGCGGTCATAAGTGAGAGACTGAAGGATTCCGAAACGCTAAAATGGGTTGTAAAGCGGGCGAAAGAGGAAGATAATATATGGAGCAAGGTTATCAGGAGCCTATGGGAGGGCTGAGTTGGACCTGTTTAAGGGCATAAGGAAGGTAGAGCCTCGTGTTGACTTTACCTGGAAGAGGCACAAGGTCATACTGAGCAACATAGCCAACGCGGACACACCGAACTACAGGGCGAAAGACCTGCAATTCAAGGACGAGGTTGACAGGATACCCCTAAAGACAACGAGCAGAAAGCATATAAAGCCCTCCGGAGGAGAGGGATTCAAGGTTGTGGAGGTGAAGAGGAACCTCGTGGGGAACGACAGGAACAACGTTAGCGTGGAAGAGGAGATGGCTAAGCTAACCCAGAACAGGATAGCCTACGAGGTCTACATGAAGATGATATCGGGCAACATAAACAAGCTCAACAACATCATAAGGGGTGGTAGGAGATGAACGACCTCTTCAGAACCTTTGAGATAAGCGCCTCAGGCATGTACGCCCAGAGGTTAAGGATGAACACCGTAGCGTCCAACCTTGCAAACTACGAAGCTTACAAGCAAACAGGTGAACCCTTCAGAAAGCTGGAGGTAGTCTTCCAGGCTATATACAACCCCGAGAGGGTAAAGAAGGGAGAGATACCCGTCGCTGTAACCCAGATAAGGGAGTCCGACGCCCCCTTCAAGGTCATTTATGACCCCGACAACCCAAGGGCTGACGCAAGGGGATACGTCAGACTACCCAACGTTGATCTCGTTAAAGAGATGGCGGACATGATATCCGCCGTGAGAAGCTACGAAGCAAACCTTAACGCCTTCAACCTCACGAAGGATATGGCTAACAGAACCATAGAGCTATGGAGATAGGTGGAATAAATTACAGAGCCTTTGAGACCTTCCTTAAGGAGAAGGGAAGGGAAGTAAAGAGCCCCGAAGATTTTGCCGACGCCCTGAAAGAGTTCGTCCTGTGGGTAAACTCCCAGCAGGAGAACGCAAAGAACGTTAAGGAGGCGGTACTCAGAGGTGAAGATGTGCCGCTCCACAGGATGGTCATAGAGTTTGAGAAGGCGGGAGTGGCTCTAAACCTCATGATAGAGGTTAGAAACAGACTCCTTGAAGGTTATCAGGAGCTCCTGAGAATGCAGGTGTAAGATGGCAGACCTCAACAGCACCCTCAAGAACATTCAGGAACGTTTCTCGGCTATGCCCCTCTCTCAGAAGGCTCTCGTGGTGGGTCTGCCGGCGGTCATTTTCTCCCTCCTCGTTACCGTACTCATATACTCCCTGCAACCGGACTACGCAGTTTTATACAGCAACCTCAGCCCTGAGGATATGAACGCCGTCCTCACCGAGCTTGACAAGGAGGGTGTGAAGTACAAGGTGGGCAGAGACGGGAGGACTATCCTCGTCCCGGAGAACAAAGTGAGGGATGTGAGGCTCAAGCTCGCAGCCAAGGGAATACCCAACAAGGGTGTGATAGGTTACGAGCTCTTTGACAAGAGCACCATAGGTCTATCGGAATTTCAGCAGAGGGTAAACTTCAAAAGGGCTATAGAGGGAGAGCTCGTCAGGACTATCCTCAGGTTCAAGAACATAGAGGACGCCCGTGTCCACATAGCCCTGCCGGAAAAGTCCATCTTCCTCAGGGACGAAAAGGAGCCGAGCGCGTCGGTGTTCATAAGGCTCAGACCGGGTGCTGAGATAACGGAGGAGCAAGTCAAAGCTATAAGGAACCTTGTTGCGGCGAGCATTGAGAACCTGAAGCCAGAGAACGTGGTCGTCATAGACGACAAGGGGAGGAACCTTACCGCAAACCTGGACGAAGGTAAGGAGGAGATATCCAACAAGCAGTTGAAGATAAGGAGAGAGTTTGAGAGGGAGATAGAGAGAAAGGTTCAGACGGCGCTGGAAGAAGCCCTCGGATACGGAAACGTCAAGGTTAGGGTGTCCGTTGAGCTGGACTTCACAAAGGTTCAAAGGCGGGAGGAGACCTACGACCCGGACATGACCGCCGTGGTGAGCGAGCAGAAGAGAAAGGAGAAGACCACCGGAGCTCCGGTGGGGGGCGTGCCCGGAGCAGCTGCCAACATACCCCCCGGGACGGGAGCGGTTCAGGGACAGGGTGGAACTCTAACCGAGAAGAAGGAGACCATAACAAACTACGAGGTCAGCAAGAAAGAGGTTATCTCGGTGGACAACACCCTCAAGATAAAGCGCTTGAGCGTGGGCGTGATAATCAATAAAGAACTCAAGGACGTGAACGAGGAGAGCATAAAGAAGATAGTCTCTGCGGCGGTGGGACTTGACCCCAAGAGGGGAGACACCCTGTCCGTGGTTGCGGTACCCTTCAAGAAGCCAGCCATAGCCGAGGAGATGGGACCCCCCATACCAACCTGGAAGAAGTTCCTCATACCCGGCGTAGTGGGTGCAGTTATGGCACTGCTTCTGGTGTTCGGACTGCTCAGGTTCTTGAGGAAAAAGGAAGCCCCTGCCCCGGTGGCGGTTGAGGTGTCCGCCGAAGAGGTTGCGACCATAAGCGGTGCCGAGGCTCTGAGGGAGACCGCAAGGGAACTGGAGATAGTTAAGACCATAACGGAGGTCGCGAGGAAGGAACCAAAGAAGGTGGCAGCGATGTTGAAGCTCTGGCTCAGAGAGGAGTGACTACCCTCTCTTCCTCTCTATGGCCACCCTGTTTATATCTATAGGATACTCGTTACTGAAGCACGCATCGCAAAACTCCTTCCTGTCTTTAACACAGCCCCTCAAACCTTCCAGGGAAAGGTATCTAAGAGAGTCAACCCCTATAAAGTTTCTGATGTCCTCAACGGACATCTGGTTCGCTATGAGCTCCTCCCTGGTGGGCGTGTCTATGCCGTAATAGCAGGGTCCCACGACGGGCGGCGAGGCTATCCTCATGTGTATCTCCTTAGCCCCGGCACGCTTGAGCATGTTCACGATCCTCTTGGAGGTGGTTCCCCTTACGAGGGAATCGTCTATAACCACGACCCTCTTTCCCTTCAGGACAGCCCTGTTGGGACTCAACTTCATCAGGACCCTCAGGTTTCTGAGCTCCTGGGTGGGCTCTATGAAGCTCCTGCCAACGTAGTGGTTCCTTATCAACCCCATCTCAAAGGGCATCCCACTCTCCTCAGCGTAGCCGAGCGCCGGAACGACGCCGGAGTCAGGAACGGGCACCACGACATCAGCTTCAACCTCGTCCTCGCGGGCGAGCTGTCTCCCCAGCTCCTTCCTGACGTTGTATGCCCACTCTCCAAATATGTAGCTGTCGGGTCTTGAGAAGTAGACGAACTCAAATATGCACTGAGCCCTCCTTTCCTGCTGGAAGGGGAAGTAGCTCCTTATGCCGGTTTCGTCCACAACTATGACCTCTCCGGGCTTGACCTCCCTCCAGAACTCAGCCTCAAGGATGTCAAAGGCGCAGCTTTCGGAGGCGAAGAGCAGCGTTTTTCCCTTTCTGCCTATGCTGAGGGGTCTGAACCCGTAAGGGTCCCTCCCGGCTACGATCCTGTCCCCATACAGCATCAGGAAGCTGTAAGCTCCCTCAATCCTTTTCAGGGAGTACAGAAGGCGGGGCATAAATTCCACATCCCTGGGATGTAGCCTGATCCACGGAGGGACGTACTCCTCTCCGTTCTCAAGGAGTGCAAGAAAGAGCTCCGTGTCCGAGCTGTAGGAGAGCTCCACGCCCCTGCTCTGGAGTTCTTCTCTCAGGCTCACGTAGTTCACTATGTTCCCGTTGTGCACCACAGCCATCCTGCCAAAGGGTGTGTCCCTAACTATGGGCTGGGCGTTCGTTGCCCCGGAGTCTCCTGCGGTGGAGTACCTGACATGGGCTATGGCGTTGTTGCCCTTCAGAAGGTTGAGTTCTTCCTGTTTTATAGCCTCAAGAACCCTTCCAGCCCTCCTCACCGTCCTTATGTCCTTACCATCCCAGCTGCTTATACCCACGCTCTCCTGACCACGATGCTGGAGGGAGTATATCTGGAGGAAGGCGTACTGAGAGGCATGGGGGCTGTTGAAAACTCCTGCAATACCACACATGGCGAACGTATTAAATATACATCACCTACCTGAGCTGAACAGATATATTCTTGAGGGTTCCCTTAAGCGTAAGAGTTCCCAGGTTTCCCCTGAAGCTCGCATCAAGGGAGGAGTTAGCCAGCTCCTTCTTCAGCTTTATCCTCCCGCCACCCGTAAGGGTCATTCCAGCATAGTCTATGACTCCCTTGAAGCTCTCGCCCGTAAACTCAAGCTCTATCGCGTCAACGCTCACACCCCTAAGGCTGAGCCCCTCCAGCCTCAACCTTCCCCTCACGCCTTCGGAGATAACGAGACGCCCTTCCGCCCTCTTCACGAGCCCGGAGCAGGTGAAGTTTTTGATCTCCAGGCTCAAACTCCCGCTCATCCGGGCGAGGAGGCTACCGCCCTCACAGGTGCCCAGCATCTTCACACCTACAGGGTAAAGCCCTAAGCTGAGCCTATCAAAGCGAAACACGGACATTGAGCCGTACAGGACTCTCACCCCTTCCAGAGAGAAACCCAGGGCGCCCTCCTCTACCCTGTCCGCAAAGAGGTGGACGTTCCGCTGGGAGAGGAGCTTGTCCAGGAGCACGGACTTGGGAACCGCAAAGAGTAGTGATACAAGGAATATTGTTATTGTAACCAGCAGGAAGATAAAGACCTTAAAAATAGAAGTCCTCCTCATCCTCCTCTTCTTGCTCTTTCTTCTTTTTCTCCTCAAGCATCTTCTTGATTTTCTCCGAGAGTTTTCTGTGCTCCTCGGTTATCTTCGTCAGCTCCTCGGGAGAGGACACCACATAGGGGGTTATGAAGATAAAGAGGGTGGTCTTGTCCTTCTGCTTGACGTCCCTGCGAAAGAGCCTGCCCAGAATGGGGATCCTCCACAGCCCCGGAACGCCCTCCATAGTTTTCAGGGTCTTCGTGCTCACGAGCCCGCCCAGTATGACTGTCTGCCCGTTCTCTATGACCACGTCCGAGTTAACCTCCCTGTTTGATGTAACGGGAACGGTGTAGCTGGTCGCCCCTATTTCGTTGGTCACGAAGTCTATGATCTCCTCAAGGTTGAGACCTATCGTCAGCCTGAGGTTGTCCCCGGATATGCGCGGCGTGACGTTCAGCTCAAGCCCGACCTCCTTGTAGTCGTAGGTTATTATGGGCTGTCCGTTTATATCAAACTTGACGCCTTCGGCGTAGGGTACCACCTGACCCACCTTTATTATCGCAGGCTGGTTGTCAAGGGTGAGGACGCGAGGGTTTGAGATTATGTTAAAGCCTGAACCCGTCTCAAGGAGCGAGAACAGGAGGACGAGGTCTGGGAAGAAGAAGGTCGCATCACCGACGGTCACCGTCCTGCCAACGTCGGAGAAAACACCCATCAGGAAGTTCCCGGAAGCGAAGGAACTGTATATGTTGGAAAGCGATGTGCCCCTGAAGCTCGCCCCTCCTCGCTTCCCGAGGATCTGCCACCTTACGCCTATATCAAGGAGGCTCTTGGTTGAAGCCTCCACTATAGTTGCCGCTATGAGAACCTGCTTCCTCCTGACGTCCAGCCCCGATATCAGGCTCCTTATACCTTCGTACTCACTCTTGGTAGCGTAAAGTATCACCGAGTTGGTTCCCCTGTCAAAGCCTATCTTCATTCCCTCCTTGGTAGTTATGAAGCCTATCTTCTTGACAACCTGCGTCCTGACGTTACCCTGAGGCTTCCTCTGAGGGCTACCTCCCTTCTTCTGGGTTCTCTGCACGGGTCTGTTCACAGCCCTGCTGACGCGACCCCTACCGCCACCGAGGAGACTCTGGAGACTCTCGGCGATCTCCTCCGCCGATATAAACTTGAGGGGTATTATGTAAAAGCTCCTCACCTCGGATACGACCTCTCGCGTGTCTATCTCGGAGATTATCTCCTCTATTACGCCGTGGGCTTCCGCAGGGGCAAAGACAACGAGGGCGTTCGCCTCGTCGCTTGAAGAGACCACGAGGGGGATTCCAAACCTCTTGCTGAAGACGGAGTTCAGGGGTGTCACCAGTTTAACCGCATCCTTAACGGAGAGGTGCCTGAGCCTGTAAACCCTGACCTCTCCCTCTATACCGCTCCTGTCAAGGCTTGACAGTATCCTCCTCGCCTTATCTATGTTCTCCCCCACGTCCGCAATTATGAGGGAGTTTGAAGGACTGTGCATGGAAACCCTCGCGAAGGGTGATAGAAAGGGTCTCACAGCGTTCATGACGGTCTGGGCATCGGCATACCTTAGGTTGAAGACGAGGACAGCGAGCTCCCCCTCAGCGGGCTTCCTCTTGAACTTAGCCACCGTGACAGCCTCGTTCACGGGCAGAACTTTGACGGTCTTCTTACCTTCAACCACGCCGTACCCCTGCATGAACAGGGCGGAGGTAAAGACGTCCCAGGCTTCCTTGAGGCTAAGGGGCTTTGAGAATACGAGCGTGACCTTACCCCTGACCGCCGGATCAACCACGACGTTCTTGCCCACAAGCTCCCCCATGAAGAGGGCGAGCTCACCTATGTCGGTGTTCTGAAAGTTGAGGACGACCTCCCCCTTCCTTTTGGCCTCCTCGGCGAGGCTCTCTAAGTCCAGCCCCTCCTGGGAGAAGCAAAACCCGAGGACGATAAGCAGGACGACCAAGACCTTCCCCATATCTTTCCTGCAGAGTATTATATTCCAAGGCACTCTGTGAATTTACCCAAGACCCTATATTAATAACTATGAACTGCAAACTTGAGCTTGAGACCCTCTACGAGGTGAGCAGGATACTCTCGGGTAGTCTCAACCTGGAGCAGACCGTCCCCTACGTCCTGAGGCTCCTTAAAAAGCTTCTGGGCTTTGACAGGGTTACCCTGACCCTGCACGACCCCTCTACAGACCAGATAGTTGTCAGAGCTACGTCCTCCGGCAGGTTTCCAAAGGACGGCTTCAAGAAAGGAGAGGGAATAACAGGCAAGGTGTGGAAGCACGGTGTTCCCATAGTTATACCCGACATATCCCAGGAGCCCGAGTTCTTAAACAAGCTGTGGAAGAGGAAGAACCTGAAGAAGAAGAAGGTAGCCTTCATAGCGGTGCCCATAAAGAGCGGCGGAAGGGTGGTCGGTGTCCTGAGCGTGGACAAGGAGGTCTCCGGCAGGGAGTCCCTTGACGACTACACGAGGCTGCTGAACATGATAGCTACACTGATAGCGAACAGCTTCTCCCTTGAGAGAAAAGTTGAAGAGGAGAAGAAAGCCCTTGAGGACGAGAAGAGAGCCCTTGAGGCTGAGCTCAGGCGTATATACGACGAGCTCCACGTTGAGGGAATAGTGGGAAGGAGCAGGGAGATATTGGGTGTCCTTGAGATAGTCCACAGGGTAGCCCCCACAAGTGCGACCGTCCTGCTGAGGGGAGAGAGCGGTGTTGGCAAGGAGGTGTTCGCGAGGGCTATTCACTTCCTCAGCCCGAGGGCTGACAAACCCTTCATAGCGGTAAACTGCGGTGCAATACCGGAAAACCTCCTTGAGGCTGAGCTCTTCGGGTACGAGAAGGGTGCCTTTACGGGCGCTTACTCGTCAAAGAAGGGCAAGTTTGAGCTCGCAAACGGGGGAACCCTGTTCCTTGACGAGGTGGGCGAACTGCCCCTGCACCTTCAGGTAAAACTGCTGAGAGTCCTCCAGGAGAAGGAGGTGGAGCGTCTCGGGAGCTCAAAACCTGTAAAGGTTGACGTCCGCATAGTCGCCGCAACGAACAGAGACCTTGAGAACATGGTCAGGGAAGGCAAGTTCCGGGAAGACCTATACTACAGGCTCAACGTAGTCCCCATATTTATACCGCCTCTGAGAGAGCGCAGGGACGACATCCCCGTCCTCGTCCAGCACTTTCTGGAGCGCTTCAAGAAAGAGTACGGGAAAGAGGTGAGCATATCCGCCGAGGTCATGGACGCCTTCATGGAGTACGAGTGGAAAGGGAACGTTCGGGAACTCCAGAACATACTGGAACGTATGGTCATACTTGACAGCGACGGGAAGCTAACCGAGGAAGACCTGCCCCCTGAGCTCAGAAGGAAGAAGGAAGAGAGGAAGACCCATAGACCTATCTTCACAAACGGAGAGTCCATCTGGGACGTGGAGAGACAGCTCATAGAGAAAGCTCTTGAGGACAGCGGGTTCGTCATAAAGGAAGCCGCAAAGCGGCTTGGAATGACACCCCGTCAAGTAAGTTACAGAATTCAGAAGTACGGGATAAAATTACCGAGATGAGTAAACCCGTTCTGAGCAGGATACTCCTCTATCCCATAAAGGGGCTTGACCCCGTTGAGGTGAAGTGTGCACGCCTGACTCCTTCGGGCTCGCTGCTTCACGACAGGGAGTTCGCCCTCTTTGATGAAGAGGGTAACGTGGTGAGCGGTAAGCGCGAGAAGAAGATACACCGCATAAGGAGCGAAATTGATCTTGACACGGGCGTGGCACTGTTCAGGTACGAAGGGAAGAGCTACGAGTTCACGCTGGAGGAGGTCAAGGCTATAGAGGACTTCTTCTCAGAGGTGTTCGGCTACAGGGTTTACCTCCGCAGGTCTACGGAGGGATTTCCCGACGACAGGAAGGCTCACGGACCCACTATAGTTAGCAGGGCTACCCTCAGAGAGGTGGGGAGATGGTTCGGGCTTGAGGAAGAAAACGTTAGGAGACGCTTTAGAGCAAACCTTGAGATAGAAGGCGTCCCTCCCTTCTGGGAAGACTCCCTCGTGGGAGAGGACTCTCCAAAAAAGTTCTACATAGGCGAGGTTATCTTCTCAGGGGAAGGCATATCAAAGAGGTGTCCCGTCCCAACGAGAGACCCGTACACCGGCGAAGAGCTGAGAGGCTTCGTCAAAAAGTTCATAGAGAAACGTAAGGAAACCCTGCCCCCCTGGTCACCCCGCGGAAGGTTTGAAGACACCTTCTACAGGCTCTGCCTGAACACCTCTGTGCTTAAGGGAGAAGAGCTCAGCGTGGGCGACGAGCTAACACCTTTACCCTGACCCCCGCGTACTTCAAGTCCGGCTCCTTAGAGTATGGGTCTGCCCTGTCGGTGGTGAGCAGGTTCGTTGGTTCCCCGAATTCTAAGGGATAACCGAAAGGCGTGAAGAGACTTCCCCTCTTGACGTTACCGAACCTAACCACCCTGAGAACTTCCCTACCTCTGGAAGTTAAGACTACCTCGTCCCCCTCCTCCAAGCCCAGTTCCCCTGCGTCTGCAGGATTCATAAGCACGAAGGGTGGGATCTCACCCTTGAGCAGCTCCGGGCTCTTGCCCGTTCTCGTCATTGTGTGCCACTGGTTCTTGAGTCTCCCCGTTATAAGGATAAACTCCCCTTCTTCTCTTGCCACGTCAAAGAACGCTGGGTGGAACCTCGCCCTACCACTCTCGGTGGGGAATCTCAGCCCTCCATAAAGCCACCTGCTGCCCCACTTAGCGGGGAGCCTGTCGTAGGACAGATCGCTGATGTCACAGAGCCTACCCCTCGTGGCTTCCCTGAACTCCTCAAACACCTGAGACGGGGAACTATAAGGAAAGAGGTGCTCCGCACCCATCACCTTTGCGAGCTCAGTAAATATCAACCAGTCCGGCTTTGACTCTCCATAGGGCTCAGAGAACTTCTCGCAGAAGGTTATCGTCCTGTCGGAACCCGTCATAACGCCCTCCTTCTCCCCCAGCTGGGCTGCTGGAAGCACGAGGTTGGCGAGCTGAGAGGTGTCGTTGAAGTATGAATCCTGAACTACGAGGAATACCTCCCTCAGAGCCCGGCGAACCTTATCGGAGTTCGGCAGAGAGATCGCGGGGTTCGTGCACACCACCCAGAGGAACTTTAACCTTCCCTCAAGGGCGAGGTCTATCGCCTCCGTTATGGTGGGACCCGGCTCGGGCTTTATGCCTTCAACCCCCCAGAATTTCTCCATAAACTCTCTGTCCTCCTCATTCCGCACGTCCCTGTATCCGGGAAGTCCGTTGGAGAGGTAGCCTACCTCCCTTCCACCCATGGCATTTGGCTGACCCGTCAGGGAGAAAGGGCACCCCCTTTCGTTCAGTCTGCCCGTTGCTAGGTGGAGGTTTATAAGGGCTAAGTTCTTCATGGTGCCGTTGACTGACTGGTTAAGTCCCTGACACCAGAAGGATATGAGCTTCCTGCTCTGGGCAAAGAGTTTGGCGACGAGGTAAACGTCCTCAGCCTTAACGCCACAGATACTCTCCGCAACGTCTGGAGGAAAGTTCTTAGCCTGCTGAAGAGCTTCCTCAAAGCCCTCTGTGTATCCTTCAACGAAGGAAAAGTCTATCCAGCCTTCCTCGTGCAGGACATAGAGGACGGAGTTCAGGAACACCGTATCCGTGCCCGGGTTTATCTGTATGAAGAGGTCGCTCTTCTTGGCGGTCTCGGTCTCAACGGGGTCTACGGTGATGACCACCATCTGCTCCGTTTCTCTCCTCCTCTTCAGAACCCTCTTAAAGAGGACAGGGTGCGCTATGGCAGCGTTTGAACCTATGAAGAGGAAGGCATCTGCATCGTCTATGTCCTCGTAGGTACAGGGCGGTCCGTCGGAGCCGAAGGCGAGCTTATAGGCGGCAACGGCGGTAGCCATGCACAGTCTTGAGTTGGCGTCTATGTTGTTGGTCTTAAGGAAACCCTTTACAAATTTGTTGGCTACGTAGATGTCTTCCGTAAGGAGCTGCCCCGAGAGGTAGAAGTAGGTCTCCTCCGGTTTCAGAGAGGAGAGCCTCTCCCTGAGGATAGCGTAAGCTTCCTCCCAAGTGACCTCCCTGAACTCTTCATCCTTGCTCTCCCTGTAAAGAGGCTTACCCACCCTGCCTTTGTCAAGTACCTTTGTCAGGTATATGGGCTTCTTGCATATATCCCCGCGGTTTGCAGGGTGCTCAAAGTCTCCCTTTATCTTTCCCCTCTCGTCAATGTAAAGACCACAACCTACACCGCAGTAAGGGCACTGAAAGTTCTTCATCCCGCTATCTCCATGACCACTCTACCGCTCTTAGGGTCTATACCAACGAGCTGCTCTTTCTCGTAGTCGTAGCGCACGTGTGCCCACTCCATCCACTGGGCATGGAGGAACTTGACAATAAGGAGACAGAAGACCGCAACACCCCCAAAGAAGGCGAAAGCAAGGCTGTAAGAACCGGTCGCTTCAAAGACTATACCGTTCACGGTGGGCAGGTAGAAGCCCCCTATACCTCCCGCCGCACCTATAAGACCTGTCATCAAGCCCGTCTGGTAGGGCCACCGGTGAGGGACCAACTGGAATATGGCTCCATTTCCGAGTCCGTAGAAGATATAAAGAGCGAGGAACATGACCAGACCGAGCAGGAAGGGCGGTGTGAAGAAGGCGAAGAGTCCATTCACGAGGGCTATGCCTCCGAGGAAGTATATCAGGGCGGTCGCACCGCTCACCCTGTCGGCTATGTGCCCACCGAGAGGTCTTATCATGGCTCCCGTGAAGGCGAGCAGGGACATCAGGGCACCCGCCTCTATCTTAGACACTCCGTAGACGTCCCTAAGCAACATCGCTATGTAAGAGGACATTCCCACGAACCCACCGAAGGTTATTGAGTAGGCGAGCATGAGAACCCATGTGTCCCTCTCAAGGAAGACCTTCTTAAAGGAAAGCGGCATCAGGAGTATGGCAAAGCCGGCACCGAGGAGGGGAATGAGCAACTTGCCGACATTTCCCGCCACTCCAAACCAGCCCTTGTAAAAGGCTAAGGATATGAGAGCCATGAAGCCGAGCGTAAGGAAGAAGGCAATAAAGGGATAAGCCCTATTCCCCTCGGACTTCTCAGTCCTGTCCTCAGCCCACAGCACCACAAATATAAGAGCCACCAGCAGGAGCACTCCCGAGAGGACGAAGGTCTTCTCCCAGCCTATCGCCTTAGCGATCGGAGGGAAGAGGACCCCGTCAAGGACAGCCCCTATGTTCCCAGCGGCTGCGAGCCCGAGGACTAAACCCTGAACCTCCCTCGGGTAGTTGCTGCCGGCCATGGGCAGGGCTATGGCGAAGCTCGCACCGGCGACACCAAGGAACACGCCCATCCAGAGCAGGTCTTCGTAAGACACGCTGAACCCTCTGAGGAGCATGTAGGTGTTGGGAACTAAGGAGAGCAGTATGCCCATAACTGCTATGTACTTTCCCCCGACAAACTGGAACATGTGCCCGAAGTTTATGCGGAAGATGGCAGCGGCTATGACAGGTATCGCAACCATGAAGCCCTTCTGGGCTCCTGAAAGACCGAAGTGCTCGGCTATGAAGGGTCCAAGGGCACCGAGGAGCAGCCATATACTGAAGGAGTGGTCAAAGTATATGAAGCTGGCGAAGAGAGCCTTGGGATTGCCTCTTCTGACGGCAGAGATGAGTTCGGAAAACAGGTTCACAGACCCTCCTCCTTCGTCCTTATAGTCCATACCTTGGATATGTTGCAAACGAAAACCTTGCCGTCTCCGTAAGCGCCCGTCCTGGAAGCCTTCGTCACGGTGTCTATGACCTTGTCAACGTCCTTATCCTCAACCGCTATCATAAGGAGGGTTTTGGCGAGTTCGTCGTAGGCTGTCTGCCCCACCTGTACACCGCCTTCCTTACCCCTACCGACAACGTCCCACATGGTCATCGCTTTGAAGCCCTTTTTCTCAAGAGCCTTAACCACATCGTAGGACTTCTCGGGTCTTATAACCGCCTTAACGAGCTTCATGACGCTATCCTCCTCTTCAGAACACAGAAGAAATACCTTTCCATCTCCGTAAGCACCCGTGTGGGCGCTCTCTATGACAAGATTGACCACATCATCAACCTCTCCCTCCTCGGGAAATATGGAGAAGGCTCTTTTGGGCAGGAAGGGCATTAATACCTTCTCCCTTATCAAGCCCTTGTATCTGAGTCCTCCCTCCTTTCCGCGCCCCTTTACGCTCCAGGACACGTAGGGCACTCCTCTATCCGAGAGGGCTCTCCTCAGATCGTAAGACCTTTCCTTCCTTATGATCGCAAGGAGCTCAACCATACCACCCTTACATTTGCAAAAACCGTGCCACACAGGAGGATTTAGGGTGTAGGGTTCGGTGGGGAGCGACTACAGACTTGTATCTTTCAGGACGAGCTCCACGCCTTCTTTAACACTCGTGCACCGCCCGTGGGAGTAGAGAAGGACACCTGCGGTGTAGACAGCCCAGTTGAAAAACTCACCTCTCTCCTCGCCCTCAATTATCCTCCTGTTTAGCTCAACCGAGTCTTCAAGGACGTTGTCGGTGTGAACGCTTCTGGGCATGGCGAGACCGAGCTCTCCGGGACTGACCGACTCAAGCTCCTCTCCCTTCCTCTTTATGTAGGTGGGTCTGTCGGGCAGGGGCTCAATACCACCCTCAAGCCCCTTTATTATCGTGTAGTCCTCAAAACCGAGGAGTTCCAGAAGTTCAGCATTCTTCTCAAAGTAGGGCTTGTGGAATATGGAGACCACCACCCTTTTCGTCCCGAAGGGATTTAGGAACTTCTCTACCGTATTTATCAGACTCCTGAAGCCGAGCTCCCTGCGGAGAGGCATGAGATCGTGAAGCGCGGGGGCATAGTCTCTCTGGTCGCAGAAGTGAACGTTCAGCTCCACACCCAGCGCACTTACAACTTCGTAAAGAGTAACTCCCTCCTTGGTGGGGGTTCTGAGGGCGAAATGGTTGGTGAAATCAAGACCGAGTTTGGAACATAGCCATAGGGCGGAGGGAAGTATGTACAGAGTCCTGTTCTTCCCATCGTAGTTGAGGGCGAGGTCAAGAGCCTCAGGCTTTTGAGGGGGAAACTCCATCTTCTCCCTTATAGACCTAAATACACCCAGAAGCTCCTCCCCGGTCTCCCCCTTTATCCTCATGGCGGTTAGGAATGCGGAAATCTTTACGTCCGAGAGCTTACCCTCAAGGATGTCAGCAAATATCCCGTAGGCTTCCTCCTCCGTTAAGTCCTGAAGGTTCTCCTTCAGTCTGGTGAGCTTCTTAAAAACGCCGTCAACGGAGTACATACTTAAAGTGTAACCGGAAGGCCGCCTTTACAGAAGGTTTCAAGTCGCTTCTTTATGCCCACCACATCTCCCACCACCATGACGGCGGGAGTGTTGACCTCCGGTGGGTTTTGGGATAGTTCTTTAAGGGTTGTAAAGACCTCCCTCTGGTCGGTAGTAGTTGCCTTCTCTATGAAGGCTACCGGCTGGTCTGGGTCTCTGCCTGCCTCTATCAGTTCCCTCGCTATCTTCTGCCTGTTCCTAACGCCCATCAAGATTATCAGGGTGTCCACCTTGACGAAGTCAGCCCAGTTTATACCCCTGTTCGGATGACCGGTTATCACCGCAAAGGAGGAGGCTAACTCCCTGTGGGTTATGGGAATTAGGGCAGAGGAGGGCGCAGCGACAGCCGAGGTTATGCCGGGCACCACCTCAACCTCAACCCCTCTTTCCCTTAAAAACAAAAGCTCCTCTCCGCCCCTTCCGAAGACGAACGGGTCTCCACCTTTCAGACGGACAATTTTGTCGTAAACGCCTGCAAATTTGTAGAGTAGCTGGTTTATCTCCTCCTGCGGGAGGGTGTGTCTGCTGTCCCTCTTGCCCACGTATATCTTCAGGCAGTCGGGTCTGGTGATGTTCAGGATGTCTTTGTTCACAAGGGCGTCGTAGAGTACCACATCCGCGCTCTGGAGGAGTTTGTAGGCTTTTATGGTAAGGAGGTCAGGGTCGCCGGGACCCCCACCTACGAGATAGACCTTTCCCATATCAAGCTACCTTCTTCACCGCTTCAGCGGTCTCTTCAACCTCTTTCTTCCTGTGAGTTAGGTAAAGTCCCATTCCCGTGAGCGTGAAGCCCGCTATGAGGTTGCCTATGGTCACGGGTATCTGGTTCCAGAACCACCAGTCGTAGAGGGTTATGTCGGCGCCGAAGAGCATACCCGTGGGCATCAGGAACATGTTAACGACGGCGTGCTCAAATCCGAGAGCGAAGAATGTGAGTATGGGAAACCACATCGCCGCTATTTTACCTATGACGTGCTGGGCAACCATCGCCATAACTGCACCTATGGTCACCATCCAGTTACAGAGTATCGCCTTGACTATCGCCACCGTCCAGCCGTCCACGAAGCCGAGCTTTGCATACCCGAGGGTGTTCGCCTCCGCAACCTTGGCTATCATCTTACCCACCACCGGTTCGGGAACGGCTCCCATCTTTGTTGCAGCTATGTAAAAGAGAAATCCGTAGAAAAAGGTTCCGAATATGTGACCGATGTAAACCCAGAACCAGTTGTAGAGCATACGACCGAAGGTCGTCTTCTTCTCAAGAACCGCAAGAGGAACGAGGGCAAAGTTTCCCGTCACAAGCTCCAGCCCCAAGAGAACTATCATAACAAAGCCCAAAGGAAAGACCAGAGAACCCACTATCCTCATGTCCGACTGGGCTATCGCTGAGAAGGCAACGGTGACCGCATACCCCAGCAGTGAACCAGCCAAGAAACCCCTTATAAGCAGGTCTTTAGCGGAGAGGCTGGCTTTGTAGGCTCCCGCCTGAATCATGTTCTCCACTACCGCCTCCGGCTTGACGTATCCCATCTCTTACCTCCTTTCTATGAGATTTAAAGATTGTGAGCTTCTCCAAAGCGGGTGCCATCATCGTCAAAAGGTGCAAGAAGTGTGCCATATTGGGTTGTGGTCGGACGGATGGGAGTATAAAGAAAATGATGAAGGTTATAAGAAGGAATAGGAACTTAACGAGAGACGGGTATCTGAAGTCCTAAGCGATAGCAAAGGATTTGGACGAGGATAGATACCCGCTTGTTAGGCAACGGACACATATCATAAGTCTCCTTTCCAAAGCACTTTACCAAATATATTATCCGGAAAAAGTCCAATAACAGCTTTCTTCAAAAGCAAATTTTTGGTCTTTGTATTTCTTTCAAGTAAATATCTTATAATAACTTCCCCAGGATCATTAGAATATAATTGATAAACGCTTTTTGGAATTGTCCTCTTAAGAAAGTCTATTGGCCTACCTTTGTACCCATTCTCAATTCTTCTATGAGCTCTATACGGAAAGTTAATATTTTCATCTTCTACATAGAAATGCCAAATATCAAAGTCCTTTATGCCCACTTTCGGGTTGAGGTAATGGGAGGCTGCTCCCTGACATAAAACTATTCCGATTAGCGAGTTATAGTAAGCTTCCTTTAAATGAGGATTTCTTTTAAAAAATTCTTCATGTTCTCTAAATCCTAAATACTTTAACTTTTTCAAGTCATTTATTTTAAGAGGCTCATATAGTCTTTCTATATTACCTGTCATAATTTTTCCTCCTTTGGCTGTCGCCCAATTCGTTCGTAACCGACCTGTTCATATATACCACCAATTTTGAAAGATATGCGAACTGTTCGCATATAAACTCATCTATGTGACTATTATTTCTTTCTACTCTGATGCTCACATTTCATCTCCCACTGATTGTAGGGAATAAGGCTTATCACATCTTTTACAGCAGAGGTTTCGTCTCCCTCAGCCAATTTGTAGATTCCCATGCCTAATATTATAGAAAACTATACAGTTCTCAACCTACATCAACAAACCCTCCCAAAAACCAAGAACTAAACCCCCACGCCCAAGCCTATTATCACAGCCTTCAGGGCGTCAACGCCGACTCGGTGGGCGAACTGGGCGAAGGTCTCGCCGTCTTGCCTGTTTTCAAGATAGTAGTTGACCAGAAGCTCCGTTGCCTCCTCAGCCTTGTCCAAGGGAAGTCCCTGAACCACCTTGAAGCCCTCAAGGTCTGTTGAGCCTCCTGCGAAGATGTCCACCGCAAGGACTGCCTCGTCATCTATCTTGGTCTTGGTTCCCACAAAGCCTATATCCGCACAGCCGTGCTGACCGCAACCCTTAGCGCAGGCAGACCAGTGCATCCTGAGAGGTGTGTCCAGTTTAACCCTTTCGGCAAGGTAGTGGGCAACCCTCACTGCATCGCTCTTGTTGGGTATCACACCGAAGCCACAGGTATCGCTACCCGCACAGGCTATAAGGTGAGTCATGAAAGGCGAGCTGGTGGTGGGATACTTCTGGAAGAACTCCTCTTTGAGCAGTGCGTCAAGGTTCTCTTCGGGAACGTTGGGAATGTAAAGGTTCTGATAGACCGTGAGCCTGAGCTCCCTGCTTCCGTATTTCCTTGCCAGCTCTGCGGCGGTTCTGAGGTCTTTAGCCTTTATCTTACCCGCAGGGACTATGGCGGACACCGCAAAGGTGCCGTTCCTGAGATTAATAATCCCTTCCCTCTCACCTCTGGCATTCACGAGGTCTTGACCCTTGGAGGGTAGAGGCTTGTAAACCCTCTGCTCCATCTCCTCTCTGAACCTGTCCACGCCCCACTCCTGCAGGAGGAAGAAGAGCCTGTTCTTAGACCTGTTGTCCCTATTACCGAAGGTGGTGTATATATCAAATACGACCTTACATATATCGGGTGCCTCGTAAGGTTCTACGAAGACGTCCATGTCCACACCCTTCACAGATCCACCCGAACCTATCTTCCCTCCTAAGTAGAGGTTAAAGCCAAGCCTTCCGTCCTTCTCAGCGAGATAGAGACATATATCGTTGAACTGGGCGTTTATGGAGTCGGTTTGAGAGCCTAAGACCGCCACGTTGAACTTTCTGGGCAGGTTGGCGTACTTCTTCTTGCCGAGGAAAACCTTGGTTATCTCCTGAGAGAGCCTGACCGTGTCTATGAGAGAGTCCTCCGCAAGCCCTGTGAGAGGGTCTCCGGTAACATTCCTGATGTTGTCCATACCCGTCTGGAGGGTGGTGAGTCCCACGCTGTTTAGAGCCTCCAGTATCTCTGGCAGGTTCTTTAGCTCTATCCACCTTATCTGGAGCTGTTGACGGGAGGTTATCTCCACCTCGCCCCTGCAGAACTTCTCCGATAGGTGAGAGACCACCTTAGCCTGTTCGTAGGTTAGCCTGCCGTTGGGAACCCTTATCCTCACCATGAAGTAGCCGGGAGTAGCCTTCCTGTAAAAGATTCCGTACCACTTGAGACGGACGTCCCTGTCGTCCTCGGGTATGTTCTCCCAGTTTCCGTCCTCAAAGTACTTCTTCATACGCTCCTTGAATTCCTCATCAAACGGGTGAAGCTCGTTCTTTATAACCTCAATCTTGTTGACCCTTTCGGGTTTCTCCTTTACGAACTGCTTAAGTATCTGTTCCACAAGCTCCTGACAGCTACCGCAGGAGGTTGATGCCTTGGTCTTCTCCTGTATCTCTTCAAGGGTCTTACAGCCCTCCTGTATGCACTTGACTATGTCTCCCTTGGTGACTGCGTTGCAGTTGCAGACTATATCCGTGTCCTTTAGCTCATCTACCTCCGTGAGGTCTTGCGGGACTATGTGCTTTATGAGGAAGAAGGGTCTCTCGTCGGATATGTCTTTGGCGTTCTTGATCAGGTCAAGGAGGTAGTTGTTGCCCTTTATGTCCCCATACAAAATTGTGCCTACAATTTTGTCCTCTCTAACAACTGCCTTCCTGTATATGCTCTTTCCGTTGTCAAGGAAGGATATAACCTCGTCGCCTTCTTTCTCAAGGAAATCCCCTGCGGAAAACAGGTTTATGCCCGCCACCTTGAGCATAGCGTAGGTGGTGGAACCCTCGTACTTCTTCTCGTTGCCGTGAACTACGTTGTGAGCGCAGACCTTAACCTGCTCCATTATGGGAGCCACCAAACCGAAGGTCTGTCCCCTGTGCTCTACACACTCACCAACCGCATAGACCTCGCTGGCGGAGGTCTCCATGTAGTCGTCAACCACTATGCCCTTGTTTACCTTCAGTCCGGAGTTTACCCCCACCTCGGCGTTGGGTCTTATCCCCGTCGCTATCACCACGAAGTCTGCGGGAAGCTCCTCCCCATCCGCGAACCTCACGCCTTCAGCCTTCTTGTCACCAAGTATCTCCTTGGTGTTCTTCTCTAAAAGGACGTTTATGCCCATGTTCTCAAGGTCTCTCTTGAGCAGGTCGCTGGCGGTCTTGTCAAGTTGCTGCTCCATAAGGGTGTCAAGGAGGTGAACCAGATAGACCTCAAGACCCACGTCCCTCAGAGCCTTGGCGACCTCTAAGCCCAACAGTCCACCGCCTATTACCACCGCTTTGTCCGAGACCCTTGCGTAATCAAGTATCTTGAAGACGTCACCTGCGGTTCTGTAAGTAAAGACTCCCTTCTTGTCCGTGCCCTTAATGGAGGGAGGTATGAAGGGTTTGCTACCTGTGGCGATTATAGCCTTGTCGTATCTGAAGAGCTCCCCCTCTTCAGTCACTAAGAGCTTCTTCTTAGGAAAGAGCCTATCAACCTTCTTTCCAACCTCAAGGCGAACGCCCCTTTCCTCGTACCACTGCCATCTCTTGATGTATATCTCGCTCAGGGTCTTTCTGCCCGCCAAAACGTCCGTTATCAGTATCCTGTTGTAGCCTATGTACTTCTCGTCTCCGAATACCTGTAACCTTACGTCCTTGCCGTCCGTCTCCTGGAGTATCTCCTCAACCAGCGCTGTTCCCGCTATCCCGTTTCCGATTATCACTATCTTCATCTTCCGTCCTCCTGAATGTAAAGTTGCAAGGAGCGTGCCAAAAACACACCTGAGTGAACGAGTGAAGTAAACGCCGGAGGCGTAGAGTAAAATAGATAAGAACTTTCGGCTGGAGGGAAAGGATGAAGCTTCAGATTGACAGGGAGGAATTTGAGGAGGCTCTTAAGAAGGCGAGAGAGGCTACCGAAAAGAAGTCAGCCCTGCCTATACTGACAAACTTCCTGCTTACCGCGGAGGGAGACAGGCTCGTCGTCAGAGCCACAGACCTTGAAAACTACCTCGTCCTGAGCGTGAAGGCTGACATAGAGGAGGGCGGTTCAGTCTGTGTTAGCTCAAGAAGTCTATCCGACATAGTGAGGAATCTGAACTCAGCTTTGCTTTACATAGAAACTGAGGGTGAAAAGCTCGTGATAACAGGCGGGAGGAGCAAGTTCAAGCTCCCCACGGTCTCGCCCGAGGACTTTCCTGAGTTCCCAGAGGTTGTGGAAGGTGAGGAGGCAATAAGCGGCAACCTAATACTCAAGGGCATAGCCAAGACCGAGTACGCAATTGCCAAGGAGGAGGCGAGGATATCCCTTCAGGGCATGTACATGAAAGGGCACGAAGGGAGGGTTCACTTCGTCGGTTCGGACGGGCACAGGCTCTCTCTCTTTGAACCCGAAGGGTCCTTCTCCTACGAGCTTCTCATACCGAGGAAGAGCCTGAAGGTTATCCAGAGACTCCTGACGGGCATAGAGGACGTCAGGGTGGCGAAGAGTGAGGACGGGAGCTTCGCCTACTTCACGAGCGAGGAGTGGAAGCTCATAGTGAGGCTCCTTGAGGGTGAGTACCCAGACTACCTTGCGGTCATACCCCACGAGTTCTCGGCGGAGGTGCTCCTGGACGTGGAGGAGACCAAGAGGGCTCTGAAGAGGCTCTCGGGGCTGGCTGAGGGCAAGGTGTTCCCCGTGAAGATAACCTTGAACGACAACCTTGCGGTGCTTGAGTTCATGGATCCTGAGTTCGGAGAGGGTAGAGAGGAGCTTGATGTTGACTACGTGGGGGAGACCTTTGAGATAGGGTTCAACGGCAGGTACATCCTTGAAGCCCTTGAAGCCCTTGATTCGGAAAAGGCTTGGTTCAAATTTACCACCCCAGATACAGCCGCCCTCCTTGAATCCGATGACTACGAGAGTGACCCTTACAGATGTATAATTATGCCGATGCGCGTCTAAAGGGGGAAATCCATGAAAAGCATACTCATGCTGCTGCTCACCCTTCTCTTCGTAATACCCGGCTGGAATGCTGGAAAGAAGAAAAAGAAGACCTACGTAGCTAAAACCAAGAAGAGCGTCAAGTACTCAAAGAAGAGGAAGGGCGTTTACATTCGCAAGTATCCTGTGAGGTCAAATACACCCAGAAGCGGAGAGGAGCTCAAGCTCAGAGAGCTCGTGAAAGACATCTATGAGTAAAGACAGCCTGAGAATAATAGAGGAGCTTAAACTAAGGCAGGGGGACACCTGGCGTGTTCTCAAGATAATGAGCGAGTTCGTTCAGGGTTTTGACGAGCTCGCCAACGTTGGTCCCGCGGTAACATTCTTCGGAAGTTCAAGGAGTAGGGAAAAGGATAAGTACTACAGGTTAGCCTACGAGACAGCCTTCAACCTCGGGAAGCTGGGCTACGCCATAATAACGGGAGGTGGACCCGGGATAATGGAGGCTGCCAACAGGGGAGCTCACGACAGCGGAACCCTGTCGGTGGGGTTGAACATAGAGATTCCGAGAGAGCAGCACCCGAACAAGTACCAGAACCTTTCCCTCAAGTTTGATTACTTCTTCGTCCGTAAGGTTATGCTCATAAAGTACTCACTCGCCTACGTGATATTCCCGGGGGGGTTTGGAACCTTTGATGAGCTCTTTGAGGCTCTCACGCTCATACAGACGGGCAAGAGCTACAGGTTCCCTCTCATACTCTTCGGAAGTGAGTTCTGGAATCCCCTCCTAAGGTATATGGAGGACAAGATGGTAGGTTTCGGAACCATAGACAGGGAGGACATAAACCTGATGAGCGTGGCGGACGACCCCTCGGAGGTCGTTGATATAGTTTATGAGAGGAGCAAGGAGAAGTATCACTACCTTGAAGAGTACTACGGAGAGGAGACGAGCTTCATGGAAAAGCTCAGGAGGATACTGAAGAACCATGAGACTCTTACACATAGCTGATCTTCACGCAGGAAAGACCCTCGGAAAGGTCAGCAGGAACCCAGACCTTGAGTACGCCCTCTCCCAGGTGATCGATTGCTCAAAGGAGAGCAAAGTAGACGTTCTCCTGATCGCCGGTGACGTCTTTGATAAGGCTAACCCGGACAACGAGTCAAAGGAGCTCATATTTGAGTTCTTCCTGAAGCTGAAAGACCTCGGTACCGAAGTCGTTGTGATAGCAGGGAACCACGACAGCTACGACTTCATGAAGAGCATAAGGGGGCTTTCCCGCCTTGCCAACGTCCACATTTACGACAGACCGAACAGAGAGCACTTCCTTTACTCTCTGGGTGACCTGAAGGTGGCATGCCTCCCCTACCCGTCGGAGAGGGTCATAACCGCCGCAGAGGAGGACTCAAAGAAGAGTTACGCAGAGCTCGTAGGTAGGTTTATAAGGTTCCTCGCCGAATCGGTGAAGGATGCGAGGTTTAAAGTGCTCCTCGCCCACCTTTTCGTCGCGGGCTCCCGGTACACGAGAACGGAAAAGGAAGCCACCATAACCCAGCACTACGCAGTTCAGCCCTCAAGCCTTGATGGGGTGTTCAACTACGTTGCCCTCGGGCACGTCCACAGGTACCAGAGGATAGAGAACGCTCCCACCTATGCCTACTACACTGGCTCACTCTACCAGCTGGACTTCTCTGAGGCGGGAGACAAGAAGTTCTTCAACGTGATACTCTTTGAGGATAGTCAGCCGGAGATTGAAGCCGTTGAGCTCTCCCTGAAAAACCCCCTGAACGCCTTTGAGCTGGAGCAAGAAGAAGTCCTGAATAGGATTGAAGAGCTGAAAGGCAGAGAAGGCTATCTTAAACTCTCCATAAAGGTCAGAGACAGAACCCAGATGCCCTATCTCATAGAGAAGCTCAGGGAAGAGCTGGGTGAGAAGCTCATAAAGATTGAACAGCTCACGGAAGATACGGTTGGAGGAGGGGAGCTCTCCGAGCTTGGAAGGCTTGACCCCCTTGAGCTTTACAGGGAGTATTTCCAGACAGCCTACGGTAAGGAACTTCCCGAGGAGGTGGAGAAGAAGTTTCTGGAACTACTCAGAGAAGCGGAAGAGAAGATATAATAGGAAGCTATGAGGTACGACGTTGTCATCGTCGGTGGTGGCGCTTCCGGGCTGTCCTGTGCCCTCACCTTAGCTTCCGCAAAGGGCAGAGGCTGGGAATGGGCAGAAGACAGGAGGTATCTCGTTCTTGACACCGGTCGCTCCGATATGAACAGGGCTCTATTCAACAACGTCCCCGGGATCCCTCAGGGGACGACAGGAAAGGAGCTCCTTGAGAAGATAAGGGAGCAGATAAAGACCTACGGTGGTGTTGATTTCATTGAAGATGAAGCTGTGAGGGTCTCCGGAGAGAGGGGAAACTTCAGGGTTAAGACCTCGGGCGGGAAGGAGTTTGAGTCCGAGTTCGTCGTCCTTGCGAGCGGTTTCCACAGGTTTGAGATAGAGTGTGATGGTGTAGAGGTGGTTGAGAACCCAAGGTCTCCAAAACCTGGAAGGGTAATGCTCAAGCACGACGAAGACTACAGGGTGAGAGACGGTCTCTACGTTGCAGGACTGCTCGCGGGAGGGAGCTCCATGTTCTCGGTCGCATCGGGAATAGGAGTTCAGGTAGCGATCAATATACTCTCCGAGTGGGCGGGCAAGCCCATAGTAATACACGACGTTCCGGAGGAAGGCTGATAAAGAAATTTCTTCTTCCTCTTCTTATATCCCTCGTTTTCTTTTCCCTCTTCCTCTACACCGTGCCCCTCCATGAGATAACGGACGCATTTTCAGAGTTAGGGGTTTTGCAGGTATCCTCTGCTTTCGTTCTGTACACTCTAAGCCAGCTAACGAGGAGCCTTCGCTGGAAGGTCATACTGAGAGAGCTCGGCTTCAGGGAAGCGTTCCTGATAAACTCCGCCAACATATTTTTTAACAACCTACTCCCCGCCAGAACCGGAGAGCTGAGCTGGTTTTACTACGCCAAGAGGTCTGGCGTTGAGCTCAAGAGCTCGCTATGGAGCTTTTTCTTAGGGAGAGCTTACGACCTCCTGGGACTTCTCGCCCTGTTCCTGCTCTCCTACGCCCTTCTCCTGGGTGCACTTCACTTCGTTCTGGGCTTCCTCACACTTACACTGCTCTCCCCCTCTATCCCTCTCTTAAGGATTCTTATACCACCCGTAGGAAAGCTCAGAGAGTTCAGAGAGTTTATCGGAAGGGAGCTGACCCCTTCGCTCTCCATTAAGCTGACCGTGCTCTCAACGCTATCCTTTCTCTTAAAAGCCCTCTCCGTCTACGTCCTGGTTGCAGTTCTTTTGAATACAGACGTGTTCAGATTCTCCTTCGCCTTTGCGGGAGGGGAGCTTACCACCATTCTGCCCGTTCACGGTTTCATGGGATACGGAACTTACGAGGCTGGCTTCCTGATACCCCTGAAGCTCATGGGTGTTGAGATAAGGGAAGGGTTGAAAGTCGGATTCATAGCCCACACCTTTCTACTCGTTTCCTCGGCGGTATGGGGGCTCTTATCTATACCGCTTCTGCATGCTCGCTTTCGTATATCTCCCTGACCTTTCTCCTCCCCCACTCAACCGCCTCAAGGATACCCTCTATGTCCTGAGGATCTCTTATGTTCACGGAAGATAAGGTCTTCTCCACCAGATCAACTATATCCAGAAAACCCACCTTACCCTCAAGGAAGAGGGCGACAGCCTCCTCGTCCGCACCCAGCAGGACGGGTATGTAAACACCACCCATCTCACCAGCCCAGCGGGCGAGGTATAAAGCCCTGAACTTGTCCGTATCCACCTCCTCAAAGCTCATGGGCGACAGCCGAGGCAGTGTAACCCTCCCGAAGGGATAGCGCTTCCTATCCGGGTAGAAGAGGGCGTGCATTATGGGAACCTTCATGTCCGTCTGGGAGGCGTGCATTAAAAAAGACCCGTCTATCAACTCCACAACGCCGTGAACTACGCTCTGCGGGTGTATGACCACCTTTATAGATTCCAACCGCAGGTCAAAGAGGTTCATAGCCTCCAACATCTCAAAGCCCTTGTTCATCATGGTCGCGGAGTCTATGGTTATCTTGCTACCCATACTCCAGCGAGGGTGGTTGAGCGCCTCCTCTACCTTTGCCCTCCTCATATCCTCAAGAGACCAGTCTTTGAAAGGACCGCCGGAGGCGGTGAGATAAACGAAACGAACATCTTCCCTGTCCACGCCATCAAGCAGTTGAAAGAGGGCGTTGTGCTCGCTGTCCACCGGTATCACCCTATCCCTGTTCTTGCGGACGAGATCACCCAGACATATAACCGATTCCTTGTTGGAAGCGAGGAGAGTCTTGCCCTTCTGAAGAGTCACGTAGGCGGGCTTTATCCCATGCACCCCTGCAACTGCGTTCATAACTTTGTCGGAGATAGAAACCGCCTTCTCAAGCCCCTCGTCCCCGTGCATGTATTCACAGCCCTCAGGCAGTGAGGAAACCCACTCCGAGGAAGGTTCTTCGTAGGTTACAACAAGCTCGGGCTTGAACTTGAGAGCCTGCTGGAGGAGTTTATCGGAAGCCCTGCGGGCAAGGAGAGCGGAGACCTTAACCTCTTCCGGGAACTTCTCTGCTACCTCAAGAGTTTGAGTTCCCACAGATCCCGTGGAACCAAGAACAGCAAGCCTTATCATAACCTGTTATATTTTATTTCCCATGACCTTGCAGTGCCTTTTCATGTTCTTATCGGGCTTCGTAGTGGGATTTATAACCGCCCTCGTGCTCATAATAGGCATAGCGATTCTCCCCGTGGTGCTGGGAGTTATCCTCGTCCTCAGCCTCATCGCTTACTTCAAGTACCGCAAGGAACAGAAGCGCAGGGAAAGGATACTCAGAGAGTTCTGGGAAGATTGAGTTGGAGCTTATCAAAGTCAACACTTGCCTTCAGGAGCTTAAATCATAATTTTTGGAAACGAGCATACGGAGCTATTATGGAGAAGGGAGAGATCATAAAGGAAAAGATCAGGTTCCTAACCGAGTATCTGAAGATCCTGTGGGTTGTATTGATAGCAGCGAGCGGTGGATCAGCCAGTTTATTTATGACACTCAACAGCGCTCTAAAGGCGTTCTTGCTACTTGTTGGTGTAGTAGCCATCGTAACAACATCCTCAATGATAGCCATACTCACGCTTGAAATTCTTGAGCTATTTGAGAAATTAAAGAAGGAGGCAGAAGGTAATGAATGAAGTCTTGCAAGCTTTAGCCTTTTTAGGCTTTGTAGTTGCAAGCGCTGTTTTGTTATGGAACTTTTACAGAATACTAAGAGCCTTTAAAAGACATAGTGAATGGACTGGATAACCACGGGCTCTTTAAACCAACCTAAGCAGGAAGTCCAAGACCGCATGCGGGAAGAGACCGAATATCAGCACCGCCACCGTGGAGACCAAGAGAGCAAAGGACTCTCCTGCGGATATGCCCGTTGCACCCCAGTCCCTCTCCTTCTCGTGAAGGAACATATATACTATAACCTTCAGGTAGTACCCCGCAGATATTAAGCTACCGATGACGAAGAGTATCGCATACAGAAAGAGCTCGTTCTTCACCAGACCCATGAATATGCCCAGCTTACCCACGAAGATCGCCATGGGAGGCAGACCAATCAGAGCAAATAGGAAGAAAGCGAGTGCGGAAGACAGAAAGGGATGCTCCTTAGCTATGCCCTTGAAGTCAAGGAAGTGATGAGTCCAGCCCCTCTTCTTCTCAAGAACCGAGAGCACCGTAAAGGCACCGAGGGTGGCAAGGGCATAAACGAACACATAGAAAAGCAGAGAAGTCATGAGTAGCTTGTCCACAACTGTGAGGGCGAGGGTAAAGTAACCCGCATGAGCTATGGAAGAGTACGCAAGGAGTCTCTTCACGCTCCTCTGGGCGTAAGCCATCAGGTTTCCGTAGAACATGGAAGCTATCGCCACCACACCTATGAGAAACTCCCACTTGGGAAGGGCAGAGAACATATAGACGGTGAGCTTAACGAAGAGAAAGTACATGGCTATCTTGGGCACCGTGGCGAGGAAGGAAGTGGTAGGCGTAGGTGCACCCTCGTAGGCGTCGGGCGTCCAGAAGTGGAAGGGAACCGCAGAGACCTTCAGAGCGAGGGCGGACATTATGAGAAGAACCCCGAGGGCGAATATAGGGTCTTCTCCCCTCTGAATGCCCAGCAGAAGGCTCCCGGTAGACCCGTAAACGAGACCAGACCCGAGAGCGAACATGGAAGTTCCCGTAGTCCCTATAACAAGGTACTTAAATGCCCCCTCTTTGGAGAAGTACTCACGCTTGAAGAGCCCCACGAGTATGTACATGGTTATGGAGGCGAGCTCCAGTCCCACGAAGATTATGGCGAGGTTTTCGGAGGATAACATCACCATCAAGCCCAGCAGGGCTATGAGATACAAGTAAGAGAGCTCGCTGTAAACGGAGTTCTTCTTCATAAAGAAGTCGTAAGAAGATATCAGGACGAGACCCGTAACCGCCAGCAGGAAGAACTTGGCTATGAGGTTGAAACCGCTCACCGTAAAGCCGTCAAACAGGGTGCTGGCAGGGTAGTGAACGAACAGAACCGAGAAGGCTGAGGCGACTATCGCCACAAAGCCGAGTATGGTAAGGGACTTGTAGTAGCGCTCCTTTAGTACGAGCTCAAGGACAAAGATTATGAGAACACCTATGGAAAGAACTATCTCGGGTAGAAGGGCGTTCCAGTTCAACTCTTAACCTCCAAAGACGAGCTTTACCGTGTGGTCAACCATCTTCACGAAGGGTGCGGGATACAGCCCCATCACGAAGGCAACCAGCAGTATGAGAACGAAGGGAATGACGTGGTGGACTTCCACGTCCCTGAGCTGTGCCCACTTCTCTCTCCTGTGGTCGGATATGGTCTCTTCCTCCAGCATCACACGCTTGTACATGTACAAGAAGTAGGCAGCTCCCAAGATCATTCCCGTTCCAGCTATCACAGCCCATACAGGGTGAGCCTTGAAGGTTCCCAGCAGAACCAGAAACTCCGCTATGAAGCCCGCAAGACCTGGCAGACCTATACCCGCAAGACCAGCGATCATGAAGAATATGGCGAAGTTGGGCAGGTACTTGGCGAGACCCCCCAGGTCGTCCATGTTGTAGGAGTGTATCCTGTCGTAGATGAAGCCAGCAGCGAAGAAGAGAGCTCCGGAAGAGAGCCCGTGGGCTATCATCATGTAAACCGCCCCGTTGAGAGCGTCCTTGTCAAGGGCAAAGGTTCCGAGAGTCACGATACCCATGTGAGATATGGAGGAGTAGGCTATAAGCCTCTTTATGTGGGTCTGGGCTATCGCCATCATCGCTGCGTAGATTATCGCTATCACGCTCAGGGTGAATATGAGAGGTATGTAGTACTTGGAAGCGTCCGGAAATAGGGAAAGGGAGTACCTCACAAAACCGAAGGTTCCCATCTTCAGGAGAACTCCCGCAAGTATGACCGAACCTGCGGTTGGAGCCTCAACGTGGGCATCCGGTAACCAAGTGTGGACGGGAAACATGGGTATCTTCACCGCAAAACCTATACCGAAGAGCAGGAATGCGGCGAGCTGTATCCATAGCGGATAGCCCATCTTGGCGTGCTCAATGTAATCAAAGGTTATCTGACCCGTCGCAAAGTACCCGTAGACTATGATGCTGGCAAGACCCAGCAGAAGGAAGAGACTTCCGAAAAAGGTGTATATGAAGAACTTGTTAGCCGCATAGACCTTCCTGTCGTGCCCCCAGAAGCCTATGATGAAGTACATGGGTATGAGCATCCCCTCCCAGAATATATAGAAGAGGAAGAAGTCCAGAGCTGAGAATACCCCCAGACATGCGGTCTCAAGGAGGAGGAACAGGGCTGTGTATAGGACGGGTCTGTCCTCTATCTTCCAAGACCATATAAAGACGGCGAGGAACAAGAGAGCGGTCATAACTATCAGGGAGACCGCCATCCCGTCCAGACCTATGTGGTAGGAGATGCCGAGGGTGGGTATCCAGCTCAGCTTGGTGACGAACTGAAAGCCCTCTTTGGTGAAGTCAAAGTTGAAGAACAGAACCAGCGAGAGCAGGAAGACGATACCCGACACTCCCACGGACACCAGCTTGGTAAAGGTGTCGTTCCTTACTATGGCTATAACTCCCGCAGCGATGAGCGGAAGGAATATTATCAAGCTAAGGAGCTGATCCATCAGTATCCTCCTCCGTATATTAGTAAGACAAGAAGCAGAACAAGTATAGCAAATCCTCCGGCAAGGCTGAGGGCATACCAGTTGAGCTTACCAGCCTGCAGGAACTTCAGCCCCTGACCGGCGGACTGGACTATGTTGGCAAGCCCGTTCACCACACCATCTATGAACTGCCTCTCTCCTACCGCAAAGAGAACCCTTGAGTAGCTCATATAACCCGCAGCGAGTATGCCGTGGTAGAGCTTCTCGGTGAAGAACTGCTCCTTGAAAGTGGTGTGGAGCGCCTTTAGAGAGTCGTAAGTCTTCTCCGGGTCAAGGAAGCGTCTCACGAAGACCCCGTAGGCGAGTACTATGCCGAGTATAGCTATCCCTACCGACATAATCGCAATATTCAGATGGATCTCCTTATGTTCACCACCAACAGCATGTACATACCATCCCTCAAAAAATCCCGCTATCACCGCCATCACTCCCAATATCACCATAGGCACTGTCATAACCGAACTCACTTCCTTCGGCTCGTGAGGATCTATCTTCCTGAACCTCTCCTCCCCATGAAATACCACAAACCCTTCCCTGAATATGTAGTAGGCGGTTAGGAATGCTACTATGGTTCCTAATAGACCCCACACAAAGCTCGCTTCGTAGTAGCTCCCTATCAGCCTGTCCTTACTCCAGAAGCCCGATAGCGGGAACACTCCTGCAAGGGCTAAGGCTCCTATGGTGAAGCTGGCATAGGTCACGGGCATGTACTTCTTAAGTCCCCCAAAGTTGTATATGTCGTATAGTTTGTGGTGAAAGGCTGTTATCACAGAACCTGCTGCGAGAAATAGGAGCGCTTTGAAAAAGGCGTGGGTGGTGAGGTGGAACATAGCCCCTCCTTTGTCCCCCACTCCAAGGGCAAGAAACATGTACCCGAGTTGGGACATGGTGGAGAAGGCGATTATCTTCTTCATGTCTGTGTGTGATGTGGCTGCAAGTGCCGCAAAGAGGGCTGTTAGTCCTCCTATTACCGCCACTACTTTCAGTGTTTGTGGTGCTGCTTCAAATAGTGGGTATAGTCTGGCTACCATGTACACTCCTGCTGCTACCATGGTGGCTGCGTGCAGGAGTGCGCTGACTGGCGTGGGTCCTGCCATTGCGTTGGGTAGCCATGTGTGCAGTGGTAGTTGTCCTGATTTCCCTACCGCTCCTCCAAAGAGAAGGAGTGTTGCTAAGCCTATTAGTGCGCTCTGGGTTGTGGGTATTTTTTGGAATATTTCTACTATGTCAAGGGTGTTGAATATTAAAAAGGTGGCTATTATTCCAAAGATAAATAGCCAGTCTCCTATTCTGTTCATTACGAAGGCTTCTAAGGATGCGTTGGTGGCTTTCTTTAGGTTGTGGTAGTAGCCAATTAATAGATAAGAGGCTAATCCGACTCCTTCCCAGCCGAAGAATATTCCGAGGAGGTTGTCGGAGAGGACTATTAGTAGCATTGCGAAGAGGAACAGGGATAGGTAGGCGTAGAATTTGTATGTCCATTTTCCGAATTCGTCGTGCATGTAGCCTATGGAGTAGATGAATATGAGTGTGGCTACGAAGGTGACTACTGCTGTTGTTATTGATGATAGGGCGTCAAAGTAAAAGCCTACTGTGAGGGTGTAGCCCTCTAAGGGTAAGAACTCATAGAGTTTTATCTGTACAGGTGTGTGGAGGGAGTGGGAAAGAACGAAGAGGGAGGATACAAAAGAAATAGCGCTCGCGATCACCGTTATGACACCGCTCGCCTTGTCTCCGATCTGTCTGCCCAGAAAACCTATGACCAGGAAGGCTACGAGCGGAGAGAACACAACCACAAATTCCATCTATTACCCCCTCATGTCCGTAATCTCGTCGGTTGACTCCACATACCTGAGCCTGAATATAGCGATGATTATACCCAAGCCCACCGCTGCCTCGGCGGCAGCCAAGGCTATTATGAAGAGGGCAAATATCTGACCCTCAACGAGCCCCATGTGGGCATCCGCACCCACGAAGGCTATATTCACCGCATTCAGGGCGAGCTCAAGGCTCATAAGAACGGTTACGAGGTTCCTCCGGGCTACGAGCCCTATAACACCGAGCCCGAAGAGTATCATGCTCACCACAAAGTAAGCTTCAAGGGGTATTGTCTTCATAGGTCTGACTCTCCTTTCTTCCTATTAAAACCGCTCCTATCATGCCTATAAGCAGCACCAGAGACACAACCTCAAAGGCGAAAAAGTACCTCGTAAAGAGGATAGAACCTACTACCTCCGTATTGCCCAGCTTCTCTATGAAGGCTCTGAACTTACCCTCCGGGGAGGCTGTAATTCCCAGAAAGAAGACTATAGCCATCTCAACGTAGAGCAGCACGACCAACGGAAGGGATAGGACACCCTCCATCCTGTAGTGGCTACCCTTCTTTATAGCCTTCTCCCAGGGAACAGCGGTGAGAACGAACACGTAAAAGACAGCAATCGCGACGGCGTATATGAGAAGCTGGAGTGCTCCAACTAGCTCAGCTCCCGCCGTGAAGAATATACCCGCAACCGCTATCAGCGCCGATAGAAGCCAGAGGATAACGTATATAGGGTTCGTAAAGGTGATCACACCTACACCCGAGATTATCGCCCATGCCGAGAATATCAAGAATATGACCAGCCTTACCATTCATGCCTCCCCCTGATCTCTACCTCGGGCAGCTTCACCTTGTTCTCGTGCCAGAGTCTATCCCTCTGTCTGTCGTCTATCCATATCCTGTCCGGCTCGTTCTCCCTCCTCGCCTGCCAGTCCTTGCCTATCTTCTCAAGAAGTTCCAGGTCAAGTATGGAATCCTTCCTCGTGTAGCTCGCTGTCTCGTGTATGTCCGTCTGATAGAGGCAGTCCACAGGGCAGGCATCAACGCAGAAGCCACAGAAGGTACAGAGCATAAGGTTCATGTTGAAGACAGAGACGACCCTCCTTCCGTTGTCCAGCTTCTTACCCTCTATTTCAAAGAGCTGGGGAACAGGACAGGCACGTTTACACAGCATACAGACGACACACCTGCTCTTACCGGGTACGACCTCTATCTTGAACCTCTCAACCCACTCGTCGTAAGCGGGCTGGGGCTCGTTTCCGTCCACGACTTTATGGGCGAAGAACCCCCTGAACCTCTTCGGGGGAGTCAGCTTTTCGTAAGGGTAGTGAGTCGTTATAGTCCTGCTGAAAGCGTGCCTTATGGTAACCGAGAGACCCTTTATAAAATCTATGAACAAAGCCCTCTCCAGCCAGCTAAGAGGCTTTGCCGCCACTCTCTTGATCATCCCTTTACCTCCAAACCACCGGAGCAATTATAGCGGTTAAAACTATGTTTATCAAGGCTAAGGGGAGCATAACCTTCCAGGCTATCTCCGTGATCTGGTCTATCCTGTACCTGGGAAGCGTCCAGTGTAACCAGAGTATAAAGAGGAAGAGAACGGTCACCTTGAGGAGGAACCACACGTAAGGGGAGAAAGGTCCCAGGAAGAACAGGGGGTCAACGAAACCCATGAAGGGTATATTTATGGGAGACCATCCTCCAAAGAACAGGACTACAGCTATAGCGGAAAGGGAGAGAACCTCCACGTACCACTCAACGAGGGGGAAGAGACCGAACTTCATGCCCCCGTACTCAACGGTGAAGCCCGTCACGAGCTCAGCCTCCGCCTCCTGTATATCAAAGGGTACCCTCCCCGTCTCAGCCAAGAGGGAGAAGAGAAACACCACGAAACCTATAGGCTGAACCCATATGTACCAGAGGTTCTGCTCAATCTGCCTCTGGACTATCTCGTAGGTTGACAGCGTCCCGGCGAGTATAAGGGGTCCCATCACGGCGAAGGTTATGGCAACCTCGTAGGAGATTATTATCCCCGCCTTCCTCATGGAGCCTATAAGAGGATACTTGGAGTTGGAAGCCCAGCCCGCTATGGCTATGGCATAGACCGCAAGGGAACCGAGTCCGAAGACCAAGAGGAGAGCAACGTTCACGTCCGTGAGTATGGGTTTTATCTTGTACCCGAAGAGCTCAAACTCTGGACCGAAGGGAACGACCGCAAAGACGAGGGTTGCTGGCACGAGGGCGAGTATTATGGCGAGGTTGTAGAGGAATTTATTCCCGTACCTTGGAAATAGGTCTTCTTTGGTTATTAGCTTCACTCCATCCGCAAGGGGCTGCAGTAGTCCGTGCCAGCCGACCACCATGGGTCCCGGTCTCCTCTGGATGTGGGCAGCGACCTTACGCTCAACCCAGGTGAGGTAGGCTCCCACACCGAGCACTATACCCAGAATAACGAGTATCTTTATAACCGCTATTATCACACCAGCCACCACGCTCTCCATCCACAGCCTCCTACAACCATACTTTTGAGAAGTCCACTTCCAGCTTGCAGTTTTCTACCTCAAAGCTTACCTTATCGCTCTGGACGTCTTTAAGCTTTATAAAACCTCTATCAGTGTTTCTGTACACCTTGGCAAGCTTCTTTTCAGGATAAATGAGAACGTAGTATCCAACCCCCTCCTTCTCATAAATCTCCTTCTTGATCCCCTCATCCCTGTCCACTGTGGAATCAGACACAACCTCAAACACGACTTTCGGAGCTTTAACTATGTAATCCTCAACTTCCTCGCAGAGGATAGATATGTCTGGTCTGAGCACGGTATCGTGGGAAACTATGTAGTCAAGCTCCACGACAGCATTACATCTATCACAGTTCTCAAGTCCTTCTTCAAGGATAGCTGCCAGACGCGTAAGCGTCCTCTGGTGTAGATACTTAGGCGAGGCAAGGGCAACAGGGATACCGTCTATGAGCTCCCAATCTCCCTGCCAGCTCCTGTAGTCCTCGTAAGTGTAATGGGGCAAGTAACGAACTTCCTTCATCTGTCCGTCTCTCCCACAACCGGGTCTATGCTCGCAAGTATGGTAACAGCGTCCGCTATAACTCTGTCCTTCATAAGGTAAGGATATATGCTCAGGTTATAGTAAGAGGGCGGTCTAACCTTCACCCTGTAAGGCTTTACCCCACCCATAGAGAAGACGTAAAAGCCCAGCTCTCCCCTCGGATTCTCTCCCGAGGAGTATATCTCACCCGTGGGAACCTTGAGACCTATCCCGTCTATGGTGAGCTTTATCTTCTTTTCTTTGGGCACCTCGGCAAAGAAGGGAGCGTCTTTGGGTATGGTCTTCAGCTTATCAACGCACTGCCTTATTATCCTTACGCTCTGGCGCATCTCCTCAATACGAACGAGATACCTGTCGTAGCAGTCTCCTATGTCACCCACAGGAACGTCAAAGTCAACCTCTGCATAGGCATCGTAGGGCTCAAGCTTCCTCATGTCGTAGGGAATGCCAGAGCCTCTTATCACGGGACCTGTAACACCGTAGAAGTAGGCGTCTTCGGGGGTTATTATCCCTACCTCCTTGTTTCTCCTGAGCCAAATCCTGTTTCTCGTAAGTATCCTCTCCCAGTCATCAAGCTCCTTTACGAACTTATCCACAAAGGCGGATATAACCTCAAGGGCACCCTCGGGCAGATCCATACGAACGCCACCGACCCTGGGATAGGATATGGTGAGCCTCGCACCCGTTATGCCCTCAAGGATGTCCATTATCTTCTCACGTTCTTTAAAGGCGTATAGGAATATGGTGAGAGCCCCCAGGTCAAGGGCGTAAGTTCCGAGCCATAGGAGGTGGGAGTTTATCCTCTGGAGCTCGGACATCATCGTCCTTATGAACTTAGCCTTCTCGGGGACGTCCTCCTCTATGCCGAGCATCCTCTCTATGGCTACCACCCAAGATTGGTTAGAGCACAGAGCGGAGAGGTAGTCCATCCTGTCCGTATAGACCAAGAATTGGTTGTACATCTCGTTCTCAGCCAGCTTCTCCACGCCCCTGTGGAGCTGACCGAGTATCACGTCCGTCTGGACTATACGTTCACCCTCAAGGTCAAAGAGGAACCACATAGTCCCGTGGGTTCCCGGGTGTAGGGGTCCCCAGTTGAGGACTATCTGAGCCTTCTTCTTGAGCCTCCTCTTTTCGGTTATCTCAAGGTCTTCAAGGGTTGGGACTATCGTGTGCGTCCTCTCGTAGTTCATCGTCCCCTCAAGCTTGTCCCCCCACAGAACCTCGTTCAGGGAGGGGAGATCCTGCTCGGGGAAACCTTCAAGGGGAAAGTCCTTACGGAGAGGAAAGTAGGGGTATGTGTCCCACATGAAGGCTCGCACGAGGTTTTCGTGTCCCTCGTACTCTATGCCGAACATGTCGTAGCACTCTCTCTCCGACCATTTGCCCGCAAACCAGAGCTTCTCTATAGAGGGGAGGCTACCGTCACTTCTCGTCTTGACTATAACCCTCTTTTTCTCGTCAACGTTGTATAGGATGTAGAACGCTTGAAACCTTGAGAGCCTGTCCTCCGGGAAAGCTATGAGGTTCTCTTTAACGGCACCCTTAAAGTCCTTCTCCTTTTCCAGGATGTCCTTTAAGTCCACCACGGAGTGGTCTATAAAGAGCTTAAAACCCCTTTTCTTGAGTTCCTTAAGGAGTTCTATAAGGTTTTCCCTCTTTATGTGAAGGGACGTGACCTTGCCCGAATCGTGAGCCTCAAGCTCCGGGAAGCGCCCCTTTAACTCCGCAAAATCTTCAGCCTTTGCCCACGGCATCAAACTTCCTCCATTTCAAACTGCCAGTTGAGAGCGCCCTTCTTCCACGCGTAGAGAAGCCCGTAGGTCAGTATAAGTATGAAGAGAAACATCTCTATGAACCCGAATATGCCGAGCCACCTGTAAACTACCGTCCACGGGAAGAGGAAGGCAGCCTCTATGTCAAAGAGGAGTAGCAGTAGTCCGAGCAGGTAATAGCCCTGGTGAAAGGTCGTCTGTGCGCTCTCGTCGTATAGGGGAACTCCACACTCGTAAGGGTAGTCCTCGTACTCCTGAGGCGTCTTGGGACCAAAGAGCCAGTTCAGGGATATCATCACGATCGCTATCCCGACCATTATGGCGAAGAATATCAAAAACCCTATGTACTCCATTCCCATCACCTCGCAAAGAGAGTCTCAGCTGCAGGGCTGAGCAACTGCCAAACAACGCCCGGAACCACAGCCAACACTACCGTCAGGAGCGTAAGCAACACGAGAGAGGCAAGCTCAGCGTAGCTCCTGTCCCTAATGGCGACCTCCTTCTCTCTGTCCTTCATGTACATGAGAACTACGAGCCTCACGTAGTAACCGGTAGATATAGCGGTGGATAGTATCATAACGAAGGCGAGCCACCAGAGCTTGTCAAAGGAAAGAGCCATAAACACGAGGGTCTTCCCCACAAAGCCCACCGTTGGAGGAACACCGAGAAGGGCAAACATGTATACGAGAAAGGCAAAGGCTAAGTAGGGAAGGCTGAACCTGAGCCCTGAAAACTCCCTTATCTCGTTGTTCCAGTCCTCGTTCCTCTCAAGTACAGCCACCACGAAGAATGAGCCCGTAGCCATCACGGCGTAAACCACGAGGAAGTATATGACCGCCTTAAGACCTATCTCGCGCGTAACAGCCACAGCGGCAAGGATGTAGCCAGAGTGGGCTATTGAAGAGTAGGCGAGGAGCCTCTTTATGTCCTTCTGAACGAGAGCGACGAAGTTCCCGTAGAGCATCGTGACAGCCGCTATGACCCCTACAGTGAGCATCCAAGCGAGAGAGAACTTTTCCTGTATGAGAGGCATTATTCTGACCACCGGTATGAAGAAGGCGAGCTTACCCACGGAAGCCATGAAGGCGGTCACCGGCGTGGGAGCACCCTGGTAGGCGTCCGGTAGCCAGAAGTGGAAGGGAACCGCCCCAATCTTTATGGCGAAGCCTATAAGGAACAGGACGAGACCGAGGATAAGGTAGTGGTAGTCCTCTCCCGAGTATCTCAGTATATCCCTGAGGTCTATGGAGCCCGAATAAACGTACATGAAGACAGCACCGTAAGAGGCTAAGGCTATACTGAGACCTCCGAGTATAAGGTACTTGAAGGCTCCCTCCTTGGACACGAAGGAGCCCCTCAGGAGGGCTGTGAGCATGTAAAAGCCGATAGAAACCAGCTCAAGGGAAACGTATATGATTATCAGGTTGTAAGAGGAGACGAGTATCATCGCACCCAAAAGGGTGAAGGCGAGCATATAGTAGAACTCTCCGTAAAAGGAGCGCTTGGACTGAAAGTATCTGTGGGAGAAAGCAAGAACAGTTATAGCTATGGTCAGCTCAAAGACCTTAGCGAGAACCCCGAGGGAGTCGTTGGTGAAGGTGCCGTAGAAGGTATCCCCCTCGTACTGAAGGGTCACGCCCACGGACATCAGTGCGAGTATATACCCTATGGCGCTGAGGGAGGGCAGGACAACCCTCTTCAAGGGTGATGAGAGTATCAGATCTAAGGTGAATAGGACGAAGGCTGTAACTAACACTATCAGCTCAGGCAAGAATAGCTCAAGCCTCGGTATCTGTATGGCACCTATAAGCTGTCCTATATCCATACCCTTCTCCTCATTCCAGTCCGAGCAAGTTCTTGAGTATAAAACCTATGGAACCCTCAAACATGTTGAAAAACAGGTGAGGGAAGAAACCTATTACAAGGATGGGCACAACAAGCATAACGAAGGAGGCGAGCTTGAAGCCCCTCACGTCCGTGAAGTGTATGAGTATGCTCTCCTCCTTAACGTCAAGGAAGAGGGTCTTCAGCATGAAGAGGACGTAAGCGGCACTGAAGAAACCTCCCGCCAGGACGAGGAGAGCGAGCTGGTAGGAGTACTCCTTGGCAGCGAGCATCGTCAGGAACTTACCCCAGAAGGACGAGCCTCCCGGAAGCCCCATGGCAGCAAAAGCAGTGGTAGCGACTATCACCGCAAACACGGGCATGAACTTCACAGAACCCCTCAGGTTCTCCATGTTGAAGGTGTGCAGCCTCCCGTATATAAAGCCTGCGATCATAAAGAGGCTGGCACTGGTCATCCCGTGGGCGAACATCTCCATCACGGAAGCCCTCAGACCTTCGTGGTTGAGCAGGAACATGGCAGTAACCACAAATCCCATGTGGGAGACTGAAGAGTAAGCAACGAACCTCTTTATGTTGTTCTGAACTATCGTCATCCAGGAAGCGTAAATAATTGTGATTATGCCTATAGCAACCATAAAGGGCATGAGCTTAACCGTTGCGTCGGGGAAGAGCCCTATGTTGAATCTGAGGAGGGCGTAAGTCCCCATCTTAAGCAGTATCGCCGCAAGGACTACGGAACCCGCGGTTGGAGCCTCTCCGTGAGCATCGGGAAGCCAGGTATGGAAGGGCACAAGGGGTGTCTTTACTGCGAAGGCTATGAAGAAAAGCAGAAATATGAATATCTCAAGACCGGGAGTGTAAGAGTTCTTGAGCAGATCAAAGTAGCTGAAGGAGAACGTGCCTTTATTGGTAAAGTGAACCACAGCAACGGACGCTATCCCTAAAAGCAAGAACAGGGAAGAGGCAAAGATGTATATGAAAAATTTGTAGGCGGAGTAAAGCCTGAGCTTGTATCCCCAGACACCTATGGCGAAGAGCATGGGAATGAGTGTAAGCTCGTAAAAAACATAGAACACCAGCACATCAAAGCTGGCGAAAACACCCACCAGAAAGCTCTCCGTCATAAGAAAGGCGAAGAAGTACTCTCTGAGCCTGAAGCTTATCTGCCTGTCCCTCACCGACCACACTATAGCCACGAGGGAGACGAGCGTGGTAAGGAAATACATAAGGAGTGAAAGACCGTCAAGACCGAGGGAGAGCTTAACCCTGAGCTCTTCAAGGATCACATACTCTTCGTAAAACTGGACGGCTGCAGTCCTTGAGTAATCAAACAGATACAGGACACACAGCGAAACGAGAAAGGTCAAGCCAGCCCCAAGGAGGGAAACCGCCCTGATGAACCTCTCAGGGACGAACACCACCGCGAGGGCAAAGAGTGCCGGAATCACCAGCGATAGGCTGATAAAGGGAAAGTCCGTCCTAACTATGTCCATCTCAGCTCACCCCTTCACCCTGTCAAGCGCATAGAGCATTATACCGAGCACGACTATTATTCCAACCAGCAAAAAGAGAACGTAGTTGTTCAGCAGTCCAGTTTGCAAGTTCCTGAGAACCCTTCCAGAGCGGAACATACTCAGAGCGAGCCAATGGATAAATATGTCTATGGACTTTATATCAAAGGTCTTCCAAACGTCCTTGGCGAACCTGAAAAAGAGCTTGTAGGCTGTGTTTATGAACCCATCTATGATAAAGCGATCTCCCACGTAGAAGGCTGCCTTTGATAGAACCATGTAACCGCCTGCTATACCCTTGTGGTATATCCTCTCGGTAAAGAACTGCTCCTTAAAGGTAACCCTCAAGGGTGCGAGAACAGACGCCATACCCTCGGGAGACACCACCCTTCTAACGAATACGAGATAGGCGATCAGTATTCCCGTCAGACCGACCGCCACGGAGGTCACAGCAACATTCAGATGGATCTCCTTATGTTCACCACCAACAGCATGTACATACCATCCCTCAAAAAATCCTGCTATTACAGCCATTACCCCCAATATCACCATAGGCACCGTCATAACAGAACTCACTTCCTTGGGCTCGTGAGGATCTATCTTCCTGAACCTCTCCTCCCCATGAAATACCACAAACCCTTCCCTGAATATGTAGTAGGCGGTTAGGAATGCTACTATGGTTCCTAATAGACCCCACACAAAGCTCGCTTCGTAGTAGCTCCCTATCAGCCTGTCCTTACTCCAGAAGCCCGATAGCGGGAACACTCCTGCAAGGGCTAAGGCTCCTATGGTGAAGCTGGCATAGGTCACGGGCATGTACTTCTTAAGTCCCCCAAAGTTGTATATGTCGTATAGTTTGTGGTGAAAGGCTGTTATCACAGAACCTGCTGCGAGAAATAGGAGCGCTTTGAAAAAGGCGTGGGTGGTGAGGTGGAACATAGCCCCTCCTTTGTCCCCCACTCCAAGGGCAAGAAACATGTACCCGAGTTGGGACATGGTGGAGAAGGCGATTATCTTCTTCATGTCTGTGTGTGATGTGGCTGCAAGTGCCGCAAAGAGGGCTGTTAGTCCTCCTATTACCGCCACTACTTTCAGTGTTTGTGGTGCTGCTTCAAATAGTGGGTATAGTCTGGCTACCATGTACACTCCTGCTGCTACCATGGTGGCTGCGTGCAGGAGTGCGCTGACTGGCGTGGGTCCTGCCATTGCGTTGGGTAGCCATGTGTGCAGTGGTAGTTGTCCTGATTTCCCTACCGCTCCTCCAAAGAGAAGGAGTGTTGCTAAGCCTATTAGTGCGCTCTGGGTTGTGGGTATTTTTTGGAATATTTCTACTATGTCAAGGGTGTTGAATATTAAAAAGGTGGCTATTATTCCAAAGATAAATAGCCAGTCTCCTATTCTGTTCATTACGAAGGCTTCTAAGGATGCGTTGGTGGCTTTCTTTAGGTTGTGGTAGTAGCCAATTAATAGATAAGAGGCTAATCCGACTCCTTCCCAGCCGAAGAATATTCCGAGGAGGTTGTCGGAGAGGACTATTAGTAGCATTGCGAAGAGGAACAGGGATAGGTAGGCGTAGAATTTGTATGTCCATTTTCCGAATTCGTCGTGCATGTAGCCTATGGAGTAGATGAATATGAGTGTGGCTACGAAGGTGACTACTGCTGTTGTTATTGATGATAGGGCGTCAAAGTAAAAGCCTACTGTGAGGGTGTAGCCCTCTAAGGGTAAGAACTCATAGAGTTTTATCTGTACAGGTGTGTGGAGGGATTTAAAGACCATGTAAAGAGAGAAAACGAAGGAGAAAGCACTTCCCAATACGGCGAGTATTCCGCTGGTCAGGTCTCCTATACGCCTCCCGAAGAAGGCTATTATCAAAAACGCAAAAAGTGGCATAAGTATGACGAAGATACCTTCCATACCTCAATCCCTCAGATGAACTGTCTCCGAAGAGCCTTCGTATCCTTTCAGCCTGAATATAGAAATAACAAGTCCCAGACCGACAGCCACCTCAGCCGCAGCCACGGTTAGTATGAACAGGGAAAATATCTGCCCGTCCACCTTCCCGAGGTACTTATCCACTGTCACGAGGGTTAGATTAACCCCGTTGAGCATTATCTCGGTGCTCACCAGTATGGTTATAAGGTTCTTCCTTACGATAACCCCAAATAGGCCTATGAGGAATATGAGTATGCTGAGCAGTATGTATGCCTTCTCTATGGTCATTCCTCCTTCCTCCCTAAGAGTATGGCTCCTATCATGGCGACTAAAAGTATAACTGAAGCCACTTCAAAGGGAAAGAGATAGGAGGTGAAGAGGGTCTTTCCAAGCTCCCTCACGTTGTCCTGCACAGCCTCTGAGGGCTGAGCGAGCTTTCCCTTGAGAACCATATATCCCATAAGAGCAAAAACGACTAGCACAACAGGGAGCCCCATGAGGAACTCCCTTCTGTAAACGCCCTCAAACCTCTTTACCTTCTCCCAAGGTATGGTCGTTATGACCAGAACGTAGAAGACCACTATTGCCACCGCGTAGATTATCAGTTGAAGACCCGCAAGAAGTTCCGCCCCCAGACTTAGGAATATCCCTGCCATAGCTAAAACTGCGGAAAGGAAAAAGAGTATAGAGTGAACAGGGCTCTTAACGAGAACAGCCCCTAAGACGGACGCAAGAAGCCAAAAACCAAGGACGCCAAGTATCAACCACTCCACTCTATCTTCCCCCAAAGTTTTTCACGCTCTTGGTCGTTAGGCCATATCCTATCTGGCTCATCACCTCTCCTCTTGGTAAAGTCTATGCCGTGTTCCTCAAGCCTATCCATCCTTAACACCTCATCTCTCCTTGAGTATCCAGCGAGCTCGTAGAGGTCGGTCATGGTGAGACAGCCCACGGGACAGGCGTCCACACAGAGCCCACAGAAGAGGCAGTTGAGCAGGTTCATATCAAACCTCGTTACCTTCTTAGAGCCGTCGGGTAGCTGAACCGCCTCTATCCTGAAGAGTGTGGGCATTGGACAGGCGGTCTGGCACATGTAACAGGCAACACACCTGCTCTTGCCCCTCTCGTAGCTCATAAACTTCTCTATCGCTTTGAGTGAGTCCGGCTCACTTCCGTCCCACACAAAGTGTCCGTGAGCACCCCTGAACCTCTTTGGAGGTGTTAATTTCTCCTTGGGATACTCGGTCGTTATGGGCTTCCTGAAGAGGTTCCTTAGGGTGACAGAGAGCCCCTTGAGAAAATCTATGAAGAAGATAGCTTCCGCTATGTTGAGGTAGTCCTTTCTGCTGAGCCTCTTTATCCTCATTGTCCACCTCCAAAGGCGTAAACCACCACAGCGGTCACCAGTACGTTGGCGAGAGCAAGGGGCAGCATTATCTTCCAGGCTATCTCGGTTATGTCCTTAGCCTGAAACCTCGGGAGCGTCCAGTGAAGCCATATCACGAAGAAGACAAGCCCGAACATCTTGGTTAGGAACCAGAAGTACGGAGAGAAGGCACCCAGTATGTTGGGTCCCGACCAACCGCCGAAGAAGAGAACCACCGCTATGGCGGAGAGAGCCATAACGTTCAGATACCACTCCGCAAGAGGCAAGGCTCCGAACCTCATGCCCCCGTACTCAACGTTGTATCCCGTGACGAGCTCCGCCTCAGCCTCCTGTATGTCAAAGGGAACCCTTCCGGACTCAGCCAACATACAGAAAAGAAAGAGTATGAAGGCTACGGGCTGGTAAAAGATGAACCAGACACCCCTCTCTATCTGAGATTCAACTATACCGACGGTGCTCATGGTGCCCGCCAGCAGTATCACACCCAAAACGGAAAAGCCCAATACCACCTCGTAGGCGATGATCACCGACGCTTTACGAAGGGAACCTATGAAGGCGTATTTAGAGTTGGAAGCCCATCCGGAGAATATAGTCCCGTAAACCGCAAGCGAGCCCATGGCGAAGACCACCAGAAGGGCTATGTTCACGTCCGATATGATGGGCTTTATCTGGTATCCGAAGAGGGTGAACTCAGGACCAAAGGGTATGACCGAGAAGAGCAGTATGGCGGGTGCCACCGCCATCATTATTGAGAGGTAGTAAACGGGAACGTCCGCTCCCCTCGGGATTATGGACTCCTTGGTCATGAGCTTGAGCCCGTCAGCGAGAGGTTGTAGCAGACCGAAGGGTCCTACCACCGTAGGTCCCAGTCTCGCCTGTATGTGTCCAGCGAGCTTCCTCTCAAACCACGTCAGATAGGCGCCCAGCCCGAGGGCAACACCCAAAAGAACCCCTATCTTCACGAGCGTCACTACAAGTGAGATCACGAACTCGTTCATTCAGAACCTCCAAGATCGGACATTCTCACCTTCAGCTCCGGAAGGATCTCAACCTCTTCGTCAAAGTTCTTTATCTCTATCTTCCTATCCTCGTTTATGAGCGTAACCTTTTTGGCATTCGGGTCTATTAGGAGGACTCTACCTACACCGAAGTTAAGGTAGTCCGCCACCTTCTCCTCAACCTCTTCAAAGGTATTGGAGGGAGATATTATCTCCACCACGAGGTCTGGAGGAACCTCCAGCATACCCTTAGGAACGCTCTTTAATTTATCTTTGGAGATATACACTATGTCCGCCGCCCGGACGGTGAGAGGATCCCTGGATATGACTATGCCGACCTCACCCACAAGGACGTAGCCGCTACTCTCAAATCTCTCATCAATCTTCCTACTTACCTTCTGTTCAAAATATCCGTGCTCCCCACCTGCAGGTGCCAACTCTTTCAACTTCCCCTCTATCACCTCATACCCCTCGGGTATACTCGCAATATCCTCGTAAGAGATAGCCCTGTCCTTCACGCTCATCTGTCCGTCTCTCCCACCACAGGGTCTAAGCTACCCAGCAAGGCTATGGCGTCCGCTATGGTTCTTCCCTCTATAAGCTTGGGAAATACGGAGAGGTTGTATAAAGCCCCAGACCTTATCCTTAGTCTGTAAGGCTTGCTTCCGCCTCTGGAATATATGTAAAAGCCGAGCTCACCCCTCGGGTTCTCAGCGGAGGAGTAAACCTCTCCTACGGGTGCGCTCTCACCGTGCACCACAACCCTGAAAGACTGAACCATGTCCTCAAGGGACATAAAGACATCTTCCTTGGGAGGGATAACCGCAGGGTGATCCTTGTTTATGTAAGGTGCGTCTTTTGGAAGTTTCTCAAGCTTATCAACACACTGCTCTATAATCCTCACGCTCTGAGCCATCTCCTCCATACGAACCAGATACCTGTCGTAAACGTCGCCCACCTCTCCCACGGGAACATCAAAATCAACCTCGTCGTAGGCTGCATAAGGTTCAAGCTTCCTGAGATCGTAGGGAACGCCGGAAGCCCTGGCCACGGGACCGGAGAGTCCGTAGGCGTAAACGTCCTCTCTGGTTATGATGCCCACGTCCTTGGTTCGCCTGAGCCATATCCTGTTCCTTGTAAGGAGCATGTGGTACTCCTTGAGTTTCTGGGGAAAGTCCTTTATGAAGGCTCTAACTGCATCAAGGGTTCCAGGAGCGAGGTCGTAGTGAACACCCCCTATCCTGAGGAAGGCGGTGGTGAGCCTGTATCCTGCGTTCCCCTCTATGAGGTCCATTATCTTCTCACGCTCACGGAAGCAGTAGAGAAAAACCGTCAGTGCTCCGAGGTCAAGGGCACCCGTCCCGAGCCACAGCAGGTGGGAGTTTATCCTCTGGAGCTCTGCGAACATAGTCCTTATGTATCTTGCCTTTTCGGGTACCTCTATGTTTAGAAGCTTCTCAACAGCGGTCACGTAGGAGAGCTCATTGCATATAGCTGAGATGTAGTCCATACGATCCGTATAGGGTAGGAACTGGAAGTAATATACGTTCTCCGCTATCTTCTCCATTCCCCTGTGGAGCTGTCCCAGAACCACATCACTCTGAACTACAAACTCGCCTTCAAGGTCAAATAAGAACCATATAGTCCCGTGAGTCCCCGGGTGGAGGGGTCCCCAGTTTAGAACGAGCTGAGCCTTCTTCTGGAGACGAGCTTTCTCCGTCCTCTCAAGGTCTTCAAGTGTCGGAACCTTGGTGTGCAAAAGCTCATAGTCATGAGAAGGTGGGTCTGTTCTGCCCTGAAGAACCTCCGTGAGGGAGGGAAGTTCCTGCTCAGGTATACCCTCTATGGGAAAGTCCTTTCTGAGAGGGAAGTACTCGTATCCTTCCCACATGAACATCCTTCTAAGGTTCTCGTGCCCAACGAACTCCACGCCGAACATATCGTAGGCTTCTCTCTCAGCCCACTTGGCGCCGGGCCACAGGTCTGACACCGTGGGGAGTTTCCCGTTGTTAGCCCAGGTCTTTACGATTAGCCTCTCGTTCTCGTCGGGGTTGTACAGGATGTAAACGCCCTGAAACCTGCGGGGGTCTTCGGGGAAGTCTATACATGTCATATCTATGAAGTGGAGAAAGCGTTCCCTATCCCTTAGGTGCCGGAGAAACTCTTTAAACCTGAGGTGTGAAACCTCCACGGAGGTGGCGTGCTCCCCGAAGGAGAAGCTTACATCACCTCCGAACTCCTGCCCTATCCTGTCAACGGAAGCTCTGTTAATCCAAGGCACCCTTTCCTCCTTAAACGCTCATCTCCTGAGGAACGAAGAGACCTTCCTTCTCAACGTCCTTCCTGAACTGGTCAAAAGCCCTGTCGTACTTGGTTACGCCCTGCTCCTTTATCTTCCTCTGGAGCTGAAGTATTCCGTAGATCAACCCCTGCGGTGTGGGAGGACAGCCGGGAACGTAAACGTCAACGGGTATTATCCTGTCTATGCCCTGAAGGGTTGAGTAGGTGGGAAAGGGTCCCCCTGCGCTTGAGCACCCACCCATGGATATGCACCACTTTGGGTCGGGCATCTGATCCCATATCAGCTTCAGCATGGGAGCGACCTTATTCACCACAGTTCCAGCCACTATTAGGACGTCCGACTGGCGTGGAGAAGCCCTGAATATCACCCCCAATCTGTCTAAGTCAAAGCGAGACGCAGCAGCGTGCATCATCTCTATAGCACAGCAGGCGAGCCCTATGGTCACGGGCCAGAGGGCGTTCCTCCTGCCCCACTTCAGGAGCTCGTCCACGGTTGTAGTCACAAAGCCGTTTGAGTTTATGCTGGCCATAGCCGTTACCTCCTCTTCAGGTCTGCCACCTGAGCGCACCCTTAGCCCAGGCGTAGAGAAAGCCAAGGGCGAGTATAAATATAAAGAGAGCAGCCTCTATAAGCCCGTAGAGACCTATCTCCTTAAACACCACCGCCCATGGAAAAAGATAGGCAGCCTCTATATCAAAGAGTATGAGCAAGAGCCCCAAAAGGTAGTAACCCTGTTTGAAGGTTCCCCGCGCCTCCGGGTCGTAGAGGGGAACTCCACACTCGTAAGGGTAGTCCTCCATGGGATCCTTCCTGCGTGTTCCTAAGATATCGTTCAGGAAAGCGAACACGAGCCCGATAGTAACCGCTATGAGCGCAAAGACAAAAAGAGCCCCGTACTCTCCCATAGACGCCTCCAAAAAGGTAGTCAAAAATATAACAGCGTTATGACCCTACTGTCAAGGAAATTGTAAGCATCTCAGGCTACAGAGAATTCCTTTTTCAAGAACCTCTCCCAGGTGTTGGGCATCCGGTCAAGTTCCTCCTGGGCAATCCTTGCAATCTCCCCCTCTATACCGGGGAGGTCCTTTGCGGTTCTCACCTTAACGTCGCACACCTGAGGTTCGTTTATGGGTTTTCCTATCTGGGATACTATGTAGCAATAAGCCTCTTCAACTTCCTCTATCTCCTTCACTACCCTGTCCGCTATGAGGTTTGCCACCACGTTGTATATCTTCCCTATGTGGGATACGGGGTTCTTTCCGGCGGCAGCTTCAAGGCTCATGGGTCTGTAAGGCGTTATCAGCCCGTTGACCCTGTTGCCCCTGCCCACCTGTCCATCGTCACCCTGCTCGGCTGAAGTTCCCGTAACAGTTATGTAGACTGAACCCTGCTCCGGGTCGTCCGCTGTGTTTATGAAGACCTCAACCTCTTTATCGGTCAGCCCTGACACGAGCTCCCTGAGCTTACCGTGTATCACGGACTTCTTCCCGAGATAATCCTCAAGGCTCTCCACGTATCTGCTGACGAAGGCGCAGGCTACGGTTATCCTTATCCTGTCCCTTATCCTCACGCCCATCACCTTTATGTCCTCGCCTACCTCAGGGTGTTCCCTCTTGACTTCCTCCGAGTTGAGGAAGCGCTCCGCTTCAAACACGACCCTCTCCAGGTCGTCAAAGGGAGCAAAACCGACACCGAAAGATGTGTCGTTGGCGAGGGGGACTTCTCCCCTTTGCTGGAACCTCAGGAATAGGTCAACGAGATCCCTGCTCCCCGGCTTTATCCTGGGCTTGATTATTATGTGTCTGTCCGGGTCAAGGTTCCTCACGTTCTCCCTTATCCACCTGCGGGTAGCCTCTATGGCGAGTTCCTCAACGGGGAGCGGTCTGCCCTCTCTCTCGTTAACAGCCCTGCCCACCAGGTATATCTCTATCGGGGATATGACCTCGCCCCCGCCGAATACGGGATGGGCTACCCCTCCCACAAGCAGGGCTTTGTCAACGTTGTGGTGCATCACAGCACCGAACTCTTCAAGGTAAAGCTTGGAGAGCTCAACGGAGAGCTCCTCCGCTATGGAATCGCATATTGTATCGGGATGTCCCGTGCCCTTCCTCTCAACTATCTCCGCATCCTGGGAGTATACGGGTTCAAAGGTCATGGGGGAAACCACTATGTTTGCCAACCTAACTACCTCCGGGGAGTTTAAGCTTAAAAATTATACACTTATGAGGGATATACCAGCCTCTGTTAGCTCCTCAAGTTCTTCCTGAGAGGGCGCCTCAGCGTAAACTCGTATTAGGGGCTCGGTTCCGGAAGCCCTGAAGAGGAGCCAGCTCTCGTCCTCAAACACCAGCTTCAGCCCGTCTATGGTTATAGCTCTCCTTACGCTCCTTCCACCCACCGCCGAAGGCGGTCTCTCTATCAAACTTTTAAGTTTAGCCTTTATCCCCTCGTCCGCAGGGAAGTCTACCCTCTTGTAGTAAGCCCTGCCGTAGGTATCAAAGACCTCCTCTATTATCTCCGACAGGGGTCTGCCCTTCAGGAGCATGAGCTCCAGCACGAATAGGGCTGACATGAGACCGTCCCTCTCTGGAAGGTATGAGGGTATGCCGTACCCTCCGCTCTCCTCGCCTCCGAATATAACCTTCTCCTTCAGTATCAGCTCGTTTATGTTCTTGAACCCTACTGGAACTTCCCTGAGCTCTATACCCTCCGCCCTGCATATCCTGTCCGCAAGGTATGTGGTAGACACCGTCTTGACAACTATGCCCTCCCTCATGTTCTTGTGCTTTATCAGGTGAAGGAGGAGCAGGACGTATATGAGCTGGGTGTTGACGTACTCGCCCCTCTCATCTACGAGCGCTATACGGTCTCCGTCTCCATCGTTAGCCACGCCCACGTCCGCCCCCTCAGCCCTAACCTTCTCTTTGAGAAGGGCGAGGTTCTTCTCAACGGGTTCTGGTGCGTGTCCACCGAAGAGAGCGTCTCTGTATGACCTTATGGGCGTAACCTGAGCCCTTGTATCTTCCAGAGCTCTGGATAGAAGCCCGGAGGAGGTTCCGTACATGGCGTCGTGAACTACCTTGAGCCCTCTCTCCCTAAAGAGCTCAAGGCTTATCTCTCCCCTGACCTTACTAAGGTATTTGCTCTCAACTTCAAGAGTCTCGGGTTCCGATTTTGGGGCTGGTTCGTCGGAGGAGTTCTCTATACCCCTCTCTATCTCCGCTATGAACTCTGGTGTTGCGGAGCCTCCGAAGCTCTCCTTGACCTTGTAGCCGTTGTAGTTAGGCGGGTTGTGGGAGGCTGTAACCATAACACCGTTTTCAAAGCCCATGTACTTCACCGCAAAAGAGACCATAGGTGTGGTGCACGCCCTCTCAACGAGCTTCGCCTCAATGCCCTCAGCCCTGAACACATCGTATATCTGAGCGGCAAAGTGCTCCGAGGAGAACCTCCAGTCATAGCCCACCACGACCTTTCCAAGCCCTCTCTTTTTCAAGACCTCTGCGTGCGCCCGGGCGACCTTTCTGACGTTCCCGTAGGTGAACTGGTCTCCTATTACCGCCCTCCATCCGTCCGTCCCGAACTTTATCATGGGATAAGATTATACCCATGGGTTCTTACCTGATCTTGCTGTCGGTAGCCTCTTTCTTGTCAATAAGCGTCTACGAAGGTCTCGTGATACTCGGGATACTGATATTTCTCCTCAGAGGGGGCATGGCCTTCCGCGGCAGCCTGAGAATACCTCTCTCCGGTTACGTACTTTCAACCCTCGTGCCGACAGCTCTCTTCTTCCCCAAGATGTTCGTAAAGAGTGTGAGCGAGGGGCTCTTCCAGGTCATATACTTCCTGAACCCTGAACGCACAGGGAAGACCCTCGTAAAGCTCAACTACATCTTCGTGCTTCTGGGCTTGCTGGGACTGCCGGTTCTCCTATACAACGTAACTAAAACGAACACGTACAAACTCTTCTGGGGAGGGCACTTTGAGGTTGCCTCCTTTTACACCCTGTTCGCCTTCGCTTCATTACTGATAGCTACGTACCTTTACCTGCAGGGAAAGAAGTTTAACTTCGGAGTCTTCTTCTACGTCCTGCTCGCTCTCTCCTTCTTCGCGGTTGTGGTCTTCTCCGCAAGGAGGTCTTACCTGCTGAGCATACCCGTGGTCTTTCTCGCCCTGTCTTACCTGATGTACAGAAGCAAGCTGTTGAAGGGCAGGTACGTAGTTCTGCTGCTTGTGTTTATACTGCTGGGTGGTTCTGTAGCTTACGTATTCCTATCAACCAAGGATGTAAGGTTCAAGGTTCTGAACGAGGTAGTCCTTGGAAAGAGAAAACTGGACACAAACGCCCTGAACATTATAAGCTCCTCAAGGCTCAACATAATGCTGGACGGCATAAAGATAATAGAGAGCGATATAAAGGAGGGAAGGTACGTGAACCTCCTGCTGGGGCACGGGATAAGGTCGGGTCTCTACCTGCCCCACGAGAAGAGCCCCAAGAGCTGGCAGAGGTACGAGTCTATAATACTCGTGTCGGAAACCATAGAGAGGGGGATCATAGGACTTGTGTCCATACTCCTCATATACTTCATCGCCTTCAGAGAGTTCCTCCGCTCAAGGGTGTCCGGAGGGGAGGAGGTGCTCTACCTTATGGGAATGATCCCTCTCTTGGTTCACCTCGTAGCTTCTGTGTTCACCTTCTTCTGGGACGCCCTACTTCCCCTCTACTTACTCATGTTCAAGTTCGGGGAGAAGGCCCTTAGGGAAAGAGCCTAAGCTCTGAATCCGAGAAACCTGTCCAGCCGAAAGCCCCTCTTGAGAAAGTTCAGGAGGTTCCTCCTGTCAGCCAAGATGCTGGGCTTCTTACTCACAGCTTCAAAGAAAACCCTGTAACCCGTTCTGAAATCCCCGAACCGGAAGGCTACGTCCGAAATGTGGAGCAAGAAGTGGGGAAGGCACTCTTCCGGTACTTTATCCTTGTAGGCTTCGTATACAGCCTTCGTAGCTTCCAGAAAAAGCTTGCTCCTGCTCGTCCTGTGGGGGTGCTCCCTTATGAGAACCGTGTCCGAGTCAACGATCCTTATCTTCAAGCCTTCAAGGTAGCTTCTTATGAATATCTCCCAGTCTTCCCTCATGATGAAGTTCCCGTTGTAACCGGGGAAGCTCTCCCTCCTGAAAGCTGAGGCGGAAGGGTAGCCGATGTTTCCCGAAAATATGGTCTCTTCCAGGGGCTTTATCCTTTTGCCAGACCTCCGGAACACCTGCGAGCCGTCGTCTATGAAGCTCCTCGGGAAGGAGTAAACCACGTCATAGCCGGGAAAAGCCTTCAGAACTTCCTCAATGTGGTTCTCCTTCCACAGGTCGTCGTGGTCTAAGAAGAAAACGTACTCTCCAGAAGAGTTCTCAAAACCCACGTTCCTGGAAAAAGCCCTCTCCATGTTCCTCTCGTTTCTCATGTACTTTATCTTTCCCTCACCTATAAGCTCCCCAAAGTTTTCATAAACTACGTCCTGTGTCCTATCACGCGAAGCGTCGTCTACTACGATGACCTCCACATCTTTAAAGGTCTGATTCAACACACACCCAACGGACTCCTTTATGTACCTCTCCCCGTTATAGACGGGTATCACCACGCTAACCTCTGCCACCCTTCCTCCTCTCCTCCTGCTCAAGCTCCCAGAGGAACATGTATTTCAGGAAGGTTGAAAAGAAGTAGCTCATTGATACGGAGAGACCCCTGATGCCGTCTCGGAAGCCCCCTTTGATAAAGTACTGCTTGAGGAAAGCCCACACGGGGTTCAGGACTAACTTGTGGAGCTTAAACCTCTTTCCGCCTCTGAACATATCCCCGGCGGACAGCCTTGCGTACCTGAGGGACTTCTGGAAGTGGTCGGACAGGTCTCTGTAAGTGTAGTGGTAAAGGTATCCCTCCAGCTTCTCAGCCCTGCCCTTAACCTCAAGTCGCTCGTGAACACTACCACCTACCCACTTGGGATCAGAGCTCCTTTTCGCAAGTCTCAAGACCCAGTCGGGCTGCCATATATGCTCAAGGAACTTTCCCAGGTAGTAAGTCTTCCTGTTCAGGTAGAAAGCGTCAGCCCTTCCTGAATTCACAGCTTTAACGATAGAGCGCTTCAGCTCCTCCGATACGACCTCGTCAGCGTCTAAGAAGAGCACCCACTCCTGGGTACACTTCTCAAGGGCATAGTTCTTCTGCCCGGCGTAGCTCTTCCAGTCCTCAACGTAAACCTTTGCCCCGTAAGACTCTGCGATCTCCCTCGTCCTGTCGGTAGAGTGGGAGTCAACCACCACTATCTCGGAGGCTATGTCTTTAACAGCCTCAAGGGTTCTGCCTATCCTATCTTCCTCGTTGTAGGTTATTATCGCCACGGATAGAGGAAGTTTACCCATGCTTGATTCCGGTGGATAAAGTGTCCAGGTATGCTCCTACCCCGGCACCGAAGGTCTTTACACACCCGAGTTTATTGAGAGCCACCTCTAAAGCTGAAAGAACCACGGGCATATCTAAAAGCTCCATTCCCATGTGGGATACTCTGAATATCTTTCCCTTCAGCTTTCCCTGTCCGCCCGCAACTCTGACGCCGAGCCTGAGCATCTCCTTTCTGAGAGCCTCCGGATCAACGCCCTCAGGCATAACGGTGGTCATCGCTATAGACGGGTTTTCGGGGAAGATGGACAGCCCCAGAGCATCCATAGCTTTACTCAACCCCTCAGAGATGAGCCTGTACCTCTCCTCAACAGCATCCATGCCGCTCTCAAGGAGTATGGATAGGGACTCCCTCAGGGCAAGGATCAGACCTATCGCCGGTGTGAAAGCTGTCTGTCCATCTGTCTGTTTCTTAAGCTCTTCCTTTACGTTGAAGTAGTAAGACCTGGCGGTCAGCCTTTCCTTAGCTCTTTCTGAGAACCACAGCATAGACAGACCTGGCGGTAGCATAAAGGCTTTCTGAGAACCTCCCACGACCACGTCCAGACCCCACTCGTGGGGCTTCATATTGTAAACGCCGAGGGCTGTTATGGCGTCAACCACGAGGAGGGCGTCCGTGTCTTTAGTGACCTGTGCGAGTGCCCTAACATCGTGATACACGCCAGTTGAGCTCTCCGATGCCTGGACGAGGACACCCTTACAGTCAGGGTTATCTTTAAGCAAGTTCTCCACAGCCCCAGGTTCAACGCTCTTTCCCCACTCAACCTCAAGCTCTATGACGTTCAGCCTGTACTTCTTCCCCAGCTCAGCCCAGCGCTCGCCGAACTTTCCTCCAACTACGGCTATTACCTTATCTCCCTCATCAAAGAAGTTCAGTACTGCCGCTTCCATGGCACCCGTGCCCGAAGAGGCGAAGAACACGAAGTTCTCTTCCTTGCAGTCAACGAGCTGTTTAAAGAGCTCTCTAGTTTCCAAAAATGCTTCCCTGAACTCAGACGTCCTGTGATGGATTATCTGCCTGCCGAGAACTTCTCTTATCCTGTCAGGAATCTCAACGGGTCCAGGGGTGAATATCCTCTCTCCTTTGAAGGGCTTCATGAAATACAATTATAAGCGGTTGAAGGTATGCAGGCGGTAATACTGGCGGCAGGCATAGGTAGACGCCTCAGTAAACTCACAAAGGACAAACCCAAGTGCATGGTGTCTGATTATATTTAGATTTGGCTATGAAAATACTTATTTATATAAATACAATTAGCAAATTCAACTATGGCAACCTTGCATCCAATTTAGAGCTTATGAAAGGCTTTAGAGAATTAGGCGCAGAAGTTACATTTGTAGTCAACAAGAAAAGCGCTGATGATGTGAATGTACCCGTAAGAGTCATACCTCTAAATGCCGTTGGTGACATAGATAGGCCCTTTAAGCTATACACTACTATAAGAGAGGAAAAGCCTGATATAGTAATAGCTAATATGTTAACACAAATAACTACTGCATCCATAACTAAAAAAATATTGAATAGCGATAGGGTTAAGTTTATTGGAATAGAAAGAGATCTGAGACCGTGGCATATGAAACCGTGGAAACTACCGTACAGATTTTTCATAAAAAGAATTTATGAGAACATGGATAAAGTAATTGCAATCTCACCCGCCGTGAAATCGGATCTAGAGAGAACGTTTTATGTAAATGAGGACAAGATAAGAGTTATATACAACCCCATAGACTTAGATAGAATAAGGGAGCTTGCAAAAGAGCCCATAGAAAAAGAGTTTGAAAATTTCTTTAGAAAGAGAAACGTACTTGTATGGGTAGGAAGGATAGATGAACAGAAAGAACCCCTACTTGCCTTAGAAGTGCTGAAAGGAATCTTAAAATATAAAGATGTAAAATTATGCTATGTTGGACAAGGTGGACTTGAAAATATATTAAGAAATAAAATTAGCGAATATAAACTTGATAAATTTGTGCTTATTACTGGTTTCAGAGAAAATCCTTATAAGTATATGGGAAGGGCTAAACTGCTCATACATACTGCCCGTAGAGAAGGGTTGGGCAGAGTTATTCTTGAAAGTTTAGCCCTAGGTGTACCACCTATAGCCTTTTACAATCAACACTCGGGGTATAAAGAAATACTGGGTGCATATAATAAAGAAGTCTTAATACCATTTGGAGACATTGAAGGCATGGTTAGAAAAGTAATAGACTTACTGGAACAAAATAGTGTATACGATAAACTCTCTCTCAAGGCCCGTCATACAGCTGATCAGTTTCATAGAAAAGTCATAGTAAGAAAACTTTTGGAAGAAGTTGTTTAGAGTGGCTGCTTTGTCTAAAAAGCCCTACCCATTAGAATAAAGACCCATGAGCAGGGACTGGAGCAAATACAACGGAGAGCTTGTAAAGAGGGGTGAAATACTCATAGACTCCATGAGCTTTGGTCTAAAAGCTAAGAGTGAGAGGAATAGAAATACAGGTAGACCGCCGGTGTATTCAGACCACCTCATCTTGATGCTCCTCTTCATAAAGTTCGCCCTGAAACTCCCATACAGACAAACCCAGGGACTCGCTAAAAAGCTCTTCCAAAACTCAGGCTTGAAAATCCCTGACTTCAGGACTCTACACTACAGATTCAAAACCATGGAAATAAACATTAAAGACTTCCCAGACCCGGAAGACCTGCCAGATGACTTCGTAATAGTCCTTGACTCCACGGGCATAAAGGTTACCAACAGAGGGGAATGGCTCAGGAAGAAGCATGGCAAGAGGGCAAGGAAAGGATGGATAAAACTACACGTAGCCTTTGACCTCAAAAGGAAGAAGGTAGTGGAGATAGAGGTAACGGACGAGAGAGTCCATGACAGTCAGAAAGCTAAAAAGCTTGTAGAAGGTGCTAAGAGGGAGGCAAAGGACAAGGGCAAGAAAGTGAGCAAGGTTGTGGCTGATAGCGGATACGACACACATGAGTTTTTCAGGTATTTGCATGATGAGGGTATATGTGCGGGAGTGCTTGTGAGGAAGGGGGCGAAGGTAAGGGGAAATCCATTGAGGGATGAAGTGGTAAGGGCTATAAGGAGGGGGAAGAGGCGATGGAAGGAAAGAATAGAGTATGGCAAGAGGTGGCTTGTGGAGAATTTCTTCTCAGTATTCAAGCGATGGTTTGGGGAGTATGTAGTGAGTTTGAAGTTTGAGAATATGAAGAAGGAACTGGTGTTCAAGGTAGGGATAATGAATATGCTTATGATGGCAGGGGTGGTATGAACATGAGCCTGTCCGCATATGTGAAAGGGGAAGATGCAAAGAACAGGGAGTATCTAAAGCTATTTTTGGACAGAGCAGAGTGGCATGAAAATTAAAGAACCTAAACTTTTGCACAACATGAGCCACCTCCTATCAGATTTCGGAGCAGGAACAGAACAAGCCTATCGTCAGGGAAAGGAGCAAACCTCAAACTTCGCCCTGCAATGTCTTGAACAAACTCAAGCACTTCAATAAGCTCAAGCACAATGGGAGGAAACACAAGAGACAACAGATACCCCCTGAAATCTACGCCATTAAGCTTAGACCTCAGCTTCAAAAGCACAACATGCCATACCGCCATTATCCAAAGCCTTATAGCTCTTAGCCTCCTGACCATATGCTCCTCAAGGCTTATAGGCTTGAGACCATCTCTGCCTGTAGAAATCTTCAAGCCGCTTCTTCCCAAGACACTTATTGCTCACCTTCACTCCCTCCTTATCACTACCATCACTTACCCTGTAGGCATAGAGGTGTTTATCCACTCCTTTTAGCTTTACCTTTTCAGCTCTCGGAAACCACAGGTCTCTGAGCTTCTCTTTACTCTCTTTGTCCACTCTTCCTTGACCTATAGCACACACGAAATCAAATTCTTCGGACAGGATGAATTCAAGGAGCCTGTTGCAGGTAAGCCCTGCATCGCAGAGGAAAAGGAGATTGGGAAATAGTCTCTTCAGAGAGTGCAGGAGCCTTTTCAGAGCTTCTATCAGGGCATCCACAGGCTTGACGTCGCGGAGTAGCTCAACATGGAGAGACACTCTTAAATTGCCCACCGACAGGATTATGACCAGTGCCCTGTGGGCTAAGACGATTCTTTTTGAGGAAGGGTCGTAGAGCTTATTGACACCTTCAATCTTGGAGCCTGTTTTTCTCAGGAGTGTGGTATCGGCGATGAGGAAGGCTTTATGGGAGGAGCTGAGTTTAGCGAGGAGTTGGTGTATGAGGGATTGGATTTGAGGCATTGGGTTAAAGTCAAAGGAACTCAGGAATCTTGAAAGAGTTGAGGCTGAGTAAATAGGTGAGGAGGACAGGGTATAAGGAGAATATGAGAAAATATTTAGCAGAGCGTTGTATTTAGCTTCGTTCATGGTTCTTACCTCCCTTGAGGAAATCCCCTGGAAGGTTCTTTTGACAGACTTGAATGCTCTCTTGTCAAGAGGTGCAAAACTTTAGTACAAGAGATTTTTCCATCAGGAGGATAACCCGTAAAATTATAGACCTACTATGAAGTCTTTGACTTTACTGCTCGTATCAGTATGTTTCCTCTCTATGCTACCCAATCTCAACAATTACCAGTTCAGAGGCGAGGAGGCTCTGAGAACCATAGTTGCCTATGAGATGGACAAGGGCGATAACCTTTTCCAGCCCACCTTTCTGGGAGAGCCCTACTACAACAAGCCGCCCCTCTTTAACTGGCTGATCCTCGCAAGTTCAAAGGTCATACCATGGTCGGAGATGACCGCCAGAAGCGTTACCCTAACAGCGCTCTTAGTCTCCCTCCTGATAACCTTTGCGTTAGCCCTGAAGATAACCAGTAACGTTGAAACATCTCTGCTCGCATCATTAATACTGATAAGTTTTTCTGACGTGCTCTTCTGGTACGGATACCTTGCAGAGATAGACATGACCCTAACTGCAATAAACACGCTCTCCGTATCTCTGCTTCTCATAGGCGTGAGAGACGACAAGCCCATTATGATATACGCAGCCGGTATAGCTATAGGGTTTTCCTTCCTGCTAAAAGGCTTGCCCTCCTATGCCTTCTGGTTCCTGAGCGTCCTGGCGGTGCTTGTCATCTACAAACCCGGGAGGGTTACGCTCAGAAGCATATTTATAGCAACGTTCGTATCAATAATTATCCCGGCTGTATGGCTTCTCAACACCCAAGACCCATACGCCTACGCCCAGACCTTGTTCAGGGAAACCGTAGCCAAGGTTAAAGGAGACAGTAGCCCTGTATCCTTAATAAAGCATGTGGTTTCATACCCACTTCTAAACTTCAAACAACTGCTACCCGCAAGCCTGTTCGTATTGGTTCTGTTCATAAAAGGCAAGAACACCATAACCTTAAACAGAGATATAAAGGCTTTGACACTCATAGCGCTGCTCAACTACCTACCCTACCTGGCATCGGTGAACGCCAAAGGAAGGTACGTGCTTCCTCTGTTTCCACTGCTCGCCGTGTTGTTCGCCTTTCTCCTACACAATAAAGAGAAGTTCAAGAAGATATTCGTCGCGACAGTCCTCGTTTTAGCCCTCCTGAGGTTGATCTTCGGTTTCGTAGGGTTGCCCATTCTGGAACGCCAGAGGGGACCCATAAAGGATACCGCTTATGCTATAAGCCAGCTCGTAAAGGATAGCGGCAAGATAGCGTGCGACTGCCGGTCGGACGAAAGGAAAGCTGTGTGTCTGTACCTTGACTTCATAACGGGAGAGTTTATAAAGAGCTCAAGGCTGACACCCAATTGGCGCTACCTTGTCTCCTGTGATCCCATTAACACAAACGCAGGAACAGAAGAGCTCCTAAAGGCTCATATAAGAAAAGAAAACTACGTATGGCTCTACCTCAAACGATCTCAAGACCAGAGAAGATAAAGGGTATCTCGTAATTCGCGGACTCCTCGGAGTCAGAGGCGTGTATGGCGTTCTGCCCCTTGTCCGTTCCGAAGAGAGCCCTTATGGAGTTTGGGGCTACCTTCCTCGCCTCCTCGCTATCGGTGGGACCTATTATCTCCCTTACTCTCTGGATGGCGTTCTCGCCCTCAAGAACCGCGGCGACGACAGGACCGGAGGTCATGAACTCAACGAGCTCTCCGTAGAAAGGTCTCTCCTTATGAACTATGTAAAACTGCTTTGCCTGATCCTCAGTGAACCTGAACATCTTTAAAGCTCTGACCTCAAAGCCTTCTTCAATAAACCTGTCAAGGATCTTTCCCGTAGCCTTCTTTTGCACAGCATCGGGCTTGATGATTATGAGTGTCCTTTCCATAGGGATTAACCTCCGTGAACTAAGAGTTTTTCAAGCTGTCTCTTAACCGATGTGTCAACCACGAAGCCTGAAGTCTTGAACACGAACCCTCCTATGAGGGATTCATCGTAGGAGACCTCTATCTCAAGCTCCCTACCGAGAGCCTTCTGGATCACACCGGTAATGTTCTCTATTTCCCTGCCGTCAATCTCCCTGGCGAGGTAGAGGAAGCCCTTGGACATCTTCATGAGCTTCTCAACCTCGTGGTCGTAAAGCCTCTTCATCTCAGGCAGCAGAGAGAGGGCATTTATGTCAAGGAGGTAATCAAATACCTCAAGAGCCTCAGAGGGAACTTCATACTTCCCCATTATCTCCTTCAGAAGGGCTACCTTCTTTTCCTTAGGCACGAAGGGACTGACGAAGAAGTTCCTCGCATCTCTACTCTTCCTGTACAGTTGAGCGAGGAAGTTTATGAACTCTCCCGTTGATATGAGGCTCTTTTTATCCTTGGGAAGCCTCCTAACCAGCAAACGAACCGCTTTACGGGCTATCTCCTTCCTGCTATGCATTTCCCTTGTCCTCCAGAACCTTCAGCTGGGTCTCTATGTATTTCCTCTGAACCTCCGGGTCTCTGAAGGCTTCTTCAAGCATGCCCTTCGCTATCTCCTCCGCCTTCATCATTCCGTAAAGGGCGAGTTCCTCCTTAGCTTTCTTGAGCTCTATCTCCACGGTCTCACGAGCCTTCTCTCTGATCCTCTGGGCGACCTCCTCCGCATGCTTCTTGGCGTTCTCTATCTCGGTCTGGGCGGACTCCCTTGCGAGGGCTATGGACTCATCAGCCCTGACCTTAGCTTTCTCAAGCTCTTCCTTAGCCCTCTGGAGCTCCTCTTTGGCAGCCCTAAGCTCTCTCTCCGAGTCGTCAACGCTCTTGGTAAGAGATTTCCAGAAGTTGTTGAAAGCCTCCGCTATGTAGTTTCTACCAAACCAGTAGACCGCCCCGAGGAAGAGAAGTATGTTGAAGCCCTTCCAGAATAGCTCAAGGGGGCTGTGATGGGCACCGCCCTCTCCTCCGGCGGCGAACACGGACGTGGACACCAGAAACAATAAAAGGGATCTCTTCTTCATGCTGCCTCTCCGAGTATCTTCTTGACGATGCTGTTGGCTATGTCCCTGACGGCTTCCTCCAGCTTCTTCTTCTCCTCCTCCAGAGACTCCCTTATCTCCTTGACCTTAACCTCAACCTCAGCCTGGGCTTCCTTCTCCGCTTTGTCAAGTATCTCCGTTTTAACCTTAGCAGCCTCCTTCTTTGCCTCCTCAAGTATCGCGTTGGCTTCAGAGCGCGCTTTGTCTATGATACCTCTCGCCTCTTCTACGTAAGTCTTAGCTTCCTCACGGAGCCTTGATGCGGTTTCAAGGTTCTTCCTTACGAGCTCCTCCCTTCCCTCAATTACAGCTGAGTAAGGCTTTACGTATATAAAGTTCATCAGGAGGACGAAGGCTAAAAAGAGGATAGCCTGAATCCAGAGGGTAGCGTTCGGTATAACACCTATATCCATGTCAACCTCCGAGGTTAAACAATTATCCTACAAAGGCAACACCATTTCAAGATTTAAGGACGGGTTTGCACCCGTAGTTATCCCCACCTCAACTTTCTTCTCAGTATCTCAAAGAACCCCTTCTCGGGGTGGACGTAAATATCGCAGAACCTTCTGGACTTTCTCACCTCCACCACGTCTCCCCTATCAAGGTACATACCCTCCTGCCCGTCCATGGTAAGGTAGCAGGCTCTGTTGGGAGAGAGCACCTTCAACTTCAGGGAGAAGTTTGAGGGCAGAACCACCGGCCTGTTGGAGAGGGTGTGGGGACATATGGGAACGAAGAGTATGTTCTCCGAGTCTGGGTATATTATCGGTCCCCCTGCAGACAGGGCGTAGGCTGTTGAACCAGTGGGAGATGAGACTATAACGCCGTCCCCGTATATGTGCACCATGAAGTTGTCGTCCGCAAACACCTCTATCTCCATTATGCGCGCTATGGCGCTCTTGGATATGACCACGTCGTTCAGGTAGTTGCCGAGGAACCTCCTCCTTCTGCCCCTGTTCAGGTAAGTAGAGAGCATCATCCTCCTCTGTCTCTTCAGCTTTCCAGAGAAGAGCCTCTTGAGCACGTCCACAGCCTCGTGTCTCTCTATCTCGGTCAGGAAGCCGAACCTTCCCTCGTTTATACCCAGGAGGGGAATGCCAAACCTTGAAGCAAGCCTCGCTCCCGCCAGGAAGGTGCCGTCACCTCCCACGACGACCATAAGCCTGTAACCTTTCAGGTTCAGGTTCACCCCCAGAGGGGGTCTATTCAGAAGTTTCTTTACTGTGTGTCCTTTAGACTTCAGGAACTCGGCTATCTCCTCGGCGGTCTTCTTAGCCTCCTCCGAATCCTTTACGAAGAGAGCTACCCTGCTCATACCATATCGTCTATCAGCTCACAGAGGACGTGACCGAGGGTTATGTGGCACTCCTGTATCCTGGGAGTATCGTAGGCTGGAACCACGAAGGCATAGTGGGACACCTCCGCAAGTTTCCCTCCGTTCCTGCCCGTGAAGGCGACCGTTGTGGCTCCAAGGTCGTGGGCTTTTTTGATAGCCCTAAGGACGTTCTCGGAGTTGCCGGAGGTGGATATGCCTATCGCTACGTCTCCGGGAGTGCACAGAGCCTCTATCTGCCTCTCAAACACCGTCTCAAAGCCGTAATCGTTGCCCACGGCGGTAAGTATGGAGGTGTCGGTGGTCAGGGCTATGGCTGGCAGTCCCTTCCTCTCCTTCTTGTAGCGCCCCACTATCTCCGCTGCTATGTGCTGGGCATCGGCTGCGCTCCCTCCGTTGCCAAAGAGTAGGATCTTGTTCCCGTCCTTTATGGCGGTAGCCATTATGCTCCCAACCTCAAGTATCTTGTCCTTGTACAGCTCAACGAAGGCTAACTTGACCTCGGCGCTCTCCTTGAAGGAGGAGACTATCTTCTCAATCATACTGTTATCATTTTAATTCATGAAGGTTCTAAAAGCCCACGAGATGGCTGAACTTGACAGGATCACCATTGAAGACATAGGTATTCCCTCCTCCGTGCTTATGGAGAACGCCGCCCGCGGCGTGTTCAATTACATAAACGAAAAGTACCCCTCCCTGAAGAGAGTTCTCGTGGTCGCGGGGAAGGGGAACAACGGCGGTGACGGCATAGCCGTAGCGAGGATGCTCAGGTTAAAAGGCATGGAGGCAGACCTCTACCTGCCCATGGGAGAGCCAAAGGGTGACGGAGCCCTCCAGCTCAAAATATACAGAAATCTTGGCTACGAACCCCTGAAGGAAAGACCCATTTACAGAAATTACGATCTCATAGTGGACGCTCTCTTCGGGACGGGGTTTCAACCCCCCGTGAAGGGAAAGGTCGCCGAGACCATCCTTGATATGAACGCCTCCGGCGTGCCCATATTGGCCGTTGACATACCCTCCGGTCTATCTGCAGACACGGGCAAGACCTTTGAGCCCTCAGTGAAAGCCGTGGCAACGGTAACCTTCCAGTTTCCGAAGCTCTGCCACATACTCTACCCTGCCGCTAAGCTCTGCGGCGAGGTCGTAGTCCATGACATCTCCATACCAGAACGTCTGGCGGAGAACATAAAGAGGGATGTTATAGCACCCTCAGGTCTCAAACTCCCTGAGAGGGAGCCGGACACATACAAGAACAGGGAAGGACACGTCCTCATAATGGGAGGCAGCGTGGGTAAGACAGGGGCTGTGGTGATGTCCGCCCTCGCTGCGACGAGAACGGGAAGCGGACTGGTTACTGTAGCAGTCCCGGAGGGGCTGAACCCCACCTTTGAAGGGCACCTCGTTGAGGAGATGAGCCTCCCCCTGCCCGGAGAGGAGAGGCTGTCCGTGTTCGGAGTAGAGAAGCTACTGAAGGAAGGAGAGAGGTTTACAGCCCTCGCCGTGGGCATGGGCATGGACAGATACGAGGAGGGGCAGGACATAGTCCTTGAACTCCTTGAGAGGTGGGACAGACCACTGCTCATAGACGCGGACGGCATAAACAACCTGGCGGATTCGGGTGAGCTCAGTCTTCTCAGGGATAGGGAAGGTGTAACCGTGCTCACACCCCACGTGGGAGAGTTCTCAAGGCTCTCCGGTCTCAGCTCAGAGGAGATAGTCTGCAACCAGACGGAGGTCGCAAGAGACTTCTCCGGGGAGTTCGGCTGCTACATTGTCCTGAAGGGTGCGAGGACTGTGATAGCCTCACCTTCAGGGGAGGTGTTCGTATCCACGAGGGGAACCCCAGCTATGGCTAAAGGTGGTGTTGGAGATGTCCTGTCGGGAGTACTCGTATCGCTCCTCGGCAGGTACGAGGAACCTTTGGAAGCTCTCAAACTCGGCGTTTACCTCCACGGGCTTGCAGGAGAGATCGCGGAGGAGCGGCTCCACAGGGAGAGCCTTAGGGCGAGGGACATAATCAGGGATATACCGAAAGCCTATAAGAGTATTGAAAATTTATTAAAAACGTCCGATACTAATAGTCAGGATGATAGACAAGGTTAATCTGAACAGGCTTATAGGACAGGCTCTTGAGACCGAGAAGAAGGTGAAGAAGAAGGAGCAGGTCAGCGAGGTTCAGAGAAACGAAGACGTAGTGGAGATCTCCCAGACTGCCAGGAAGGCTCTGGAGGCGGACTACGAAGACTTCTCCGAAAAGGTGAAGAAGATCAAGGAGGAGATAGCAAGAGGCACCTACGAGGTGAACCCAGATAAGATAGTAGAAGGTTTCAGGAAGTTCTTCTCCTGAAGTTCAGGCGATTAGATCGCCCTCAGAAGGGCACGTGTATATTCTTCCCTCGGTGAGTCAAATATCCCGTAGACGTCCCCCTCTTCAATCACCCTCCCATCCTTCAGGACTACAACCCTGTCTCCCACCTCTGCAACGACCCCAAAGTCATGGGTCACGAGGATGACCGACCTGCCCTCAGCCCTGAACTTCCTGAAGAGGTTCAGTATCCTCTTCTGAACGGACACGTCCAGGGCAGTCGTAGGTTCATCTGCGAGGAGCAGCTTGGGTTCACACACTATTGCCGCAGCTATACACATCCTCTGCTTCAACCCACCAGAAAGCTGATGGGGGTACATGCCGAACTTCTCCTCAGCCTTAGGAATGCCCGCCCTCCTCATAGCCTCTATAGCCCTGTCCCTTGATTCAGACCTTCCCTCGGGGAAGTGTCCTTCGTAGGTTTCCGCTATCTGAGTGCCCACAGTGAATAATGGGTCAAGGTAGGAGGAGGGCTCTTGAAAGACCATGCCTATCTCCTTTCCCCTCAGCCTTCGCCTATCAGACTCTCTCATCTTTGTGAGCTCTCTGCCCTCAAAGAGTATCTCCCCCTCAATCTTTGCGGTGTCCGGCAGCAAGCCTAATATGGAGTAGAGTATGGAGGACTTGCCAGAGCCAGATTCACCCACTATACAGAGAACCTCGCCCCTACCAAGGGAGAAAGAAACATCGTACAGAACGCGGTTTTCCCCATACCACAGGCTCAAGCTCTTGACTTCCAGAAGGCTCATGCACTCTCCCTCAGGATGTTAGCTTCCTTATAGCCTCGTAAAGCCTGTCGTAGGTTGTGGACAGGTCTTGGGATATGACCTTTGTGTTGGCTACAACGGGCATGAAGTTGGTATCCCCGTTCCACCTTGGAACGACGTGCATGTGCACGTGGCTCTCAAGACCCGCACCCGCCGGTCTGCCTATGTTGTAGCCTATGTTGTAGCCATGGGGTTTGTAAACATCCCTGAGGGCTTTCAATGAGAGCTTGAGCAGCCTGTCCATGTCCAGAACAGTCTCCTCGTCAAGCTCCTCGTAGTTGCCTGTGTGTTTGAGAGGCACTATCATTAGGTGTCCGGAGTTGTAAGGGTACTTGTTAAGGATTATGAAACTTTTAGAGCTCTTGTAGAGGACTAAGAACTCCTTCCATCTGTCCTCAGGCTGGGATACGGCGTGACAGAGAAAACAGCCCTCTATGTTGTCAACGTTTTCTACGTAATGGCTTCTCCAGGGTGCCCAGAGTATATCCATGGGTCTATTATAACTTCAGCCTCATGACGCCAAGGGAGAGCCTGACCACCACCCAGAGGCTCGCCACCGGGAGAAAGATGGTTTGAAAGGCGAAGTAGAGGGCAAGGGTCAGCATGCCTCCCACGGCGCTGTCGGCGCCGTCTTTTAAACTACTTAAAAGATTCTTCAGGTCGGAGGGGCTTTTAACCCTTTCAAGGGAGGAGAGCATGGTGGTTTTCACACTTGACAACTGAGCGTTCGTTGCCTCAAGGCGGGGATTAACCACTCCCTCGTAAATACCCTCTCCAGCGACAACAGAGAGCGGAAGGAGAAACCTCACCGTGAGCAGGAGCACAAGTACCCTGAGCACGAACCTGGGCTGAACTCCCCTGAGAAGACCGGCGATCCCCACGATTAAGGAGAGGATTCCTGAGACAAGCAGCAGGGGAGCCGACAGGAGCTCAAGGGTAAGCCTCTGAATACCGAAGGATATGAAGCTCACCAGAAGGAGGACCGATACCCTCTCCGTTACGTCGTCTATAGGGTCAAGAACCTCACCGAGGGCGAGGGAAAGACCAACACCCGCAGGAGACAGGGAAAGCTCGCTCTCCTTTATAACGGAGACCCCAGCGTTTATACCCCTGACTATCAGGTAGCTTGCAAGGGTGATCTTTATGCCCCTATTAAGGTAGTCCTCCGCCCTGTCCCTGATGGGTTGGAAGTCAAAGGCATAGGAGGCTAAAAGAAGAACTCCTACCAGGGCTAAGAGAAAGCCGTAGGCTTTATCCTTAACGTACCTCAAGCAAGTCTCAGGAGCCTCTTTATAGCCTGTTCAACCATCTCGGGGGGAGGTATGAAGTCGTGCCTGTCAAGTTCCATGGTGTCTCTGAAGTACATGGCGGAGGGAAAGTTGAATACACCGAAGTCCTCAAAGGAGGTGTTCTTGGTTACGTCCATGTAATAGAACTTTATCCTGTCACCGTACTGATCCATGTATGGCTTGAGCAGGGAGACGAACTTTTCGGTCTCGGGGGAGTTCGGATCAACGAATAGAACCACCGCAGGCGACTCTGAAGCCATCACCTTCTCGTAGAAGTCTCTATCGGAAACCTCCTGAAATCCTTCCAGCATCGCAAATCCTCCTTAAAAGTCCAGGTCTATGTCCTCGTCGTCAAGCTCAACGTTGAAGTTCCCAACAACACCCTTTAAACTCAGGGCGGCACTCTTGAGCTGTTCAAGGTACTTGAGAACGTCCTCATAAACCCCCATCATAGTCCTCAGCTTTGCGAACTCCTCGTGGGAGAGTTTCCTCGTCTTGGCTATCTTCTTCAGGGCTATCTTGGCGAGGGTGGCTTTGCCGTACTTTTCCTGCCACTCTCCCCAGAACTCCAGGGAGTTAAGCGGCTTCTTTACCAGAAAGAACTCTAGCTGGGTTATCTCCTCAAGGAGGGTCATGTCAAGGGAGTTTGATTTCTTCATAGCATCCTCCATCTCTAAATTATATTACCTATCGCAGGGGAAACCGAGCAGCTCCTTCAGCTTACTGTAAGGGTCTTCGCTCTTCATCAAGGCTGTACCTATGAGAAAGGCATCAACGTTGTAGTTCGTGAGCTCCTCTATCTGCTCCCTCGTCTCTATACCGCTCTCTGCGATCACGAACTCAGCGCCCAGCTCTTTAACCTTCGGAGCAAGCTCCTTGGTGAGGTTCACGTCAACCCTGAGGGTGTCAAGGTCTCTGTTGTTTATGCCCAGAACTTGAGCGCCCGCATCCAAAGCCACTTTAGCCTCTTCAAGGGAGAAGACCTCAACGAGGGGTTCAAGTCCGAGCTCCCTGGAAAAACCTATCAGCCCTCCGAGCTCCTCCGGAGAGAGTATGCGAACTATAAGGAGGAGCGTGTCCGCCCCAAAAGCCTTAGCCTCAAGAACCTGAACCCTGTGGATGATAAAGTCCTTCCTCAGTATGGGGAGCGATACCGCCTCTCTGACCTCACGGAGGTCTTCAAGGGAACCTCCGAAGAACTCCCTGTCGGTGAGAACGGAGATGGCGACCGCCCCAGCGGACTCATAGAGCTTAGCCTGTTCTGAGGGTTTCACGCTTCTTATGTGCCCCGCAGAAGGGGAGGCTTTCTTCACCTCAGCTATTATCTTAGTCCTACAACTCCTGAGGGCTGATGGAAAGTCGTAGTGTCTTTCCCTCTTCTCTATGAGTTTTTCCAAATGTTTTATATAGTCCCTATCCTCCCTTATCTCTCTCCTCTTGACCTCAAGAACCCTCTGTAAAAAGGAAGCCATTCAATCTTCTCCTAACTCAACCCTTATACGGGAAAGCAGTTTACCGAAATCTATTCCCATATAGCTGTTTTTCATTAAGGTTTTGCTTATGCCCCTTATAGCCTCTTCAAGGTGGCGCGAGCTAACGCCGTGATGCAGGGACAGGAGGGCTTCCACGTAAGCCCCGAGGTTGTCACAGCCTTTTATCAGCGTCCCATCTACGGGAGATAATTCGTCCCTGTTCAGCTCTTCTCCTATCTCTCCAACCTCCTTCACAGCCCCTCCCTCAAAGACCCTGTTGGAGAACTCGTCCCCGTCCCCGGCAAACCCTAATATGTAGGCAAACTCCTCCCTCAGGAACTCCGGCAGAAGGGGCAGTATCACCCTTTCCACCTGCTCCCTCTCGTACATCTTCAGCACGTCTGATATACCAGCCTCCTTCTTGACGGGGGCTATCACGTCCCTCGTAGTGACCTCCGGTAGGTCGTGGAACAGACCCGTGAAGAAGTTCATGAACCTCCGTCTCTGGCAAGCCCCCAGTTTCAAGGATAGAAGGTAAGAAAGGCTCGCCACTATGAACATGTGTCCGAGGACGGTGGTTAGAGGTATCCTCGGGGAGAGTATCCATCTCTTCTGGAACCTGAGCTGACCCACGAGGTCTATGAAGTTAAAGGTCTTCTTTCTGAGATATATCCTCTCAACCGCCACGAGGTCAAAGAAGTCCTCTATGGTGTCCTCTATCTCCTCCTTCACCCTCTCTATGCCGTAGAAGCGTATCCCGACGGAGTAGATCATCTGGAATTCCCAGTAAGTTGCGAGAAAGTGGGAAGCCCTAAGTATCCTCCTCTCCAGCCTGCCGTCCTCCTCAAAGTAAGAGACAAACCTCTCGTAAAGCTCCGGCTCAAAGTCCTTCAGGTAGTCTCCTACCTTGCTGAGAACGAAGCTGTTTATCTCTTTGGAACGTTCCTTAAGGAGTCTGTGAAAGACCTGAGGCTTTATGTCGGTGAGTATCGCCCTCTGGATAGCCTCAAATATAAGACCCTCCAGAAGGTAAGACCAGTCAAGCTCAGTCCCTTTGAGCTCCTCCTCAAACCTTCCAACTATGTAGGCTATCGCCGACTTGTGCGCCTGTTTGTCAAGCTCAGTTATGTGGAAGGGTTTCGGGTGGTCGTTCCATCTCTCTATGTAAGCGAGGTCGTAGAGCTTCAAAACTATACCGGCGAGACCTGTGTACATACCTTAAAGATTCTATCAGAAGTGGGTGTAGCCACCCCTGACCTCCTTCCCGTCAACAAAGACCCCTGAGCCCTCCGAAACAGTCCCGATCTCGCTCATGTCCATAAAGGGGTTCCACCTTTCCTTCGGGTGGGTGAAGAGGAGCTGGTAGTCTTCCCCTCCGTATAGGGCGTAGTCCTTTGGGTCTTTCCCGTACTTCTCGCAGAACCTTAGGAGCTCCTCCGACAGGGGTAGCTTTGAGCTGTCTATATCTATCCTTACCCCGCTCCTCTCGGAGATGTGCCCCGCGTCTGCCACGAGTCCGTCGCTTATGTCCATGCTTGCATTTGCATACTTCTGTATGTGCTTAACATAGTCTATCCTCGCCGTTGGTCTGAGGTGCCGCTCTATCAGGGCTAACTCAAAGGATTCGTAGTCTCTCTTCTCCATTTTAAGCAGCTCAAGCCCAGCCCTGGAATCTCCGAGCGTCCCGGAAACGAAGAGGCTGTCTCCGAGCTCAGCACCCCCCCTACCTACAGGTCTATCGCTCGTGCCGAGGAGAAACACGTCTACCCCGATCCTCTCAGACCTCGCTACGTTACCCCCAACCACCTCACACCTGTAAAACTCGCAGGCTTTCCCAATTCCCGTGTAGAGCCTCTCAACGTAGCTTACATCTATGTCCGGGAGCATAAGAGACACGAGAGCCCACTTAGGTTCACCACCGTTTCCAACCACATCGCTCACGTTCACGCTCAGAGCTTTCCAGCCGACAGACTCCGGTGGGTATCTCCTAAGGAAGTGAACCTCCTCCAGAAGCAGGTCAACGGTTAGGAGTACGTTCTCATTCCCGAGCTTCAGATGAGCACAGTCGTCACCTATAACGTCAGACCCGAGGATACCCTTGATCCTTTCTATCAGACCAAACTCTCCAAGGTCGGATATCCGCATAACTACTCCGATTCAGCACTAAGGACGGCACAGAAACCTGTGCCGTAGACCGTTACCACGCTTATATCGTAGTTGGCGAAGGTGTTTCCCCTCTTGAGAACCGCCTCATCCCTGAAGTAGGAAACCTTAAGGTCTCCCGCACCATAAACCATAACGCTCGCAGGGTTCGGGCTCTTTGCGCAGGTAGAACGCATCCTTCTCTTCACGTCCCTCTCAAACTTGCTCACGCACATGCCCACACACTTCCTTATACTCTTCTCAAGCTTAACGGAACATATACACGTCCTCTCAAGGAGTTTCCCGCCGACCACCTTAATATTGTGGAGGTAGTCCTCTGGTGCACCGGTGAAAACACCACCGAATATAAGCTTCCTATCCTGGGCGAAGACAACCCCCACCAAAAGCAAAATAATGAGCGCTCTCCCCATATCTCTTAAAAATCGTATCATAGCGGTGTTCGTAAAGCTTATATGCTAAGCGTCATAAAGGTGTTCAAGGGTTCGGGTGTTATAATCTGTGAAAAACCCAAGAAGGAGGTTAGCCATGGGAGTTCATAAACTTCAGGCAAGAGACCATCTAAAGCCACAGAACCTTGATGGTATATCCAACGAACAGATTGAGCCCCACTTTGAAGCCCACTACAAGGGATACGTGGGCAAGTACAACGAGATTCAGGAGAAGCTTGCAGACCAGAACTTTTCCGACAGGAGCAAGGCAAACCAGAACTACTCCGAATACAGGGAGCTCAAGGTAGAGGAGACCTTCAACTACATGGGTATAGTCCTCCACGAGCTCTACTTCGGACACTTGGGAGCCAAGGGTGAGCCTTCCGAGGCTTTTAAGAAGAAGGTGGAGGAAGACCTCGGAGGTTGGGACGCCTGCACCAACGAGCTAAAGGCTGCGGCGGTTGCCTTCAGGGGATGGGCTGTCTTAGGGCTTGACCTCTTCTCCGGCAGGCTGGTGGTGAACGGGCTGGACGCACACAACGTCTATAACTTCCACGGATTCATTCCCATAATCGTTATAGACACCTACGAGCACGCCTACTACGTGGACTACAAGAACAAGAGACCTCCCTACGTGGACGCAGTCCTCAAGAACCTCAACTGGGAGGTTGTGAACGCAAGGTTTGAGAAGGCTATGAAAGCCTGCGAAGCCCTGGGCGACTACATAGGTTAAAACCCACGGGGGCGAACGCCCCCGTCCTTCAAATAATGAAAGAAACTCGCATAACCAAATACATCAAAAGCCTAATAAGAAATCACAAATACATGACCACCGAGGACATAATGCTCGTCCTTGAGAGGTATTACAAACTGCCCATAAACGTCCCCAGCGTTTACTACAAATACAAGAAGATAATAAGGGAGTGCAGGCAGGAGGTTTACAAGGAGAGGAGGAGAGAGAAGAGAAGGCTCAATAATGAAGGTGAAGGCTGAGACCTTCCTCCCTTAACCTCTTGGCAACACCAAGGAAGAAGTCCACCGCCTCTTCAACGCTCTCAAAGAAACCGACTCTGAAGCCGTCCCTCGTTACACCGAAGGGTCTTGAGGTATTGGAGGTGGCAAAACGCCTCCTGTCGGCTTCGTATATGTCAGCCTGAAAGTTGACGGGGCTAACGTAAGCTATAACCTTTCCTTCATTAACACCTTCGGATACGCTACCCTTTATGATCTTGTAAAGCTCCGCATCGCTCTTTGAGTAGTTCTCATCTGAGCAGAGCTTGTCAACGCCAGCACCAAACCAGTTTAGCTCCCCGTCCGCCTCAAGAATGGCTAACTTCAACCCTCTGGAGTCCGCCTCCTGACACAGCGCTTTCAGTACCTTTCCCCATCTGTTCATAGGGATATTATATCCTGAAGCCCTTTTCCTATCAGGACTATAAAGGATCTCCCCTCGTAGCCCTGAGCAGGCATGCCCATGTCAACGTCCCCGAAGACGTAGTGAACGAATACGGGGTAAGGGTAGTCCTTCAGCTTAACTATACCCTTTGCCCTGTAAACGTTATTCGGTAATTTACTTAGAAACTCCATCAGCTCCTCGTAGGAGAGTTCTCTTTCAAACTCAACGACCCTCTGCCCCATGTCCTCGTGGGTATGTAGGTGGACATTCTTCTTCAGCTCTATAGGATTTCCTGTCCCTGCGAAGACCTCCGGTGGGACAACGCCCCGCACAGCCCTGTATATAGCGTAAATGTTCTTCTTATCCTCATTTGAGAACATGTTCTCAAGCCTGTAGTTCTCCTTTATATCCTTTACCTCCTCCTCCACCTTCCTCAGGGTATCTTCGTCCACGAGGTCTATTTTGTTTAGAACTACCACGTTTGAGGAGGCGAGCTGGTACTTGGCGGTATCCTCGTCCTTGTACTTAAAGAAGTTCTTTGAGTCCACCACGCATATAACACCTTCAACCGCAGTACCGACAGTTCTTAAGCTGAACATGATAGGGAACGGCTCCGATGTCCCGGAGCTTTCAACAACTATGACCTCCGGGCTGTAATCCCTAATTATCTTGAGCACGGAGCTCTCAAACTCCTGAGAGAGCTTACAGCATATACAGCCCTCCTCTATCTCAAGAACCTCCGAGTAGGCGTTCTTAAGTATCTTCCCGTCAAGCCCCACCTCCCCGAACTCGTTGACCACTACGGCGACCTTCTTGTCCTTCAGATGTTCTCTGAACGAATTAATTATCAGCGTAGTCTTACCGCTGCCGAGGTAACCGGTTACAACGTAGGAAGATATCATTCCAGCCTCCAGAGAATAATCTAAGCCTTAAACTTGAAGAGGAATCTCCTGACCTCTCCACCCGTCTCTCTGGCTATGGGTTCGCACTTAGCAACGAGCAAGAAGAAAATGTTCCTGTCCACGTCGTTCAGGGTCTCAAAGTTTGCCTGTCCTTTGCTTATCACGATGTCAGAGTTCCAGAACACCTCCAGAAACTCCTCAGAGCAGTCCTCAAGCCACGTCCCAACTTTGTCGGAGCCGTTGTCCACAACTTTGCACAACTCGGTCATTGAAACCTCCACCGCATCCTCGTAGGTAGCGTCGTTGAGTATAGGCTTCCCTTTAACGGCGTAAACCACCTCCTTTCCCATTTCCAGGAGGGTCTTCACAAGGGGTTTGTCAAAGGCTATCTCCCCGGCGTTGTCTCCCACTATAAGGACAGACTTAGCTTTATCTAACCTGTTTCTAAAAACCTCGTAGTCCCAAACCACGAAGTCTGAGGACATCAGAGCCTTAACATCCTCTTCCACATTTAAGTCTCCCTTTATGGCGAAGTCTATAAAGTTCCCCACAGCTGAGAGCTTTATTGCGTATGCGAGCCTGTCTTCTATGGACTCAAGCTCTCTTTCAAACTCTGGGAGCAGCTTAACTGCGATCTCGTTAGCCGTTCTCTTCTGCTCCTTGAAGGGGTCATCTGTACCCGCGAGCTCCTTAACTATCTTCTGTATAAAGTAAGCGTAGTAGGCTGGAGACCTCTCAAGACTATCAAACTGGGAAAGGAACTTAAGAGAGCGCAGAGCTATCTCCTTCTCTCTTTCCTCACCCAGACCGAGCTTCCTAACAGCGTTCAAGCCCTGATTTATCAGGCATGGGACACAGAGAGAGTGAGCCTTCATGACCTTTTAATATAGGAAACGGCACTCATTGATAGAAACACCTGCAACCAGTAGAGTATGAGTATGGCTACCGGTATCGTAACTATAAGAACTACTGTGAGGAGAAATCCTATGATTCCAACCGTAACCGCGAGAGACCACATACCACCTATACCAACGTAACTTCCGCTGAAGCTCTCCTTAAGGAAGGAGGGAGTGAGGACAGACACAACAGCCTTGAAGGAACTCCCCAGGGTGGGATTCCCGTCAGAAAGAGCTCTCGCAACCATAAGAGGGAAAGCATAGAACACCCAGAGCCAGAAGAGAAACATGAGGAGAAATACGAGGAACATGGCACCGACAGTTCCGCTGCCAACCCTGCCGTAGTTCATCAGGTCGGATACAGCACCGAGTCCCCCAAACAGGACAGCTATGACTCCAAAGACTACGAATGAAAGTATGTACAGCACAAGAAAGCCGAGCCAGAACCCGAAACCGGCACCCAAGTATTCGGAAAAGGTCTCAGCGAGCCTGAGCTTGCCGAACAGTTCCTTTACACCCTCCGGGTTGAGATCAACACCGAGGAGTTTGTGGGCTACAAAAAGGGAAAAGGCGTAGTAGAAAACGCTGAGGAACAGGTTGATAAAGATACCAAATATGGGAACCATGGAGAGTATGAACATGAGGAGGACGACCGCACCCCAGGACAGGACCAAGCCCCAGTTTGACTTCACCGCTGTGTTTGTCAGACTGAACAGACCACCACCCGAAGAGGGCTTCTCAAAGGCTACGTTTATAAGAGACGCGTGCTTCTCGGCTATGTTCTGGAGCTTGACTATAGCCTCCGGGTCTTTAACGTAGAGGGAGACAGAGCCGTCTTCACGTTTTATACTTCTGTACTCTTCCTCCTCTATACCAAGGGTGCTTGACAGGACGCTGAAGATAAACTCATCCGGCACCTCAGGATTGCCCTTTGATATAACCACCCTGACAGCCACAGCAAAATTCTACACCAGAGAAAGCTCCCTCAACCTCCTGAGATTAACCACGTCCATGTCTCCCTCCTTAGGTGTTTCTATGTAGTAGGGCAGACTTCCAAAGTATTCATGACTTAACAGGTTTCTGAAGCCCTCTATTCCTATGTATCCCTCCCCTATGTGCTCGTGCCTGTCTCTGCGAGCACCCAGTGGAACCTTTGAGTCGTTCGCGTGGACAGCCTTTATCCTATCAAAACCCAGAGTCTTCTCAACCTCCCTGAGAAATTCATCAAACCCTTTAGGAGTATTTATCTCGTAGCCATAAGCGAAGGCATGGCACGTGTCAAGACATACACCGATCCTGACACCGTTAAAGGCACCCACTATCTCAGCAAGCTCTCTGAAGCTCTTACCCATATCCCCCCTCTCCCCGGCTGTGTTCTCAAGAAGCACTGTAGTCCTGCTTGGCTCGTACTCACGGAAGACCTCCTCAAGGGACACCAGTATGTTTTTTATGGCTTCCTCTTCGGATATACCCTTGGCTGTTCCCGGGTGGAAGTTGTAGAAGTGTATACCCACAGAATCGCAGAACTTGAGCTCCTCAAGGAAAACGGATACAGACTTTCTCCTGAGTTCTTCGTTGGAAGATGCAAGGTTTAGTAGGTATGGGGAGTGAACCATAACCGGGTTTCCGAACCCTTCAAGCTCCTCCTTGAATTTTCTTACTAACTTATTACTAATACCCTTCCACCTCCACACCCGCGGACTCCTCAGGAAGAACTGGAAGACCTCAGCACCTATATCCTTCGCCCTTTCAAAGGTGTTCAGTATTGAACCTGCCGAGGAAACGTGAGCGCCGAAAAGAGCCATTACTTGTTTATATTCTGGAGTTCAAGCTGTTTACCTATCTCGGAAAGGAGCTTGCTGAGGGCTTCATCGTGGGAGTTTGCCTTTATCTTTGCACCTGAGGCGTACTTGTGCCCGCCTCCCCCGAGTCTCTCAGCTATCTTGGACACGTCCACGTTCACCTTACTCCTGAGGGAAACCTTCCATACTCCTTCGTCCGGCTTCTCTATAAGGGCGAAGGCTACCTCAACACCTTCAAGAGAGCGCGGGTAGTTTACGAGCCCCTCGCTGTCCGAGTACTCCGTCCCGGTCTCCTTGAAGAACCTGTCAAATATAGTTATCCCTGCAACAAGTCCGTCCTCGTAGAGGGTAAGAGTCTCAAGAACCTTTGCTATAAGCTTCATCTTGTTTATGGACTCCCTCTCGGAAAACATCCTGTAAACGTAGTTCGGGTCAGCTCCGTGGTGGACGAGCCTCTTCGCAAGATCAAAGGTGTACTCGTTCGTGTTGGAGTACTTAAAGAAGCCCGTATCTGTGGCAAGCCCGGTGTATATGCATGTCGCTATCTCTTGGTCAATCTTTTCCTCGTCCCAAGCCGATATAAGTTCGTATACGAGTGCGGCAGTGGCTGGAGACTTGGGGTCTATGTAGTCGTACCTTCCGTAAAACTCACCACCAACGTGGTGGTCTATCCTGATCCTCGTGGCTACCTTCACCTCAGCCCCAGCTCTGTAAAATCCAGCCGAGTCAACTATTATCCCTATGTCGTAGAACTTTCCGTCAGGTATGCTGACGACCTCTTCCGCGTGGGGTATGAAGTCAAGAAAGTGGGGTATCCTGTCCTTGCAGCCCACCGTAACGTTCTTGCCCAGCTTCTTCAGAAAAAGATACAGAGCCATAGCGCTCCCGAGGGCATCCCCGTCAGGGTTCTCGTGCGTCAGTATGAGGATAGAGCCCTCAGCATCTCTGAGGAAATCAAGGAGGGGAATACTCTCTCTCTTCATTTCAACTCCTCCTGAGTAGATAAATGTATGCAGAGTCCAAGACTCAGGTATGATTTAAGTGCAAGCATATCCCATATTCTCCAGCGCTTGACAGCACCGCCTACACACGTTGCCCTCAAACTCATCCTCAGGAAAGTATATCCAGCATCTCGGACATTTCTTACCATCTGCGTGGGAGACTCCGATGGAAATACCCTCAACCTCCTCTCCATCTCTAACTATCTCTCCGCCCTTCCGGAGCTCAACCTGACTCACCGTAAGGAAGAAGTTAAGGTAGTCCTCGTACTTCTCCAGCAGACCTCTTATCTCTCCATCAGCCTCTATGTAAACCTTAGCCTCGTAAGGGTGCCTTATTATCCCCTCTCTTCTCGCCTCCTCAAGGGAGCTAAGCACGTCCTCTCTTACCTTCAGGAGTCTTGAGTACTCCCCCTCAAGAGCCCTATCAACGAGCTCCTCCTCGGGAAGGGGGATCTCGGCGAGAAATACACTCTCGGGCAGAGAAGGGTCTATCTTGAGGACGTGTTCCCAGACCTCTTCGGCTGTAAAGCTCAGGAAGGGTGCAACGGAGGTTGTGAGGGCTACGAGAAGCTCGTAAAGGACGGTCTGTGCAGACCTTCTCTCCCAGCTATCAGGGTGATAAACGTAGAGCCTGTCCTTGAGAACGTCAAGGTAAAGGGAGGATAGGGTAGTGGTGCAGAAGTTCCTGATCAGGTGGTAAACCCTGTGAAAGGTGTAGTTCTCGTAGTGCCTGTGCAGTTCAGATAGGACTCCCTGGAGATGAGAGAGCATCCACCTGTCAAAGTGATGGAGTTCGGACACATCAACCCTGTCCCTGGAGGGAACAAAGTCATAAAGGTTTCCCAAAAGGAACCTCAGGGTGTTCCTGATCTTTCGGTAGTCGTCAACGAGGCTCCTTATTATGGAACCACCGAGCTTCACATCCTCCGAGTAGTCCTCCGAAACCACCCACAGCCTCAGTATGTCCGCCCCGTACTTCTCTATTATCTCCTGGGGAGCAACAACGTTTCCGAGAGACTTGGACATCTTCCTCCCCTTTTCGTCCACCGTAAAACCATGGGTGAGAACTGACCTGTAAGGTGCGCTCCCGTAGGAACCGACAGACTCAAGGAGAGAAGCCTGAAACCAACCCCTGTGCTGATCTGAACCTTCAAGGTACATGTCAGCCCTCTCAAAACCGAGAGGTCTTATCACGGAAGCGTGGGAACAACCGGAGTCAAACCAGACGTCAAGTATATCTTCCTCCTTCTTAAAGTTCCTGCTGCCACACCTCTTACACCTGTACCCTTCGGGCAGGAGATCCTCAGCCTCCTTCTCAAACCAGATGTCTGCACCGAACTCGTTGTTCTCAACAAGGCTGGCGACGTGCTCAAAGACCTGTCTATCCGAAGCTATCTCACCACAATCCTTGCAGTAAAACACTGCTATCGGGACTCCCCAGTACCTCTGTCTTGATATACACCAGTCCGGTCTGTTCTCAACCATGCTCCTTATCCTGTTCCTGCCGTACTCAGGTATCCACCTGACCCTGTCTATCTCTTCAAGGGCTTTCTCTCTCAAGGTGTGGGAGTTCAGCTTGGCTTCCATCCCTATGAACCACTGATGGGTTGCCCTGAATATTACTGGATTCTTACACCTCCAGCAGTGGGGATAGGAGTGTTTAACCTTACCCCTGTAAAGGAGGTAGCCCTTCTCCTTGAGCAGGTTGATTATAAGGTTGTTTGCATCAAAAACCCTCACGCCCCTTATTAACTCCGGGGCGGGAGGAACGAACCTGCCTGTATCGTCCAGAGGAGAGTAAGGCTCAAGCCCGAACCTTGAACCCACGATGTAGTCTTCCTGACCGTGTCCAGGAGCCATGTGAACTAGACCGGTTCCCGTCCCAAGTTCAACGAACTCGGAGGGATAGACCTTCCAGAGTCCCTTAAGGGTATCCTCGGAGAGAAAACCTGAAAGCTCCGATCTGCTCACGAAAGGGTGATCGTAAGAGAGCCCAACGAGCTCCTTCCCGGAAACCTCTCTTACGACTTTACCCTCTATACCTGTCGTCCCCCTGAACTTCCCCAGAAGCTCTTTAGCCACTATAAGGGTTCCCTCAGAGGTTTCATAGTAAGAGTAGGTGTAGTCCTCCCCGACCATTACCCCGAGGTTCGCGGGCAGAGTCCAGGGGGTTGTAGTCCATATTACGAGGAAGGTGTTTTCCTGTCCCCTAAGGGGGAACTTAACGAACACGCTCGGGTCTTCTCTCTCCTGGTACTCAACCTCCGCTTCAGCCTCAGCGGTGACATCGTATATGCACCAGTAAACCGGCTTCTTGCTTCTGTAGGCGAGCCCCTTTTCGTAAAACCGCCCGAGCTCCCTCACCTCCTGGGCTTCGTACTTAGGGTCCATAGTAAGGTAAGGGTTCTCCCAGTCCCCGAGAACACCGAGCCTGATGAACTCCTCCTTCTGTATCTCCACAAACCGGCTTGCATAATCCCTACAGAGCTTCCTGAACTCCGCCTTGGGGAGCTCGTCCTTTCTAATCTTCTTAGACTTTAGCTCCTTCTCAACCTGCCTCTCTATGGGAAGCCCGTGACAGTCCCACCCCGGTATGTAAAGGATGTCCCTACCTCTCAACAAGTTGTACTTGTTTATCACGTCCTTGAGTATCTTGTTGAGGGCGTGTCCTATGTGTATGTGTCCGTTCGCGTAGGGAGGTCCGTCGTGAAGGAGGAAAATTTCCCTCCCTTTTCTGAATTCTTTAACTTTTTTGTACAGCCCATCCCACCTCTGAAGTATTTGAGGCTCTTTATCTGGAAGATTTGCCTTCATGGGAAAGTCAGTTCTCGGAAGGTTAAGAGTTTCCTTGTAGTCCATTCATTAGACCTCCATGAGCCCTTTAAAAATGGCTGAAAGATAATTATAGACTAAAGAAAAGGCTTGCAAAATCAAAACAAGTTATGTATTATCTATATCAGCGCTAAATTCTATTTGGGAGGGTCGTGCTATGACAAAGGCAGAGCTTGTTGCAGAGGTCGCCAAGCAGGCGGGCATCACCAAGAAAGAGGCTGACGCCGCTCTCAAGGCAGCTGTCGCGGCTATAGCCAAGGCTCTCAAGAAGGGCGAAAGGATCGCCATTCCCGGACTGGGAATATTCACCGTCAAGAAGAGGGCTGCCAGGAAGGGTAGGAACCCCAGGACTGGTCAGGTGATTCAGATTCCCGCCAGAAAGGTCGTGGCGTTCAAGCCAGCCAAAGACCTTAGGGAAAGCATAAAGTAAAACTCTCTCGGGGCTCTTCCGCCCCGCTTCCATGCACATATTCTTTCCAGAATCAAAAAAAGGCACTCAATTTTCAATATCAGGTGAAGAACTAAAGCACCTTCTCGTCAGAAGGGTTCAAATAGGTGAGAAGGTAGGTATAATCTGGGAAAATAAACTCTATTTATGTAAGGTAGTTGAAAAAAACAAGAAGAAAGCCCTCTGTGAAATTGAAGAAGAGATAGAAACCAAAATCCCTAAACTGAAGCTAACCCTGTATCAGGCTGTAACCATTGAGCTGAAAACCTTTGAAACCATAGTTCAGAAAGCAACTGAACTCGGTGCCGCTGAGTTAGTCCCCCTCATAACGGAGAGGAGCTTCAGGAGGAGAGAGGTGATCCTTAAGAAGATGGACAGGTGGAAGAAGGTTTCAAAAGAAGCGATGAAGCAGTCAGGCAGAACCTACGAACTCTCCATAAGAGAACCTGCATTACTGGAAGATTTAGAACCTACATCAGATTTGAACATTCTCTTGGATAACTTCTATGAGGGTAAGCCCATAGGTAGCCTTGAACTCAGCAGTGTTGAAAGCGTCAGCGTTGTGGTCGGTCCCGAGGGAGGTTTTAGGCGTGAAGAGGGTGAACATCTTAGAAGTAAGGGTTTCCTATCGGTGAAATTGGAGCCACACGTACTTAGGGCGGACACCGCAGCCACGGTAGGTGTAGGGATCATAATGAACCTTGCAGGTTCTTGAGTTTTATACCGTAGGTCTTAACCTTCCTGTAAAGGCTTGATAGATCAACCCCCATCCGTGAAGCAACCTCTTTCATGTCGTAGTTGTACTCCTTGAGCTTTTCCTCTATAAACTTCTTCTCAAACTCACGTTTTGCTTCCCTGAAGCTCTCAAGCCTAAATATGTAGCTGTAATCCTTTGAGCTCTTGGAAAAGCCAGCCCCTATGTGCTCAGGCTTTATAACATCCTGGTTGCAGAGTATAACTATCCTCTCCATAAGGTTCCTAAGCTCCCTCACGTTTCCCTTCCACCTGTGGTTCAGGAGAACCTCCTTGGCATCGTCAGATAGAGACTTACACTCCTTCTTATATTCAGTGGAAAACTTCTTCAGGAAGTGCTCCGCAAGCAGTATGATGTCCTCTCCTCTTTCCCTGAGTGGAGGGATCTCTATGGTAAATACAGAAACCCTGTAGTAGAGGTCTTCCCTAAAGTTACCCTCATGAACCTCAGAGAGTATGTCCTTATTGGAGGCGGAGACTATCCGCACGTCAACGTCTATCCTCTGGGTACCACCGAGCCTTGTAAAGCTCCCCGTCTCAATCACCCTCAAGAGCTTCGCCTGCGCTTTTATATCCATGTCGCCTATTTCATCAAGAAAGAGGGTTCCCTCGTCCGCAAGCTCAAACTTGCCCTTCTTCCTGCTGGTAGCTCCCGTAAAGGCACCCTTCTCATAACCAAATAGCTCGGACTCTATGAGGTCGTTGGGTATAGAGGCACAGTTTATATCAACGAACTGCCCCTTTCTACCGGAGTGCTTATGGATGAGCTTAGCTACCAGCTCCTTTCCCGTACCGCTCTCCCCGAGTATCAGGACTGGAGCCTTGCTCATAGCTATCTTCGGAATTATTTCCTTTATCTCCTTTATCTTCTTGGAGTTCCCTATAAACTCTATCTCTTCTCCCGGCTCTCCGGAACGTTTGGTTAGAGCCTCCGACGATGCGTGTTTAATGGTTACAAGGAACTTGTCCATGGAAAAGGGCTTCTCAAGGAAGTCGTAAGCCCCCTTCCTTATAGCCTTCACAGCCATCTCAACGTTTCCGTGACCGGTTATGACTACCACAACCGTGTCCGGGGAGAGCTCCTTAAGGGTGTCCATGAACTCTATACCATCGCCGTCGGGCATCCACACGTCAAGGACGACCACATGAAAGAACTCCTCGGAAATTCTCCTCTTAGCCTCAGAAAGGGTCGGTGCCAAGCTTACCCTGTACCCCTCCTCCCTGAGTATCTCCCCCAGAGAGTTCCTTATACCCTCCTCGTCATCTACTATCAATAGCTTAACCGACATAATTAAATTTTACGACCCTTCCACAAAGTTTCCACAATTTCTCCACAATCTTTCCACATTTTTTCCACAATCCTTCCACAATTTCTCCACAGATATGTGGAAAAGGATGCCCCCATCCACATAAAATTGTGGAAAAGTTATAAGTTGTTGGTAATTATAGACATATACACCGTGTGTAAGTCATTCTTAAACCTAAGAAAATCAAGTACACTGTGGATAAATGTGGATAAAATCGTAACTCACTGATTTGCATAGACATTTAAATCAGATGTAAGTTATTGATACGCCGTTAAATATTAGCCAGAATGTGGAAAACTTAAAAGTTATTGACAATTGTACACATTTACCCCAAGCATAAGTGTTTGGTATAAGTATGTATTTAGCCCAAGATGTGGAAAGAAAGTCCGTAAGTGCTTGATAGAACTGAAGAGTAACCTCTGGAAAGGAGGTCTCCTATTATTTTTATTATTCTTTATTTAGAACTACATAGATAAAGAAAAAGGAATTATATTAGAGGATACCCACAGATACTTTCGTGAGGAGCCTGTCTATCTCCCTGTATAGAGGTTTAAGGTTGTCCTTTACCTTTTCGTCGGGTATGCTGTCAAGGAAGTCTTTCAGCTCGCGAACCTTGCTGGAAACGTACTCCAGTATTGTGTCCTCATTGTTAAGGAGATTGTTTATAAGCGCTTCCTTTTCCTTACTAACGTGCCTGTACCTCTTTTTGCCTCTGTGCATGTATTGAACCGTTAGCGCTCTGTACTTCCTTCCACTTCTCTTTGGTATCTCTCGGTAGTAGGGTCTTGTTACTATTTCGGCATCCTCCGGTATATCAAGAATTCTCTTGAGCTCCTCTTTCCATCTCATACCTTTTCAAGAACGTGCCTTTCTGGAACAACGCACAAAAATTCTCCCTCAAAAACCGCGCTTCCGTTCTTTTCACCCACCACATTAACAATTATTTTCTTTCCTTCCCTCTTTTCAACCCTTGCCGTAAAGACCACCTCATCGCCAATCCTGACAGGCTTCAGGAACTTCACCTCCGCCTTAGCCAGGACGACTGTCGGTTCGTTTACTGCGAGCATGGCGGCGTAATCTGCAGAGGAAAAGAGGAATCCACCGTGCACGAGACCTTGTTCGTCGGCTGACATCACCTCCGTTGTTTTCAGTCTTACCACGGCGAAGCCGTCCTTCAACTCTTCGGGAAATCCGCTCAATCTCTTGTCAATTCTGGTGTGGGTTCTTGCGTTGTCCATTCTGTGTATAATTTTATATCGTTCAGGCGGCGTAGCTCAGGTGGTTAGAGCGGGGATCTCATAAGTCCCAGGTCGGAGGTTCGACTCCTCCCGCCGCCATGAAAAGTTAAAATATAAAACTCCATGTATGGACTTATACAGAAGCACAAACGTCTCGCTGCGATAATAATCGCCGTTGCGTCCCTCTCCTTTCTGTTCTGGATGTTCAGCGTGTCCGACATCAAGCAGATGTTCGGTCTTCAGAGGTGTGCGGCTGCTGTAAACGACTACTGCATAAGCCTGAGAGAGTTTAACCATGAGCTCAGGAAGTACCAGAGTCTATTAGAAAAGGAGGAGTTGAGGACTTTGGTGAAAAGGCAGGTCTTGTTCAGCCTGATAAACAGGGAACTCCTCTATCAGAAGGCTCTGGACGTTGGTGTTGTGGCTTCCGACAGAGAAGTGGCAGAGCTTATAAAGAAGGATCCCCAGTTTCAGGAGGGGGGTAAGTTCAGCTTTAAGCTATACGCTGAGACCCTTGAGAGAGCCGGGCTCACACCTGTGGAGTATGAGGGCTATCTAAAGAAGAGCCTCACCATAAGGAAGTTGCTCAGATTTATAAAGAGTGGCACTTACCTTTCTCCCAAAGAGCTTGAGTTTCAGGAGAGGATACTCTCCGCGAGGTTCAGCGGCAGGGCGTACCTGCTAAATGCTTCTTCGGTGAAACTGGACTACAAGCCGACTCTGGAAGAGCTGAAGGAGTTTTACTCCAGAAACGCTGAAAAGTTTTCCCTTCCTTCGGTAAAAAGGTTCAGGGTTTGGGAAACTGCAGACAAGGGGAAAGCCCAGTCTATTTACAGGGAGCTAAAGAGGGGTAAAGTGCCCGAGGGTGGCAGTCTATTTAAAGAGGAGGAACTTCCTTCAGCTTTAAAAGATACCGTGAGAAACCTGAAGGTTACGGAGCCCTTTACCCTCACGAAGGTCAAAGGCAAGTATTACGTCATATATCTTGAAGAGTCTTCACCCGGAAGGGTTAAGAGCTTTGAAGAGGCGAGAAAGGATATAGAGAAGCTCCTCGTGGAAGAGAAAAAGGCTGAGCTAGTTGAGAAGAAGGCTCGTGAGTTAAGGGAACTCCTGTCCAAGGGTGCCAGGGTGGATCATAAGCACGTCAGGTTTGATAATTCAACGGTGGAGGAGTTCATAACGCTCTTCAAGATTCAGGGGGACGAGGTTCTCAGGCTGGTCTTCTCTGAGGATAGGGTCTTTGGTCCCTATAGGACGGCAGGCGGTTATGCCGTGGTCTATATAGAAAAACGGAGCTTTGACAGTAAAAACATTAAGAACAGGGGTCAGCTGGAAGATAGCCTGCTTAATGCCAAACTTGACAGCCTCGTGAGTCTGTTTGCAGAGAAGCTGGCTGAAGAGGCGGACATTCAAATAAACGAAGAGTATTTGAAGTGAGGAGTATAGAATATTAAGGCTATGGACTCCAAGGTTGGTTCTCAGAGAGAGATAGACCAGCTCGTGATAAACACCATAAGGTTTCTCAGCGTAGACCAGGTTGAGAGGGCGAAGTCCGGGCATCCAGGTATGCCCCTCGGAGCGTCTCACATCATATACCTCATATACGATAGGTTTTTGAAGTTCAATCCAAAGAACCCTAAGTGGATAAACAGAGACAGGTTTGTTCTGTCTGCCGGGCACGCTTCCGCCATGCTCTACTCAACCCTCTTTATGTTCGGATACGACCTCTCCATAGAGGACTTGAAGGAGTTCAGACAGCTCGGGAGCAGGACGCCCGGGCACCCAGAGAGCTGGGTGACTCCAGGAGTTGAAGCAACCACTGGACCCCTGGGACAGGGTTTTGCCAACGCTGTGGGTATGGCTCTCGCCGAGAGGTTTCTCTCAGCTCACTTCAACAGGGACGGCTTCCCTGTCGTTGACCATTACACCTACGTCCTCTGCTCAGACGGAGACCTTATGGAGGGAATTTCCTACGAGGCGGCAGCCCTCGCGGGGCACTGGAAGCTGAATAAGCTCATAGTGGTTTGGGACAATAACCACATATCAATAGATGGAGACACCAGGCTCGCCTGGTCTGAGGATGTTTTGAAAAGGTTTAAAGCCCTCGGGTGGGACGTCCAGCACATAGAAGAAGGCTACGACCTGCAACTTATAGAGAGAGCTATAGAAAGGGCTAAGGCTTCTGACAAGCCTTCTTTTATATCTGTCAGGACTCACATAGGTTACGGAAGCCCATTGCAGGATACGGCGAAAGTTCACGGGGCACCCCTCGGGACGGAGAACGTGATTGAGACGAAGAAGCGATTCAACTGGCCTACCCAGGAGTTCTACGTTCCCAAGGAGGCTCTGGACTACACGAGACGTCACATTAAGCTGGGTGAGGAAAGGGAGTCCGAGTGGGTTTCTCTCTTTGAGAGGTACAGAAGGGAGTATCCGGATTTAGCCCGAGAGCTTGAGGCTTGCCACGAAGCTAACTGGAGTGAAGACTGGTACGAGAAGGTTCCACGTTTTGAAGAACCTATGGCTACGAGGAAGGCTTCTGGAAAGGTTCTCAACGTTATGGCTGATTATATACCCATGATGCTCGGCGGGTCTGCAGACCTCTCCGAATCCAATAACACGCTCCTCGTGAACTACCCTGACTTTGAGGCAGACTCTCCCACCGGAAGGAACATCCACTACGGCGTAAGGGAACATGCCATGGGGGCGATAATGAACGGAATGGCTTACCACGGGGGAATTCTCCCCTACGGAGGGACGTTCCTCATATTCTCCGACTACATGAGGCCGCCCATAAGGCTCGCTGCAATGGCTGGGCTTCAGGTGATATATGTCCTTACCCACGACTCAATAGGTCTCGGTGAAGACGGTCCAACCCACCAGCCCGTGGAACAGCTATCCTTCCTCAGACTTGTCCCGAACCTTGTGGTCATACGACCAGCTGACGCAAACGAGGTTAAGGTAGCCTGGAGGGTAGCTCTCAGGCGGAAGGAAGGACCTACGGCGATAATTCTCACAAGGCAGGGCGTTCCTGTGATAGACAGGGATAAATTTCCCTCTGAGGAGAACCTTGAGAAGGGGGCTTACGTTCTTTCAGACTGCGAGGGTACTCCCGATGTAATACTTATAGGAACCGGTTCTGAGGTTCACGTGGCTCTCGGCGCGAAGGACTTGCTTGGGAGTAAAGGCATAAAGGCGAGGGTTGTAAACTTCCCGAGCATTGAACTCTTTGAGAAGCAGAGCGATGAGTATAAAGGGGAAGTTTTACCTCCTGGGGTGCATAGGAGAGTCGTTGTGGAAGCTGGAAGGGGGATGTGCTGGTATAGATACGTTGGGACTGAGGGCTTGGTTATATCTATGGAGACCTTCGGTAAGTCTGCCCCCGGAAAAGCTCTCTTTGAGCACTTTGGGTTTACACCCGAAGCGGTGGCTAAAAAGGTAATTGAAAGATGGTTTTCTTGAAGGCTGAGTTTATAATATAACCGAGTAAGCAGGACGTAAGAGCCTGCCGGCTCCTTGACAATTGAATAGGGCGGAAGGATTTAAGGCGCATCAAAATGTCTTGATGTTTTGATACCTTGATGATACCCTCCTGAGCTTATTGACATACAAGAATTGGAAGCGCCTAATTTTTGACCCCTTATGCAGGACTGACGATTTTCGGAAATTAACTTCATTTGCGAAGACAGGGTGTTGCGTAATTCGTTGATTTAGCTTATATTATTGGACGGCTTGTTTGGGGTTCTAATATGCCGTTGTGGAGTTGAAAGTTCACCAGCACCTTCATTTTATAAAAGTCGGGTTCGGGTTCTAATATGCCGTTGTGGAGTTGAAAGCAATTCAGAACCCTGTTTTATATACGGCTGGATTATTGAGTTCTAATATGCCGTTGTGGAGTTGAAAGAGGAAGGACTTCCTTTTCGTGGGGGACAGCGAAAGGGGTTCTAATATGCCGTTGTGGAGTTGAAAGGGAGCTTTGACACGAACTGTGCCGTAGACTCGTGCCGTTCTAATATGCCGTTGTGGAGTTGAAAGGAGTTCCTCCGTCCTTCTTTTGTTCCTTACGAGACCTTGACTTAGGTTCTAATATGCCGTTGTGGAGTTGAAAGAGTATGAGTTTGTGGGTGGCATAAGAATGCGTGTTCCGGTTCTAATATGCCGTTGTGGAGTTGAAAGCTCCCCTCCTATCTCACAGGATATAGACCTTACCTTGTTCTAATATGCCGTTGTGGAGTTGAAAGCTCTGCTTCGGTTGATGTAAGACCACTACCATAAACCGTTGAGTTCTAATGTGCCGTTGTGGAGTTGAAAGTTCTACCCTTTCCGGATATACGGTTTGCTTTCTTCTTGGTTCTAATGTGCCGTTGTGGAGTTGAAAGCCTTATATATGTAAGTATTCTCTGTAAGTAATCTAGTTCTAATATGCCGTTGTGGAGTTGAAAGGTCTTTCTTTTCCTCTACCCTTCTCTTGAAGTACTCGGTTCTAATATGCCGTTGTGGAGTTGAAAGGTCTTTCTTTTCCTCTACCCTTCTCTTGAAGTACTCGGTTCTAATATGCCGTTGTGGAGTTGAAAGAGAAGACCATAGAAGAAGGGGCTAAGAAGGTTCAGGAGAGTTCTAATATGCCGTTGTGGAGTTGAAAGTTATTTATCCTAAATATTTCATTGATTATCTTCTTAAGTTCTAATGTGCCGTTATGGAGTAGAAAAATAATAAAGAGAGAGCCGGGTATGAAGTCAGGCAAAAATCCTAATGTGCCGTGTGGAAGTTATATAAGTACAAACTCGTCAAAGCTTGTTCTTTCTATCCGTACCCCTGTAGCCCACCATGTCTTTGATGGCTTCTGCGAACTCTCTTATCTCTTTTTGGGCGCCTTCGTGGGTTCTGAGGGTTATGAAGTTGTCAAGGGCTATCCTCGGAACCGTCCAGTAGTAGCGGGTCTTCATGAATTGAGGGAGTATCCCTCTCGCAAGCTCCTTAGCCACTTCCTTTTCCGTCATCTTCTCATACAGAGCGTAGCTCTGTCCTATGATCCTATCTATCTCCTCAAGGAACTCCCTGTGGTACGGATCTTCCACCGGTTCGTCTATGGAAGCCTGCTTGTTGGACTTTGCCTGCTTCCTGAGAATGTCGGGAATGTAGAACTTTATGTCGTAGGCGGTGTATCTCCTGCTTATCTCGTTGTAGGATCCGAACCTGTGCCTGTGCCACTGCCGGGCGACGAAGAGCGGACACTCCACTATGAAGGTGTAGTAATCCATGTCCGTCCCGAGCTCCAAGCTGTCCACCAGCCCTATCCAACCTGAAGATGTCTCTATCTTCTCCTCCAAAAAGACCTTATCGGTGGAGTAGGGTATGCTTGCGAGGTCTTCGTCCGATACATCGCCGCCTCTTTCCACTATCTCCCAAGTGGTCGGGAAGTGTTCCTTTAGTTTTTCAAAGACCTCCGGTGGGAGGTACTCCTTTGCATTTATTGCATTCCTTAGGTTGAGCCAGATGTATCCTCCCGAGTGGTATATCTGAATGGTAGGGTTATCTATCCTCTCAAGTATCTTCAACCAGTCCTTCTTGCTCCCTTCAAAGGCTACGATGTTGTGTTCAAAGGGAGAGGCGTGTTTGTGTTTGTAGAGGTATCTGAGGAGCTTCTTATCCCTCTGTGGGTCTGTCTGTTCGTCCTTGCCGAAGGATACCCTCGCACACCTGACCGACCGCTGGTCTGAACCCATGAAGTTTATCTGCATCAATCAACCTCTTTCCACCTTTCGTTTTTCCTGTCGTATATAAGGAGCTTTCCGTTCTCCATCTTAATTATCTGACCCTTGTTGAGGAGGTTGAGAACCTTTATAAGCTTGAACATATCGTTCAGAAGGTTTGCGTTTTCAACGTTGCTTGCCCCTATCTTGCGGTAAAGGGCAATAAGGAGTATCCACGTGAACAGGAAGAGACCTCCGGTGAATATCCCAACGCTGTATAGGAACTTTTCAAAGTAGGCTGGGTTTTCCTCAGAACCCCTTGGGGAGCCTCCTTTTTTCTTTTTGAGCTCTTCCCTTATTATGCTCAGTTCGTTCTTTATGGATATTAACAGCTCTTTTATCTCTTTGTCGTCCTTGAGCTCAATCTTTACAGGAGACTTCACTGGAGGTTTTGATCTCTTCTCGGGTTTCTCTTTCTTTGTGGCTTCAATCTTTGTCTCTGCTTGTTCTTTTGGTTTGGGCTCTACCCTTTTTGGTGGCCTCTCTTCCTTTTTCTCCTCGGGTTTTTCCGTCGCAAGGGCTGTTGTCACTTCCTTCTTAGGGTAAACTACGTAGTCGTCCCTTATCTCACACCTCTTTATGAAGGCATCGGGGAAGAACTTCCTTATCTTCCTGAGCATTACGTAGAGGTTCTCCTTTCTGTCTTCAGCCCCAACCCTGAGCAGGTAAAGATTCTGCCTCTTCTCTATCCTCGCCTTGGGGAAGTCCTCCACCTTTTTAAAGGAGTTCTTTATAAGCTCTAACCTTTTCTCGGCTGCCACCTGAATGCAGTATTTCAGGGGTGCAGATAAGGATACGCTTACGAGAACCAGCAAGGCTACCGTTAACCTTATCATTTTGAACTTTATTATAAGGCAATTAGGAGAAGCTCATTCCAGCGTAGGATACCTTTGAGTCCGTCGGCTCCTCGTGGTATATCTGGTAATCAATCTCCTTACCCTCTCTGGCTCCTAAGAGCTTCAGTAGCTCCGTGAATACTAGGTTCGTGAACTGCCCGTCTATTCTCGTCCTGTTGTTGTCAGTCTTCAATAGCTTGAAAGCCTCTTCTCCCCTCAGCTCGGACAGGAGACCTATGTACTCCCTGTCCCTCTCGGAAGGGTCATAGCTCGCCGGGTCTCCGAACTTCTTACCCACGTGGCTCATGTCCACGCTGGAGATTATTAAGACCTCCTTGTCCCCAATGGAGCTCGCTATCTTCTCCGCTATGTCCCTCAGGGATCTATCGTCCCCGTAAGAGACTATCAGTGGAACTGCTTTAGCTTCTGGAAACAGGTGTTTTACGAATACGGTCTGGAACTCTATTGAGTGTTCCTTCTCGTAGGAGAGTATGTCGTAGAATATGTCGTAGCTGAATTTCTCCCGTAATTTTTCTATCGCTTCCCTGTCAACCTCAAGGGTTCCTATCGGTGTTTTTAGGTCAACTGGGCACGCCGAGAAGGGCGTCTCGTGTATGTAGTGGGATACGCCGAGTATAACGACCGTATCTGGGTTCACGTTGAGCCTTCCGTAGACCTTGCCGTAGGTATCTATCGCTACCCTCATGTCCATGTGGGGCACGAGTATTCCCAGCGGACTTTCTTTCTCTCCGTCTCTGAGGGAGCCCTCTATGAAGTTCCTGAGCTCCTGGGGTTCTCCCGGATAAGCTTCGCCCGCATGGAAAGGCTCCTTGAACGCCCTGCCCAGAGCTTCCCTTTTCATGGACTCAAGCCTTGACTCAAAGTTTTCGTTTAAGAGCATCAGGTTTCTGTCAAGGTTTTTCAGGATGTCCCTGAGTATATCCGAGGTGAGTACCATGCCTGTTCTCGCCGTGAACTCCCTCTTTATGTCATCTTCATTCCTCGTTCCGTCCATCAGAGACATTATCAGGAGGAGCTCTCCGGTCACGACCACAGGCTCGGAAATACCCATGGGGTCTGTAAGGAGGTATTTGTCTCCGTGGGGCTGAACCTCCAGATACCTTACGCGGGGTCTATCCATGTTAGACCGCTTTCTCGTATATGAGCTTGGGTCTCTGTTTTTTTGCCACCGTGTCCTTGTCTATTATTACCTTCTTAACGTCCCTCATTGAGGGTATCTCAAACATTATCTCCGTCATTACATCTTCCAGTATAGCCCTCAGTCCTCTCGCTCCCGTCTTTCTCCTTATAGCCTCGTTCGCTATCTCCTTGAGGGCTTCTTCTGTAAACTCAAGCTCCACGCCGTCTATCTCAAAGAGCTTTTTGTACTGTTTAACGAGGGCGTTCTTTGGTTCAACGAGTATCCTTACGAGGTCTTCCTGTGTGAGCTCGTCAAGGGTGGTTATAACGGGTAGCCTTCCAACGAACTCAGGTATGAGCCCGAACTTTATGAGGTCGTCTGGCTCAACGAGTGCTACAACGTTATCCTCTTCCTCAACCTTCTTTATTGAGGACTCAAAGCCCATGGTGGACTTACCTATCCTGTGCTTTATTATCTCCTCAAGTCCTACGAAGGCTCCACCGCATATGAAAAGTATGTCCGTCGTGTCTATCTGTATGAACTCCTGGTGGGGGTGCTTTCTTCCTCCCTGAGGTGGCACGTTGGCTACCGTCCCCTCTATTATCTTCAGGAGGGACTGCTGGACACCCTCTCCCGAGACATCCCTCGTTATAGAGGGGTTTATACCCGACTTCTTGGCTACCTTGTCTATCTCGTCTATGTAAACTATCCCCTTCTGGGCGGCGTCCACGTCGTATCCGCAGTTCTGGAGCAGCCTCGTGAGGACGTTTTCCACGTCTTCCCCCACGTACCCTGCCTCCGTGAGTGAGGTCGCATCTGCTATCGCGAAGGGGACGTTCAGTATCTTGGCGAGGGTCTTAGCCATTAGGGTCTTCCCAGAACCCGTGGGACCTATGAGGAGTATGTTGCTCTTTTCAACCTCAACGCCGTCCAGGTCAAGACCTGCTTCCTTTGCCTTTATCCTCTTGTAGTGGTTGTAAACCGCCACAGATAGAACCTTCTTTGCCCTCTCCTGCCCGATGACGTACTCGTCAAGGATGCTCTTTATCCTCTCCGGTGTGGGCAGGTCACTAAGGTCTAAAACATAGCTTTCCGGTTTCTGATCCCTTACGAGGTTGTAACACTTCTCAACACACTCATCGCATATAAAGGTGTCCGATGGTCCCTCTATAAGTATGAGGGCTTCATCTTGGGGCTTTCCGCAGAAGGAACAGCTCTGCTTCTCTCTCTTCATCCTCTTCATTCCTCAAAATTAAACTTGCTACTGTCTTTTTTCAATAACCTTGTCTATGACCCCGTAGTCCTTAGCCTCTTCGGCTGACATAAAGTAGTCTCTCTCAACGTCCTTCTCAATCTTCTCTAAATCCTGACCCGTGTGCTTCGCGAGTATTTCGTTGAGCATCCTCTTTATCCTCTTTATCTCCTCGGCGTGAATGATAATATCGGTCGCCTGTCCCTGAATTCCACCCAAGGGCTGGTGGATCATTATCCTTGAGTGTGGGAGTGCGTATCTCTTACCTTTGGCTCCTGCAGCCAACAGAACTGCTCCCATGGAAGCCGCCTGTCCTATACAGATGGTTACCACGTCTGGCTTTATGTACTGCATGGTGTCGTACACAGCCATGCCTGCCGTTACAGAACCTCCCGGGGAGTTTATGTAGAGATAGATGTCCTTATCGGGGTCTTGGGACTCCAGAAAGAGGAGCTGAGCTACTATCAGGTTTGCAACGTGGTCGTCTATTGGAAAGCCGAGCAGGACTATTCTGTCCTGTAATAGCCTTGAGTATATGTCGTAAGCTCTTTCACCCCTTGGGGTCTGCTCTATAACTATGGGAACGAGCTGGTTGGTGACCTCTTTTATGTCCATCACTTACTTCCTCCTTCTTTTTTCTTCCTCGTAGTTTTCTTCTTTGGTTTCTCCTTGGCTTCCTCTTTTGCCTCTTCCTTAGCCTCTTCTTTTTCCTCTGGTTTGGTCTCCTGAGCCTTGGTCTCAGGCTCAACCTCCTTTATGTTCACCTTGGAGATTATCTCCTTGAGTGCTTTCTTCCTTCTTGCGTCCGAGCGGACAACCTCCATGAGGTTTTCTCTCTCAAAGTAGTCCTTCACCTCTTCCTTGGTAGTTCCCATCTGTTTTGCAAGCTCTTCAAACTGCTCCTCTATGTCCTCCTCCGTTGCCTCTATCCCCTTCTCCTCTGCGTACCTGTCAAGTATGTACCTGAGCTTTATGTTAGCCTGTGCCTGGGGTAGGAACTCCTGAGCCATAGTCCTGTAATCAAGGTAACGGGTGTCTATGCCGAACTGCTTGAGCTCGTTTACCCTCCTCTCTATAAGGAAGGAGAGCTCCCTGTTCAGCAACGTCTGGGGTATGTCTATCTCGTGCATCTCTATGAGCTTGTCTGCGACAGCGTCCTCAATAAGAGCCTGCTTGCCCCTCTCAAACTCCTCCTTAACCTGCTCCTCTATCTTTTTCTTCGCCTCTTCCCAGCTTTCGTATCCTAGCTCCTTGGCGAAGTCGTCGTTTAGCTCCGGTAGAACCTTCTCCTTTACGTCCTTTATCTTCGCCTTTATGTTGGCTTTCCCTATCTCCTTGCCCTCCTGGTCGTAGAGGGGAAGCTCCTTTAGCTCCACCTCTTCATCAACCTTCTTTCCTACGAGAGCCTGCTCAAGCTCCTCCCTGAACATCTTCTGTCCGATAACACCGGAGGTCTCTCCGGTAACCTTTTCGCCCTCCTCACCTTCCTTTATCTCCTCAACTTCGTACTCTATGGTTACGAGGTCGCCTTCCTTCACTGGTCTGTCTTCAACCGGTTCCCAGACTGCGTGCTCTTCTCTGAGCTGCTCTATCCTCTTCTCAACGAGCTCATCCTTGAACTCAAGCTTTGGCACCTCCACCTCAAGCCCCTCTATGTCTTTAAGTTCAAACTCAGGAGGCGTCTCAAAGGTGACGGTGTAGGTGACCTTGGGGGTCTTCTCCTCAAGCTCAACCTTTTCAAGGTAGACGTCCGCCACAGGTGTGAGGGAACTCTCCTTTATAGCTTCCTCAAGGGTCTGGTTAGCCACCTTCTTTCCCACTTCCTCTTCAACGTAATCTTTATACTTAGCCTTTATGAGCCAGAGGGGTGCCGTTCCCTTTCTGAAGCCCTGAATCTCAACATTCTGCTTGAGGTTTTCGTAAACTTCGTTGAGGAGGCTCTGGACTACGTCGCCTTCAACCTCCACGGTCAAAGCCTTGAAGAGACCCTCTCTCTCTTCGGTCTTTACCTTCATTTAATTCCTCCTTGAGCTCATGCGGGTGGAGGGAGTCGAACCCTCACGCCCCTAAGGGCACGGGATCCTAAGTCCCGCGCGTCTGCCAGTTCCGCCACACCCGCTAAAAGGAATATTATAATCCCTTTTCCTTCCTTATCAGGGCTTCCGCTTCCTCTTCTTTCATGGGCTTTCCGAATAGGTATCCCTGGGCGAGGTCACACCCGAGCTCTCTCAGGATGTTTACCTGCTCCCTCGTCTCCACCCCCTCGGCAAGGCTCTTTAGCCCGAGGGACTTTGAAAGCCCTATAACTGCCATAACTATAGACCTGTCCACGTTGCTCTTCACCATGCCCTGGGTGAAGGTCATGTCAACCTTGATTATGTCTATTGGTAGTCTCTTCAGGTATGCTAAGGAGGAGTATCCCGTTCCGAAATCGTCCACCGCTACCTTGAAACCTTTTGCCCTCAGCCTCTTCAGTATGGACACCGACTCTTCAGGATTTCTCATCAAGGAGGTCTCGGTTATCTCCAGGACTACGTGCTCGTTGTTTGCGTTCGTGTCGCTCGCTATCTGGAGGACTCTCTTAACGAAGTTCCTGTCCATGAACTGCCGGGGAGATATGTTCACGCTCACGTATATACCGTACCTGTCTCCCCACTCCCTTGACTTCTTAAAGGCTTCTCCCATCACCCACCTGCCGACCTCCTTAACTAAACCGAGCTCTTCAAGTATGGGCATGAACTTCGCAGGTGATACCAGACCCCTATCGGGGTCTCTCCATCGGAGCAGAGCCTCCAGACCTACGATTGAGTTGTCTCCGAGGCTGTATATCGGCTGGTAGTAGAGGAGGAACTCACCCCTCTCAAGGGCTTTGTGGAGCTTGTTCTTAACGCTCAGTATCTCAACAGCTTTGCTGTTCATCTCCTCCGTGAAGAAGGAGAAGTTGCTCTTGCCCTCCTCCTTAGCCCTGTACATAGCCATGTCCGCGTTCTTTATAAGCTCTGTAGGGTTCTCACCGTTGTCTGGATACACCGCTATGCCCACCGATGCGGAGAGGTATATGTCCTCCCCGTTAGCCTCAAAGGGAGTACTGAACAGGCTCAGTATTCTCTCAGCGACCTGCACCACATCTTTGAGGTCTCTGACGTCCGGTATTACCGCTACGAACTCGTCTCCCCCGAACCTCGCAACCGTGTCCGTCTCCCTGAAAACGGAACTGAGCCTCTTTGCTACCTGAACGAGTATCCTGTCTCCCACATCGTGTCCGAGCGTGTCGTTCACGGTCTTGAAGTAATCAAGATCTATGAAGAGTATCGCCACCTTTGAGCCGTTTCTATTTGCGAAGTGTATGGCGCTCTCTATCCTGTCCCTCAGGAGTGTCCTGTTAGGCAGACCCGTGAGTGGGTCAAAGTAAGCCATCTTCTTGAGCTCTTCAAGGTAACTCATTGCCTTATTAGCCATGTCTCTGAAGGACTCTGTCAGCTCCTTTATCTCGGCTATGTTCGTCCCGGGTAGGTTGAGGGGAGGGTTCTTTTCAAGGTTTCTCGTTATCACGCCTATAGCATCGGCGAGTTTCTGAACAGGTTTTGTGGATATTGAGGTGAGAAAACGGGCGAGCAGGAAGGAGAGCAACGCTAAGGCGTATATGGACAGGAAGTTGGTATTCAGCTTTGACATAAGCTCCTTCAGGTAGGGCACTATGGAGACCTCCATAACCACAGTCCAGCCCACGTCCTCTCTTAACTTGTTCTCTCTGTAAAAGAAGGAGTGGTAGAGCCTGTCGGCTGGAGGATTGAATTTGGAGTCGTGCTCTCCCCTGAATGTTTCCATTACGAGACCGAACGAGGTTATCTTCAGCTCACCCCTCTCAAACTCCTGGAGGGGTTTGACTCCTTCCTTGTTTGAGACGATGATCCTGTTCTTCTTGTCTATAAGGGTGACGAAAACCCCCTCTTTCAGGGAAAACTCACGCACAACCGACCTGAGCCTGTCAAGCCTGAGCCCGCAGTAAGCGTATCCGAGAAACTTTCCCTCCTTGACCGCCGGGACGGCTATACCCACCACCGGCTTGAGGGCGAACTTGGCTATGAACACCTGGGTGAAGGTGTGCTTGTGGGTTCTCTTCACCTCCTTGTAATAGGGTCTGTAATTGAAGTTTGTTCCTATCATGTACTTACCCTTCGGGTTTATCTCGGGATAAAAGGTTATCGCCGTGGCTTCCGAGTCAGCTATGTAGCAGGCGTGAAACTCTGAAAAGGCTCTGCGTATAGCCTCCGTATCCCTCTGGAGCTGCTCCCTGTTCTCAGGTCCCCATACGACGAGCCTGTTGGCGAGTTCCTTGACGGCGTTCAGGTGTATGTTAAGCCAGTAGAGTATGCTCTCTTCAAGGTTATCTGAGATTATCTCCATGTCAACCCTTACGCTGCGGACGAAGTCCTTCTCTCCCTCCTTAGCCTGGTGAACGGACTTCAGGAACATGGGAACTATTGAAACCACAATTAGGGACACGAATATGAGCTCTACGTAAGAGACCTTTCTGTCCCTCTCAAAGTAGTATCCGTAGAGGAGTGCAAGCAGGCTCGCCATGGTAACGTTTATCAGACCGTTGACCGCTTCTTTGAAGGAGAGGGTTATAGCCAGCGAGCTGTTTATGTTCAGAAGCTCAGTGTATATGAGGAAGACAGCAATCCAACCCACCGAAGCCCAGAAGAGCCACCCCGCAAATATGAGGTTCATGTATGAGAGCCTTCTGAGAAGGTATATGGACAGTACGGACAGGATAAGAACCGGCGGCATGACCACATCGTTGTGAAGTATGAACCTCTGGATTCCAAGGATCACGGAGGTTGCGAGGGCAAATCTAAGTCCGAGAACTTCAAGGACGAACAGCGCAAGGGCTTCCCCGAAGAGGACGTTTATGCTGTTAAGAAAGAGAGGCAGTTTGAACAGGTTCAGGGCAAGCCCTATAAGTGTGGAGATTATGAATACCGCCAGCTTCCCTTTGAACTTCATTCTTTATAAGCCTCTATTATTCCACCTCCGAGCAGGATATCACCGCTGTAAAAGGCTACCACCTGTCCGGGGGTTATTCCCCTCACTTCCTCCCTAAACTTCACCTCATATCCATCGGACGTTCTCTTTACACTTTCAACCCTTACAGGGCTATGCCTGTATCTTATCTGGGCGCTTACGTCCTCCCATCTCTCCATAGGAACGTGAAGGTTCAGTTCCCTCACGTAGAGCTTGTCGTTGTACAGGTACTCCTCCTCACCCACAAATACTGTGTTGGTAGAGGCGTCTATGTCTACCACATATAGGGGCTTGCTGTAAGATATTCCGAGACCCCTCCTCTGTCCTATGGTGAAGTTGTATATACCGCTGTGCCTTCCGAGAGTTTTTCCGGATACGTGCCTTATCTCCCCTTCCCTTAAGCCTACGATCTTCTCAAGATACTCTCCGGGACTCTTACCCATCAAAAAGCACACTTCTTGAGAGTCCCTCTTGTCCGCTACCTCAAGCCCGTAGGATCGGGCGAGTTCTCTCACCTCCTCCTTGGTCATGTTCCCGAGAGGGAATTCCAGAAGATCAAGGTCTTCTCTCCTCACCAGAGCCAGAAAGTAGGACTGGTCTCTCTTCCTGTCCGTTCCTCTCTTTATCACCCTTCCGAAGGAAGGGTCTTCTTCAATACGGGCGTAGTGTCCTGTGGCGAGTCTATCTATGTCCGCAACAGCCCTCAAGTATCTGGCGAAGTATCCGGTTTTGACCTCACGGTTGCATACCGCACAAGGGTTGGGAGTCCTGCCCCTTGAGTACTCTTCAACGAAGTAGTCTATAACACGCTCCTTGAATATCCTTTCCCAATCAAAGGTTAGATGCGGAATGCCCAATTTCTGAGATACCCTCGCCGCATCTTGAACGTCCTTCGGCGAACAGCAGACGTTGTGGGTTCCTTCCACCTCGCACGCCTCAATTGTGTGAAAGCGCAAGGTTACGCCTATAACCTCGTGACCCTTTTCCTTCATAAGCAGGGCGGTGACACTGCTGTCCACACCACCGCTCATACCGACTGCGACTCTCATAACTGGGTTAATTTAATCTCTCTGGGGGGACTTGGAAGAGCAGAAGTCATGGATAAATCTGACAATTTCAGGATTGAGCTCCCACTTCCTGAGGAGTTCGTCCTCGTCTCTTATAAGCTCCACCGCCCTGAGTATAAGGTTTTGGGGAGGCTCACTTTCCTTAAGAATTCCCAAAGAAAGCATACCTATGAAGGTGAGCCTGACGTCCTCGGCTATCCCCTGCATCATCGTATCAAAGCCAAACTTCTCGTATAGTTTGTTCCTCTCCTCTTCGCTTTTTGGTATGAGGTTCTTTGAGAAGGCGCATATCTTAGCCCACGTGGAAAGGGTCTTCTCCCACTCCTCTCTTGGAAGTCCTTCAAGCTCTATGTTTATGTAGTTTATTAGGTATCTCGCAACGTACTCCTTTGCCGAGTCCAGGTTTTCAAAGCCGGGTGGAACGGTCTCACCCTTGAGCAGGTTGGTAAGGTCCTTCTTCATCGGTTTGTAGTCTATCCCTGAGAGTTCAGCCTGTCAAGGAAACCTTTTATTCTATCTCCCCACCCCTTAGCCTCATAGAGTATCCTCTCTTCGTCAAGGGTCTTTAGCTCCCTCTTCTCCATGAGAACCCTGCCCTTGCAGATGACCGTGTCTATGTCGGAGGACTGGGCGGAGTAAACCACCTGGGCTATGGGGTCGTAGAGGGGCTGTAAATGAGGGCTGTTAGGGTCTATGAGCAGGAGGTCGGCCTCGTAACCTTCCTCAACCCTCCCCGCCTTTATACCTACAGCCGAGAACCCCTTTTCCGTGGCTATCTCAAGGGCGGTAACCGCATCTATAGCCCGGGCGTCCAGATTCACACCCTTGTGAAGCTTTGCCATGGTTGATAACTCTTCCAGCATGTCAAGGTTGTCGTTGGAAGCTGACCCGTCCGTTCCGAGGGTTACATGTATTCCCCTCTTTATGTAATCGGGGACGGGAGCTATCCCCGAGGCGAGCTTTAAGTTGCTCTCCGGGCAGTGGGCTACCTTTACACCTCTTTCTTTGACTATGTCCATCTCCTCTTCATCAAGCCAGACCATGTGGGCGCAGAGAACCCTATCAGATAGAAAGCCTATGCTCTCAAGATGCCTGACAGGAGTTTTTCCGTATTCCTCTTTTATCTTTTCAACCTCTCCTTTGGTCTCCGCAACGTGTATGTGAAGGTAGAGATCAAGCTCTTCAGCGAGCTCCTTAGCCTTGGTGAGCGTATTGGGTGAACAGGTGTAGGGCGCATGAGGACATATAACCGGGAAGACGAGATCATCTCCCTTTAAGCTCTTAGCGAACTCTCTTGCCTTGCTTATGTACTCATCGGGAGTTTTGGCTACCTTGGTTGGAAAGTCCAGTATTCCGAAACCGAGACCTGCCCTAACACCTGCCTCTTTTGCAACATCCCCAACCTCCTCCTCAAAGAAGTACATATCCATGAAGAGGGTAGTCCCGCTCTTTATCATCTCCAAAACGCCAAGCTCCGTCCCAGCCCTCACGAACTCTGGAGAGACGAACTCACCCTCAAGGGGCCATATAACCTTCTGGAGCCAGTCCATCAGAGGCAGATCCGCGCCTATGCCTCTGAGAAGTGACATGGGGACGTGGGTGTGCATGTTGGCGAAGGAGGGAAGAAGAAGCCTACCGCCAGCGTGTATGGTGTAATCAGCCTCCGCTTGTATATCTTTTCCGATCCTTGCGATTATGCCCCCTTTTATCGCTACATCAACCTCTCCCCTGCCGGGAAGGAGGGCGGACTTTATCAGGAGTTCGTACCTTTCCATAGAGAGAGAATTTTACCAAGTTATGTATGCGGAGAGCATGTATCTCCTATTCTCGTCCTGTCCTGAGTAGGCGCCTACCTCCTCTGCGTACGTGGTGGCTACCACCCTCAGAAGTAAGAACCTGAGCTCCGCACCTGCGGTAAGGTATCCCTGGTAGGAACCAACACGAAGTATGAAGTCACTCAGCTTCCCATTCCAGACCTTAAGCTCTGCGCCAGCCCTGAGGCGTTTGCCCCAGTCTTCGTCCTGCTCGTAGTTTTTTGTCAGGTCAACCACATCAAGGGCGAGGGTAACACCGCTCAGGAAGGCTGAAGAACCTTCTTTTTTCAAAGCCAGCCCTGCGTTCAGCGTTCCCGGGATATTTCCAGCCTCCCCAAAGTCAAGGTCTCCTATGTTCATGTAAGAAGCGCCTACGGAGGCTTTGAATCCGAAAATCTCAGCCAGGTCGTAGATAACGCCTACGTCAACACCTGTAGCAGAACCGGACTTCTTTACCTCGTCGTTTATGTAGTTGTCAAGGTCGTCCTGGTTTTCAACGAGCTCCCTGGCGGTAAAGTCCTTCTGGACGAGCTCTCTGCTGAGCTGTTTTATGCCAACACCAAGGGTCAGCTTCTCGTTCAGAAATCCGTAAGAGAGTCCACCCACTCCCCCGTAAGTCAGGCTAGTATCAACGCTCAGGAGCCCCTGAGAGCTGAAACCCTGGTGTGGGACAGCGTCAAACTTGAGGACCGCTATACCCCCGAGGGCTACACCGAGATTGCCAAATCTCCTCGCAACCGAGGGGAAGGTGTCCACCGAAAAGTGGAGAACCTTACCTCTGTATTCTTTCAGCACGTCAAGGGTGGCTTCAAGTTGGTCGTCGCTCGTGTCCCCGTCTCCGTCAAGGTCACCCGTGTCAAGGGCGTCCTGGAAGTCCTGAAGGAACTTGTACCCGTCCTTACTCACCGCGGCTGTCACACCTATAAGGTCAACTTCAAAACCCGCTTCCTTCTTTATCTTTCCTATTCCTGCAGGGTTGTAGAAGAGAGATGCGGAGGTTCCACCCACAGCCACGTAGGCACCTCCCATACCCATTACCCTTGGGTCTTTGTAGATGTAAGGATATTCAAAGGCTATGGGAAACCCTAAGGACACAGACAGAAGAGAACCAAGGAGTAGCCTTTTCATACTATGACCTCCCTTTTATTGCAGGTAGCTGGCTATCTCGCTTTCGGTGCAGTTCTGGTCAGCGCCACACACCTCTGTTATAAAGTCGTTGACCGCCTGTTCTGTATCTGTTCCCTGGACTAAGCTCGTTATTATCTGCTGGGAGCTCTCAACGGTGTTCACTATCGTCTCCGTTATATCTAAAACATCTCCGTTGTCAACAACGGGACAGGGGTAGCAGGTTGTTCCGTCGGGCGTGTTGCAGGGGTTGAAGTTGGTATCGCAGTAACCTTCCGTCACAGCCATCGTACCGGAGCCGTTGTCTATTAGCCTGTAAAAGGTGTTCGTATTCGTACAGCCACTGCCACCGCTTACGTCAATCTTTACCAGTTCAAAGGAGTAGTTGTTGCCCTGAGAGTCTGTGAAGGTGAGATTGCTGTTAAGAGAGGTCAGCGATGCCCCTGTAACCGTACAGCTACCATTTGCTCCATACTCTATGGCACACGCGGAAGCGTCCGCATCATCACCCACGCTGTTTCCGTTTGCGTCCTCCGCACAGCCCTGGGGGTTCAACCAGTCGTTTACGTCCTTCACGATGCTCACTATGCTGACCGCAGCGGTCGCTACATCAACGATCCCTCTGTAAAAGCAGGCGTCCTTCTTTATATCTTCCGCTGGTGCGGGGTTACATGAACCAGCTATCTGTCCGTAGAGGGCGGACGCCTTTGAGAGGTAGAGCGTCCCGTAAGTCCCTATGTTTTTAGACAGAGCCTGAATGAACTGCTGGAAATCGTCACTTGTCGTATTGTTGTTCACCGTATTGACCATCTCCTTGACTATATCGTTCGCGTCAAACCCTGCCTTTCCTACGTAGGCGGACGCGAGGTTTAGCCTGCCTTCATCCTGTGTAAAAGCACCACCGTAGGTTATGTCGCTGGATAGAGCCTGTATTACGAAGTCGTAGTTACCCTCGTCTATGGCTTTTAAAACCTCGTACCTCTTCGCTTCCGCGGAGTTGTCATCGGACAAGCCTACGCCGTCATAACCACCACAACCTATGAGCAAAACCGATATAAGACCGGACGAGAGAGCGACTCTCCCCTTCATGCAAACCTCCCTTAAGATTTACACAGATAATTATAACGGCGTTGTGTAAAAAGGTTTTACAGTTTTTGTCCTACCACTTCAGCTCGTTAGCCTTGGCATAGGTCTGAGGCTTTCTCTGGAAGAAGTCCGTCTTGGTGTTGTTTATCTTTCTAAAGTCGTCTATCCACTTCATCGGGTTCTCGGTTATCTCCGGGTAGAGGGGCTCAAGACCTATCTGGGTTATCCTTAGGTTGCCTAAGTACTTTATGTACCTGTCTATGAGCTGGTTGTTTATACCGAGTATCTGGTCTTGGGTTACGTACTGACCCCACTTGATCTCTTGATCTATGGCGTATCTGAAGTACTCGGCTATCCACTTCTTTATCTCGGGAGAGAAGAGTTCCGGTTGTTCCTTCTGGAGGTTAAGGATCATGTTCCTGAAGAGGGTCACGTGGGTAAGCTCGTCCCTGTTTATGTACTTTATCTGCTGGACGGTGTTGGTCATCTTCCCCTGCCTTCCGAGGGTGTAGAAGAAGGCAAAGCCTGAGTAGAAGTAGAGAGATTCCAGAATGTAGTTTCCTATGACCGCCTTTATGAAGTTCTCCTCGGAGGGCTTCCTTATGAATTCGTTGTATACCTCCGCAACGACCTCGTTCCTCTCCTTGAGCTTTTCGTCCTCCCTCCAGTAGTTGTATATCTCGTCCGCCTTTATGGGGTCAACCACCGACTCAAGGATGAACTGGTATGAGTAGGCGTGTATGGACTCCTGAAACTCCTGAGCGGTGAGAGCCATCTCCACTTCCGGAGCACTTATCATACGAGCGAAGTCCTTGAGCATGTCCACCTGAAAGGAGTCAAGGGCTATAAGGAACGACAGCACGAGTTCGTAGGCTCTCCTCTCGTAGTCCGATAGGACTCTCTCGTACTGCTTCTTGTCCTCCATAAGAGGTATCTCTTCGGGTATCCAGAAGTTGGAGAAACCCATAGTCTTGTAAAGGTCAAAAGCCCACGGATACTTTATGTTGTTCAGTTCTATGATGTTGGTGGGATTGCCGTTTATTATGCGTCTGTTGGCGGCGTCCCTCTCTCCCTCTGGGTTGAATATGAGCTTCCTCTGGAGAATCTTCTCTCCGCTTTCTAACATCTCCTTACCTCCTCCAGCTCTATTAATTTCGCCTCTTTTATGAACTTTTAAAGATCAAACCGCACAGCTCTCGCATTCCTCTATGTCCGTTATGGACTTGCTCCTGAGGTAGTATATGGTCTTGAGTCCGAGCTCCCATGCGAGTTGGTATATCTTGGAGAGAGTGGGTCCGTCTATCTTCTCCGGGTCTATGAATAGGTTTAAAGACTGAGCCTGATCTATCCACTTCTGCCTAACAGCTGCAGCTCTTACAACCCACTCCTGATCTATGTTGTAGGCGCTCTTGTAGTGCCAGAAGAACCTGTCTATCTCGGGAGGAACCTGCGGCAGTATCCCGCTCATGTTCTCTTCCTTGTAGTACTTGGCAAATATCGGGTCAACGGAAGGAGTTGCTCCCAGTATGAGAGAGGTAGAACCCGTGGGCATCAGAGCGAGGAGGTAAGAGTTCCTAATCCCGTTTTCTCTAACATCCTCCGCAAGGTCTTTCCAAGGCAGGTCGTTGCCGTTCTCCTTGGAGTTCTCCTCTAATTCTTCCGCCTTCCTGCCGAAGAATATACCCCTGCTCCAGTCCGATCCCTCAAAGAGCCTGTACTTTCCTCTCTCCTTAGCCAGCTCCATAGAACCCTTTATGGCGTAGAAGCCCAACAGCTCAAAGAGTTTATCCGCAAACTTCAGGTGATCCTCGCTCTCCCAGTTGACTCCGTTCTTGACGAGGCAGTAGTGGTAGTTAGAGACCCCTATACCTATCGCCCTGTAGCGCTTGTTGGTGTATTCAGCCTCGGGTATGGCGTAGTAGTTCATCTCTATAACGTTGTCAAGGAGTCTCACCAGTTTGGGAACTACCTGTTCCATGGTCTCCTTCGTATAAACCTTACCGAGGTTCACAGAACCGAGGTTACATACGACCACATCTCCGGATTTCTTCCTGTGGACTATCTCTCCCGTTTCCGGGTCAAGCTCTTTTCCTAAGTGTTTGGTGGGGCTCATATTTTGGACAATTTCATGACATAAGTTACTTGAGTAAACCATTCCAGCATGCTTGTTGGGATTTATTCGGTTGGCGTGGTCTCGGAAGAAGAGGTAGGGCTCTCCCGTTTCAAAGGCTACCGTTAGGAGTCTCTTCCAGAGTTCAAAGGCGTCCACCTCTTTCTTAGCGTCCTCGGGAAGCTCTTTCTCCAGTCTCTCATACTCTTCCTCAAAAGCCTCTCCCCAGAGGTCTTCCAAGTTCTTCCCGTCCCTTACGTTCTTGGTGTAGTAAGGGTCTAAGAGCGTCCACTTTTCCCTGTTCTTGACCCTCTTCATAAATAGGTCGGGTATGGATATGGCAGGGTGTATGTCGTGGGCTTTCTTCCTCTCGTCCCCTGCGTTGGTCTTCACCTCAAGGAAGTCCAGAATATCCTTGTGCCAGATGTCAAGGGTTATGGAGGCGGAACCCTTCCTCATACCCAGCTGGTCAACGTAGGTCATCACATCGTTTATCACCTTGACTACGGGTATTATCCCTGAGCTCGCCCCCTTGAACTTCCTGATGGGCGCTCCCGTCGCTCTCAGCTTCCCTATGTATATTCCCAGACCACCCGCGTGCTTAGAGATCTGGGCAGCCTTCTGGACGTTGTCAAAGATGTCGTAAAGGTCGTCGTCCACAGTGAGTATGAAGCAGGAAGACAACTGTGTGAAGGGACGCCTTGCGTTCATCAGCGTGGGCGTTGCGACGGTTATGAGGTGCTCCGATAGAAGGTCGTAGAACTCCTTAGCCCACTTGACCCTATCACCTTCCTTCTCGGGAATGGCAAGGGTCATGGATATGAGCATGTACATCTCTTGAGGGAGCTCTATTATCCTACCGTCCTCGTCTCTGGCAAGGTATCTGTCGGTGAGAATCTTTATGCCCGTGTAGTTGAAGTAGAGGTCTCTCTCCGGCTTTATGTGCTTGGCAAGATCCCTTATGTCGCTTTCGGAGTAGTGCTTTAGCAGGTAGTCGCCGTATATTCCCTCCCCAACGAACCTATTTATGAACTCGTAAAAACCTTCGGTGTTGTAAGGCTTGTAGTCCTTGGAGAGTTCGTCCCTGACCTCGTAACCCCTTATGTGGGCGACTTTCTTGTATAGATCGTATAAGAGGAGCCTTGCGGCTGCGAACTGCCAGTCGGGAGTTTCGGGAGAGACCTTCTCCGCTGCAGTCCTTATGAGGACAGCCTGTATCTCCTCGGTGGTTATCCCGTCCCGGAACTGGATCTGGGCGTCCGTCTCCAGCTCAAGAGGGTCAACGTTGAGCCCCTTGAAGGCGAACTCAAGGGCTATCCTGATCTTATTTATGTCAAGCTGCTCTCTCTTCCCGCTTCTTTTTACAACTTCCATGATAGTCCCCTCCATGAGGGTATTTTAGGTGGCTGGCTAAGCTATCCGTGCGATCCTATATCGTTGTCTGGGCAGGATAATTTACCTGCAAAGTAAAGTATTTGATATACCATACCAATTAACACCTCGCTCTTCGTAGTCATACGTGGTGAGCCTTATCCGATTTCCTTGAGGCTTTCAGCAAGTACAGACCTATCAGAAGGGCACCGCCGAATAAAACCGCATAGTATATGAGGGCTTTCAAATCATCCATCCCTTTCACCTCTGTCTATTAATTTTATTCCCACGTAGAGGAAAGTGCCAAAGAGGAATAGTGACCCGAAAGCTACAATTAGTGAGAACTTACCTGAAAATATGGGCTGTATAGTCCCAAGTATGAAGGTAGCCGTTGCTATGTTTATAAAGGCTCTGCCGACCTCTTGGTAACTCTTTGGACTAAAGTTACTCATATCAAACGTAAGTCCTCTTCTTACGGAAGGTTATGAAGGCTATTATCTCCGCCACCGCCCTGTAGAACTCGGGTGGTATCTCGTCCCCCACATCAACAGCAGAGTACATAGCCCTTGCCAACTCCGGCTTCCTTATCACCGGTACTTCGTTCTCCTCCGCAACCTTTATTATCCTCTCCGCAAGAGTTCCCTTACCCTTAGCTACCACCACCGGTGCCCTGTCCTTCTCCGCATCGTACCTGAGAGCTATGGCGTAGTGGGTCGGGTTGGTGATGACCACGCTCGCTTTGGGAACTTCAGCCATCATGCGACCCCGTGCCATCTCTCTCATGCGTGCCTTCACCTTAGCCTTAACCTCCGGCTGACCTTCCAGCTGCTTGAACTCCTCCTTTACTTCCTGCTTGGACATCCTTATCCTTCTCTCGTAGTCCCACTTCTTGTATGCGAAGTCAAGGAGGGCTATAAGGAAGGCTATAACTCCCAGTATAAGGACAACCTTTATCAGGAGGTCTATCAAGAAGTTGACCCCTTCAAGCAGGGGCATCTGGGCGGAGTTGAGAATCAAGCTCACGCTGCCCTTGAGTATGAACAGGGCTATACCGAACAGGAGAGACGCCTTCAGCGTGTTCTTAGACAGCTCAAAGAGTGTGGTTATGGAGACCATCTTCTTTATGCCTTCAACGGGATTAAGTCTCTCCCACTTGAACTGAAGAGGCTTAAGCGTGAATATGAAGCCGAATTGGGCGACGTGCGCACCTATAACCACGAGGATGGTGACCACGAAGAAAGGCACGAGGAGCTTAACTATGCTGGTGAAGGAGTCCTTTATGGTGGTTCCCGCGAGGATTGAGAACTCGGCAGGCCTGAGACCCGATATGGCTATCAGGAAGGCTACAACCTCCTTGAATATCAGGGCGCCTGTGAAGAATATGATTAACGAGGAAATAAGCACCGAGAGGGAAGAGGCTATCTCCACGCTCTTGGCTACGTTACCTTCCTGCTTGAGCTTCCGCCGTCTATAGGGCGTTGCCTTTTCGGTTTTGTTCTCCTGCGCCATAACTCCCCCGAAACCTTAAATATAGTCCTCAGCCAGAACCTATGAAGCTCAAAAAGTTGAGCATGTACTCCCTCATATAGGATATGAGCACCAGACCTATGACAGGCAGGGAAAGGAGCAGAACGGTCAGACCAACCATCACCTGCAGGGGAAGACCTACCATGAACACGTTTATCTGCGGTATAAATCGGTTTATCACAGCGAGGATTATGTTGGTCAGCATGGCGGCTATCAGGACTGGCAGTGCAAGCTTTACGCCTAAGGAGAAGCTCTTGTAAAAGAGGCTGAGAAACGCCTTCCCGTTCATGGAATATATATCAAAACTACCTATAGGGACGCTGTTGAAGCTCTGGGCGAGACCCACGTACACAGCCTCTGCACCTCCGACGGCGAGGAAGAGCGTGGAAGCCATGAGGGTTGAAAAACCGGCGAGCACGGTAGTTTGCGGTTGCTGGGGGAGGAACATCATAAGGAAGCCCAGCCCCGTGTTTACAGCGATGACCTCCCCCGCCACGAACACCGTATCAAAGAGCAACCTGAGAAAGAAACCGGAGAGGAACCCGAAGATGACCTCCTGAAGGGCAAGCTTTGAGAATTCTAAAGCGGAGCTTATCTGCAGAGGTTCTAAGTCAGAGAACATGAGTATTGAGGCAGCTACGGCGAAGGCTAAGTACACCCTGATTATGTTTGGCAGAAAGAAGGTGCCGAACATGGGAACCATGAACATGAAGGCGAAGACCCTGAAGAAAAGGAGGAGTATGGTTAGTAAGCTGTTAGTATCTACAGTTATCATCTTATCCAGACGGGTATGTTTATCAGCACTTCCTTGGTGAAGTCAACGAGCTTTCCCATCATCCAGCCCCCGAGCACGAATATGGTCACCATGGCAGCCACTATCTTGGGTATGTAAGCAAGGGTCATCTCCTGTATCTGGGTCGCAGCCTGGAATATGCTCACGACGAGACCGACTATGAAGGTCGCCAGCAGTACCGGCATGGCGAGCAGGACTGCCATCTCAAGGGCTCTCTGTCCTATTGATACTATAAGGTCTGGAGACATGTCCTAACCCCCTTACTGATAACTTCTCACAAGAGACAACACCACGAGCTCCCAGCCGTTGGCTAAAACGAAGAGCATTATCTTGAAGGGCAGCGATATTATCTGAGGAGGGATCATTATTATCCCCATGGATATGAGTATGGAAGCCACCACTATATCAACTATCAGGAAGGGTATGTAAAGTAGGAAGACTATCTCAAAGGCTGTGGTGAGCTCGCTGACCATGAAGGCGGGTATGAGTATGCTGAGGGGTATGTCGGAGGGTTTCCTTATCTTCTCCCTCTCCTCCTTCTTCAGTTTGGCAACCTCCATGAAGACCTCTACGGTGTCCTTTCTCGTCTGTTTGAGCATAAAGCCCTTTAAGGAGCCGGTAACCCGGTTGAAGAACTCCTGGTCGCTTATCTGTTCCTTCATGTATGGCTGGAGTGCGTTTGTGTTTATGTTTTCAAATACGGGTTTCATAATGAAGAAGGTCAGAAAGAGAGCTAAGGAGACTATCACCTGATTGGGAGGAACCTGAGGCACACCGAGCGCCTGCCTAAGAACGGAGAGAACGACCACTATCCTTATGAAGGATGTGGTCATTATAAGTATGGAGGGTGCAAGGGCGAGAATGGTAAGAAGTATCAGCAACCTTAGGGAGGTGTCTAAGTTCCCTTCCCCCACCTTTAGCTCAATCGGTGGTATCACTTCGTTCTGGGCCAGAGCCACCTGACCCAGCAGAACCACGAGAATCAGAACCCGTGCCATCTTCCCTATATATTACATCAGCCCCCCTTTCGCTAATGCAGAGGACGTAGGTTCTCCCCTTCACCTCAAGCTCAACTATGAACACGTTCTTGGTTATGGGGGAGACCTTTTTAAGCTCAAAACTGCCCTTCCCACCAAAACCCTTTAAGCCCATGGACTTTCTGAGTACTAAGGGTAGTAAAAATACAATCGCAACTACGACCACTATGAGGGACAGAAAGACCTTTACAAGGTATTCGGAGAGCTCCATCACTCAGCCTGAACGACGAACTCCGTGAAGTATATGTTCCTGACTCCTCCCTGGACGAGTATGGTGTTTATCCTCTTTATCAGCTCAAGCTTCAGCTGTTCCCTCCCTTCAGGAGACCTGAGCTCCCTTGAGGTCTTGTTGGAGAGTATCTCTATTATCGCGTCCCTTATTATGGGCTCCCTCTTCTGGACTTCCATGACGACCTCAGGAGATGAGAGCTCAAGGGTTATGGAGACCCTTGCGTACATGGTGAGCTCCGGGTCTGCGAGGTTCACTATGAATGCAGGCTCAAGTTTATACATCACCCCCACAGCTTCAGGGGATACCTTGGGTTTGGGAGTTTCTTCTTTTTTCTCCTCGTCCTTCTTTGCGAAAAGGAAGAAATAGGCTCCAGCTCCGCCACCTATTAAAAGAATGAGGAGAAGGAGGACGACAAGGAGGAGCTTGCCCTTGCCTCCGCCGGTCGCCTCCTCTGCCTGTTGCGCCTCCCTCTCCTCGTCAGCCATGGCTCTTATTATCTAACAAGATTCACCGTTTCATCAAGTATCGTATTTGAGGTCGTTATGACCCTCGCGTTAGCCTGGTATGCCCTCTGTGCGGTAATGAGGTTTATGAACTCCTTGGCTATGTCAACGTTGGACATCTCCAGCATCCCCGACCTGACCTTTTCGGAACCTCCGGCAAGGAGTATCGTAGGTGTGGTTATGGAGGTATAAAGGTTTGCCCCCTTCTTCGTGAGCTCTTCTGGGTCTGTGAACACAGCTACCGCAACCCTGTAGAGGGGGAGGGACTTCCCGTTTGAGTAGACCCCAACCACGGAGCCGTCCTCAGAAAGGACGTAGACGTCTATGAGGTCTCCCTTGGTGTATCCGTTCTGCTCAAGGGTTATAACGAAGTCCGATGCAAACTGGTTGGCGTAAGAGTTCTGTATGAGGTTCGTGTCCGTATCCGAGGTTAGCTCGTCTCCTATGGAGAATATCATGCCGGGCGTTGTAGTAAGCCCTTCAACAGCACTTCCTAAGGTACCACCGGAGGAGGTATCCAGAGTTTGCGTTGCACCTGTGGTAACATCGGAAGGACGGTTTGTGTCGTCAAACATCTGAAGGAAGAAGTAGTTCTTGTTTCCTAGAGGAACTCTATTAAAAGCGAGTGGGTTTGCCGTTTGGGTATCATCTTCGTCTATCTTTCCCGTCGCGGGGTCAAAGATGAGGGTCTGGTAGTTGTAGGTTTTGAGGGGTGTGCCAGACTGTTCAAAGCCAGCCCTGTATCCGTTTGATATAAGGTTTTCAAGGTTTCCGTCCCCGTCGTAATCGCTTAGGACAAAGACCCTCCACTCATTCGTGCTTGCCTTCTTAAAGTAAACGTCCGCCTGGTACTCATTTCCGAGAGAGTCGTATATGGTTATAGTGTACTTGTAGTTGTACGAGGTTGTGTTGGTTGGGTCAAAGGCGACCGTAGGTGGTATAGCCTCCGCGTTCAGGTTCGTGGGCTGGAGGAAGGACATCTGTCCTGTAGGTCTTGGCTGGAGCTGCTGCTCAACGTGTATGTTCTCAAGACCTGTCCCTACAACTTCGCCAGCCTCATTAAGCCTGAAGCCCTGGAGGTAGAAGCCCCCCGAGGTGACCATGTATCCGTCCCTGCTGAGTCTGAACTGCCCATCTCTTGTGTACAGGTTGGCTCCGGTTATAGGGTCTTTAAGTATGAAGAGCCCTCTCCCCTGTATGGCGAGGTCGGTGTTCACCCCCGTCTGCTTAAAGTTCCCTATGTTCCAGAGCTTCTGGGTGCTGTCAACCACCACACCCGCTCCGTAGGTGGTGGACTTTATAGTTCCGGTCACAACGTTCAGCCCTATGGTGACCGAAGATATCACGTCTTGGAACAGGGGTCTGTGAGCTTTGAAGGCTACCGTATTTACGTTGGAGAGGTTATCGGAGGTTACGTCAATCCAGAAACGCGAAGCGTCCATTCCAGTAACGGCGTTGAAGAAGCTCCTTAACATCTCTCAACCCCCTGTATAGATGATCTGGGAAGAGGAAACCTGTCTTCCCGATAGCAGGTCTAACATCAGCTCTCCGTTCACTATGCCCGCCGACTTTACGGCGTCCTTGAAGCCGAGCTGCCAGCCGGGTAGTTCGTAATCCCCCTTGAACAATTTCACCGTGAACTGCCCCTTGGGAAGGGCGCTTGTGTCCAGAAGATTCAAGCCCCTTTCAAGGTCAATCTCAACCTCCTTAATGAGCTCCTCCCCGTCGTATATCTTCGCTGTAACCCCCCTCACCCTCTCTCCCGAAAGTATGTAGTACTCCCCTCCCTTCACCGTATCTAAGGTGTCGGAGGCAAAGACGAACTCCTTTCCTATAAGGTTTATCGTCTGCATGAAGGTCACCTGGTTCATCCAGGCTACGAAGTTGTCCATGAAGCCCTTCATGTCCGTGTAGAACTTGACCTGGTTCAGCTTGACCACGTCCTCAAGGGATTTGGAAAGATCCTGCTGCTTGAAGGGATCCTGGAACTTGAGGGTTTCAAGGTATATCTTCATAAACTCGTTGGCGGACATATTGTCAAAGGACTGAACGTAGTCGGGACCGACTATCTTGGGCTCCGGCGGCTTTACGTCCAGTCTCGTGTCCACCATCACTTCTCCCCCTGCTTTCTCTTGAGCTCTTCTGCGAGTATCTCTCCAAAGCTCTTCTGCTGGGTCTTCGCCTGCTTCTGGGCGAGGGCTCCCTTGAGGTCGTATATCCTCTTCTCCTTCTTGAGGACTACCTCCTTGTCCTTTACCTCAACCTTGAGTATGTCGCCTTCCTTTACCCCCAGCTTCTTCCTTATGTCGCTGGGCAGTGCTATCAAGCCTCTCGCCATAACCTTGACTATCTCATCCATGGCTGTGTATTAATATCGGCACATGTCAAAATTTTTCAAGTGTCATTTTACGAAATTTGTATTGACATTTTTCAGTGTTTGATAAAATTCATTATCATGAAGCTTCTGGACACTGCCGTGCTGCTGGAGTTCTTTTCGGGCTCTGAGGAGGAGGTGGACAGGATAGACAGCCTCTTCAGAGAGATGGAAAAGCAGAAGGAGAAGCTCCTCGTGACGGAGGAGGTGATTCTGGAGCTTGTCTATTACCTTGAGCAGGTTTACGGATGGGAGAGGGAAGTTGTCGCCGAGGTTGTGAACACGGTGCTCCTTGATAGCCTATTCTCAATAGAAAACAGAGAGGTGATACAGAACGCCGTGAAGACCTATTCTTCAACTAAGCTTAGCTTTCTGGACTCGCTCAAATCTGCCAAAGCCAAGAAGAAGAAGGTGAAAGAGGTGATATCCTTCAACAGGAAGTTTGAGAAGGCTGGACTCAAGCTGATTCGCCCCTGAGGTTTGCGTAGAGTCTGGAAAGCCCCTGAAGACTTTCATCAAAGGACACCCCCTCCCGGTAGTCCTGCCTGAAGAAGCCGTCTATCAGCTCCTTGTTGTCTATCACCCTGTCAACGGCGAGGTTTGAACCCCTCTTGTAAAGACCGAGGTTGACGAGGTCTTCCATTGACTCGTAAGAGCTGAGGAGCTCCTTGACGTACATAGCCATCCTCATGTGCTCCTCGCTGACGAGCTTAGGCATGAGCCTTGAGAGGCTCTTGACCGGGTCTATTGCCGGAAAGAGACCGGCGTTAGCCCTCTTCCTTGAGAGAACTATGTGCCCGTCGAATACGCCCACGAGGGCGTCCGCTACAGGATCAAGGGTTATGTCGTCCCCTTCAACTAGGACGCTGAAAATGCCCGTTATGCTTCCACCTCTGGTGAAGTTTCCACAGCTCTCCACTATGTTGGTCATCATGTGAAAGACCGAAGGTGTATATCCCTTAAGCGTGGGAGGCTCTCCGGCGGCGAGACCTATCTCCCTCTGAGCCATAGCGAACCTCGTTATGGAGTCCATCACGAGCAGAACGTCAAGCCCCTGGGAGGCGAAGAACCTCGCGTGAACCACTGCGCTGAGCGCACCTTTGACCTTTACCACCGGAGGTTCGTCAGCCGTGGAAACGACGACCACGCTCTTCTTCAGTCCGTCCCCGAGGACGTCTTCCACGAACTCCCTTACCTCCCTTCCCCTCTCACCTATGAGAGCCATCACGACCACATCGGCGTTGCTGTAATTGGTGATCATGCCGAGCAGCGTGCTCTTTCCAACTCCAGCCCCCGCGAATATACCTACCTTCTGCCCCTTGCCGAGGGTGAACATGGCGTTTATGGAGCGCACGCCCGTGTCAAATATTTCCGTTATCCTCTCCCTTTCCAGGGGATTTATGCTTGAAAGCTCTATGGGAAGCCTCTCTGCGGTGAACACCATACTGCCGTCTAAGGGCTCCCCGAAGGGGTTCACGACCTTTCCGAGAAGAGCCTTGCCCACCTGCGTTGATACGTGCTCGCTCTTTATGAGGACTCTGTCCCCCGGCTTTATGCCAGAGAGCCTGCCGTAGGGCATGACTATACACCTGTCCTCGTTGAAACCTATAACCTCTCCGTATATGCTCTTGCCTGTGGACGGGAATATCTCTACCAGGTCTCCCGTTGCACTCCCTGGGTTGTAGGCTTCAAGGTATATTCCGCTGACCTTTACTACCTTCCCGTAAACCCTAACTCCCTTCAAAGACACGTCCAAGAACCTCTCTCATGACCTCTTCTATTATCTCGCCGTGCTTTCTCTCTATAACGAACTTGGGTGTTTCTATTCTCAGCTCTCCTGGCTGCAGGCTCTCGTCTCCGAGAACTTCTATGTCAACCTTCTCGCTGAGCTTCTCCCTTATGCCCGCTATGAAGTCAAAGACCCGCTCCATGTCCGCCGGGTTCAGGAAGACCTTAACGCTACCCTTCAGGTCAAGGCTGCTCTCAAAGACCTCTCCCAAGATCCTAGTAACTATATCTTCCTTGGGGATGACGTCCGTCATTAGGAACTCCTTCACGATCTCCTTAGAGAGCTTTAGGAAGTCTTCCTTTAGGTCTTCCTTAGCTTTATCAAGGCTCTCCTGGATCCGGGAGGTCAGCCTTTCGGCTATGGACTTCTTCAGCCTCGCATCAACGAGCTCCGATACGAGCTCCTCCACACGGGAACTCTTCTGAGCCAGCTCTTCCCTGAGGGACTTTAGCTCTTTTAGAAGGGTGCGGTTCTCCTCTTCCAGGCTCTTTAACTTGTCCTCAAGCCTCCGGAGCTCCTCCTCCAGGTTGTTCTTCTCTTCAAGGAGCTTGTGGACTTCGTTTCTGAACTCTTCAGACCCTTCGGGTGCCTCTAAACCGAACAGAGGGCGGAAGTTTTTAGACATAGGCTTCCTCTCCGCCGAGCTCTATCTTTCCTTCGTCTATGAGCTTTCTTATTATTGCCACGACCTGCTTCTGGGCTTTCTCAACCTCGGACTTCTTGACAGGTCCTAAGGCTTCCATGTCCTCCTGCATTATCTTTGCAGCCCTCTTGGACATGTTTGAGAAGAACTTCTCCTTTATGTCGTCGGGAGCCCCCTTGAGGGCTATTACGAGGGTGTTTTTGTCAACAGCCTTGAGGACTTCTATTATCGCCCTGTTGTCAAGCTTGCGAATGTCTTCAAAGGTGAACATCTTCTCCCTTATCTTCTCCTCAAGGGTGGGGTCTTCCTCGCCTATCTTTCTCAGTAGGGTTTCCGCGGACTCCTTATCAAGCATGTTCATCAGCTCGGCAGCGATAGCCACCCCTTCCTGTTTCTTTATGCCTCCCGATATGCCGAGAGCCTTTATCTCCTCCGTTACTGTTTCTATCAGCTCTCTCAAAAACTGGGGAGAGACGTTCTCCAGCGTAGCTATCCTCTTGACAACTTCAAACCTCAGGTTCTCGGGCAGCCACTGGAGTATATCGGAGGCTTTCCTGGGGGAAAGCTGTGAGAGCAAGACCGCTATGGTCTGGGGGTGCTCGTTCTTTATAAGACCCACGAGAACCCTCGTGTCTATCTTTTCAAGCTGCTCAAGCCCTTCGGCTACCCCTGCGGAACCCAGAAGGCTCTTTATCCTTTCATAGACTTCGGGAGGCAGTATCCCCTGGAGCTGTTCCAGTAAAGTTTCAAGGTTTGAGTACTGGGTAGCCACGAAGCTGTAGTCTTCAAGGAACTCCTGAACGGCAGCCTCTATGTCGGCGGGGGATATGTCCTTTATCCTCGCCGCTGTGAGAAATATCTTCTGGATCTCCTCCTCCGTGAGCTCCTTCAGTATGTTCGCCGCCACATCGGGAGGAAGGGACATCAGCAAGACCGCAGCCTTCTCCGCCCTTGAAAGCTCTCTTCCCGTAGCCTCCGCCATAGCTCTATATTAAAACCCTAAAAACCCGAAATCCTCCGTCTTCTTTTGAATATAGCCCTTCTGGGTCAGCTTTCCCTCTATAACGGTGATCCACCTTTCAGGCATACACCCTTTTGGACAGAACAGGTTGCAGTTGCTACAGTGAACGCAGTTCTGGGCGTTCAGGGCTGTGAGCCCATTGAGCCTCTCTTCACCCAGGCTATCTCTCGGGTCTTCAAGAATCCTGTAAATTTTAGTGAAGAGGGAAGGTCCCCCGAAATCCCGCTTCTCCAGGAGGGGAGGGCAGACGTTGTTGCATATGCCGCAGAGTATGCAGTCCCACGCCCTTGAGGTCTTATTGAGCTCCTGAGGTGTAATGGTTAAGTTCTCCTCCCTTGGCACAAACCACACCCGTGCCCTCCTGAGACCGTCGTATATCTCTTCATGGGAGACAACCAGGTCTTTTATGGGGATGTATCCGTCCACGGGCTCTATCAGGACTTCCTCCCCGTTTACCCTCGTGTTGCAGGCGAGCCTGTGTTCCCCGTTCACCTTGACCGCACAGGTTCCGCACACACTCGCCCTGCACATGGCTCGGAAGGACAGGCTTGGGTCAAGCTCCTCCTTTATCTTGGTGAGGATCTCAAGGACGGTGGGGTTTTCGCCCGTCTCTACCTCGTACTCGGTTGTTACGAACTCTCTCCCGGTAAACCTCCGCAGCTTTACCTTCATAGAAATAAAAGATAATCAACGGAGCGTGTAATCGGTGGCGAACTTTTCCACACTCCTCTGGGGGTCTGCAAAGCCAACCTTTATGGCGTAGTCAAGCCTGTAAAGAGCCTCCAGGAGTTCTCTGGCTCTCTCCTTGGGAGTCTTGTCCAGATAGTTTTTGAACTTCAGCTTGGCAAACTGGTGCTTCACGCCCACCTTCTCCAGGGCGTTATCAAGTCTCTCTCCCTCAGACAGAAGCTCTTGAACTACGTAAAGCTTGGTTACGTATCCGGAGAGCATGCCTAATATCTGTATGGGGGGTGTCCCCTTTCTGTATGCGTCCCTGAGAACGCGAAGCGTCCTTTCAGCGTCTCTCTCAAAGAAGCTGTCTATAAGGTCAAACAGGGTGTGGTCTTCCCATGGAAAACACACATTCTTGACGTCTTCGCGGGTTACCTTCCTGCCCTCTGAGTAAGCTATAAGCTTCTCGCTCTCGTGTTTGAGAACCATGAGGTTGCCACCGCACATCTCCACGAGAAGGTCCAGGGCTTCCTCCTCTATACCCTTTGCCTCCCTCTCAAACTTCTTCCTGACTATGTCCTTTACCCTTTTGGTAGGCAGCCTGTCAGCGAGAATTATATCTCCGAGGGCTGAGAAGGTTTTGTAGGGCTCCCGTGATAGCTCCTGAGCCGTGAGCTTGTGCCCCACCACAGCAAAGAGCTTGGTGCTCTTTAGGTTCTTAAGCAGGTCGGTGAGGTTCTCGGTGTTCTTTTTCTTCCTTCCGAGCTTCTTGAGGAACTCGTCAAACTTCATTATCACCACGGCCTTCTCTGTGGTGGCTGAGAAGATACTTCCTTCGGAGAAGAGCTCGTAGAGGTCTCCCAGTTCAAGCTCGTCCCCCCACGTGAGCGTGAAGTTCTCTGCAAACTTGTTTTTCAATTTATCTATCAGGGTTCTTACGAGGAACTCTTCCTCCCCGTGAACGAGGTTGAGGGTTTTTACCTTCCCTCCCTCAAGGACCTCCTTCTGGTATTGAACAGCCTTGTAGGTCATCAGTCCTCGGACTCTATCTCTATCTCCTCACAGCTATCGTCCTCTACCATGAGCTGACAGGTGAGCCTCTCTTCCTCGTCAACGGCGCCTATCCTCCAGAGGGTCTCCTCCTCCTCCTCGGAGGGCTCGTTCAGACACTCAAGTCCCTTTAATACCCTCGCTATGCAGACGCCGCACTGCCCGTCCGTGCAGCCGAACTCTATGCCAGCCTTCTCTATCTCGTGGCTAAGCTCTCCGAACCTGACACCTTTAGGTATGTCAAAGACCCTTCCGTTTATCTTTACCTTCATAGCGATAAATTTTACCTGTGCCCTCTGAGGATTGTATGATTTGAGATAGACTCAGCCGGTCTGAACGCCCTGCTCTATAACCTGACGGGCTTCGCCTTCCTCCGGGACGCCCACGAAGGCAAGCTTTCCGTCCACAACGGAGGAGGGGACGCTCCTCACCATGAGCTTGTTAACCCAGTAACGCCCTTCGGGCGTGGCTATGTCAAGAACCTCGTACTTGAAGCCGTACTCCTCCTGAAGTTTCCTCCAGAGGGCATCGGCGTGAGGGCATGTGGGGCACCACTGGGACACGAGCAGTATTACATGTCTGTCCTGTGCACTCATATCACATACACCTCATACATACTATATCCCATTCGTCTATGTGTTCCTTCATCTTCTCAAGAGCCTCCTCACCCGTGGCGAGGTCTTTAAGGTCTCTCTCCAGGTCTGTGGGCTTGACCTTAACTATCCATGCTTCGCCGTAGGGGTCAATGTTTATGAAGTTTGGGTCATCCGCCACACGCTGGTTTATCTCCACGACCTCGCCCTCCACAAGGGCAGGAACCGGACCAGCCCACTTGCCGCTCTCAAGGGTCGCTATGGGTTTCCCTTTCCTAAGCTTAGTCCCTACCGGTTTTATCCTCGCATGGAGCAGCCTGCCAGCTCTCGTCTGACCTACGTCCGTAAGACCCATGGTCACTGTGCCGTCTTCGTTCACCCTGAGCCACACCTGATTCTCTATGTCGTAGTATAGGTCTTTGGGGATCATGCAGCCCTGATACTCCCAGGCGTTTCCGAAATCCTGAGTAACTTTCTTCTCCATAGATATTAAATATACACCAAATAAACATCTATTTACTACACTTGGCTTATAAACACTTAACAAGGACTTATTGACCTTGGGGTGCAAAAGGATTATAGTAAATAATTGATTACTTATCGGAGGAGAGCATGTTTTATGTGTCTAAAATTTCTCCCCCTCTGTTTCTGTTCGCCGTACTCAACCTGCTCCTTTCGCTGTTTCTGAAGCTCGTGGATTACGATACAGTCCTCTTCTTCGTGGTGCTCGTGTTCGGCTTCGTAGGGAACACTCTCCTGGGGGCTATGTATCAGATAATTCCGAACTCCCAGAACAGAAAACTCTCCTTTCACCAGCTCTCCTATCTTGTCTTTGCGGGTGTTCTGGTCTCGTTCTCGCTCTTTTACTTGGGCGTGTACAGGGAAGCTTCCCTCCTGCTTGCTGCTTCCTACGTTCTCTTCTTTATTCATTCTTTGGTTAACGTCAAGAACTGGATGCCTGTGACCGTTAGGTTTCTGGGTGTGTCCGCCCTTTACCTTGCCCTGTCTTCTATTCTCCTTGCCCTGCACTTCAACCTTGGGGTTGTCCCTCTGCAGCTTGCCCTTCACTCACTCACGGTGGGTTCTATGCTGAACGCCGTTTACGGGGTTGAGATAGCCTGGGTGCCCATGCTGCTCATGGAGACCCTGAACATAAGGAAAGCCCAGAGGCTCTTTTACGTAAAGCAGGCTTCCACGCTGGTTCTTCTGGTTTCCTTCTTCTTCATGAGCTATAAGCTCATATCTTTAGCTTCTCTCCTTGAACTGGGAGTTGCCCTTTACTTCATATACATACTCTACGGGCTAGTAATGCAAAGGCGTATGCCCTCTCCGCTGCCTTACGTAGTGAAGACCTTCTTCCTCGCTCTGGTGTTTCTTCCCTTCGGTCTAATTCTCGGAACCTTTATCTCTTCCCACGTGGGCGTCCTTCCCGAACTGTTCAGGCTCCACATAGACTTCCTCGTTTACGGCTTCACAGCCTTTACCATATTCGGAGGTATGTCCCACCTCTTCCCCCGCATAATGTGGAACTGGAAGTTTTCCTCAAAGAAGGAGGGCAAGGTTCCAGCTGTAAACGAGCTTATAGACGAGCAGGGCTACCCTTCCTTTCTGGAAAAGGCTGTAGTAGCCTTTACCATGTTTGTGGCGCTTGACTCCCTGTTCTACCCCTTAAACAAGCTGTCCGTACTTCCCTACCTATTTCTGCTGTTTGCCTTCGTAAAGATTACCTTTATCCACTTCTTGAAAAAGCTTAAGGAGGTTTAACATGTCTGTGGTGAAGCCCTTAGAGGAGAAGTACAACGAGGACTCTCCCGCCAGAGAGCTCGCTTATGAGGATGCCAACGCCAAGGTGATAAGGTTTTTCCTGAGAGCTGGACAGGAGATAAAGCCCCATAGGTCTCCCTCAAGCGTATTCATTTCAGTCCTGAAGGGTAGGCTTAGCTTCTACCTTGGTAAAGAGGACAGAGAAGAGATCCTTGAAGCAGGCTCAACAGTTTTTTATGAGCCTGAAGAGCTTCACGGCTTTAAGGCTCTGGAGGACTCCGTAGTCCAGGCGGTCATAACCCCAAACCCGACCGCTAAGAGGCTCAGTGTTACGTAGTTTCTTCCCTACATCCTTTGAGCTCAAGCCCTTCCAAAAGGCTGAAGGCTAAGGTGGCGACTAAAACAGCCCCGTTCACGTATAAATCTACACGTTCCGTAAGAACGAGGTTCACAAGAAGAAAGTCTCTGACAGCCCCCCTTAGCCATAGACCTAAACTGGACAGAAGTAGCAGGAAAAAGAAGAGCCTTATTAAGGAGTACACCTCACACGATGGTGAGAGCTTGACCTTTATTACCTGGATTGTAAGCTCGCCAAGGGTCAAAAGCCCTATCAGGACAAGGAAAGGGGCGTTAAGGAAGAGCGAGGGGAGGGCGTTTAGAAAGCCCTCCATGCTACCTTATGTAGGTAATTATCAGGGTGACGAACACACCCAACACGAGGTTGATCCATACGAAGTTCGGTATGTGTTTGAGCAGTTGCTTTCTTAACAGGTAGAAGTATATGTAAGAGAAGTTCAGCACCATGACTCCGTAAATGAAGAGCTTTATGTGAAACAGCACGTTTGTGTTGAAATCAATTCTTACGGAGTGCCACATCCACATGCCCGTTATAAAGAGGACGGCTATGGAAAGCCAGACGCCGAGGAAAAACCTTTTCAAGACTCTGAGGGCTACGGTAGTTCTGGTCTCCTCTGGCTTAACATCCCTCATCGCTGGGTGCAGAAAGAGCAGGTTGAAGACCATACCCCCTATCCACACCATGGCGAACAGTATGTGTATAAACAACATAGACTTGTACATAGGCACACCTCCCTTTAAAGGCTTAAAGCATTATAATTCAAAGTCCAGCAGCGACTCACCGAAAAAGTCCATGTTTTCAAAAACATAAGATCAGACCTATAACTTTCTGAAATACGAGGCAAACTCGTCTTTGACTATACCGGTAGCCTTTATATAGTGAATTACATGGCTGGGCTTCTTTCAAGCATCTTCAGGGCGGTAAGCAAAAAGAGCAGAAAGAGGCTCAAGGAGAAGACAAAGAAGATCGTGGAAAAAGACAGGGTTCTTTACAACAAGCTCGCCAAGGCGAGCTGAGGGGGAGTTAACATAATTCCAAAGTAAGGCTTGATGTATTTTCCCACTACTTCAGCTTTTTACACAATGTTGATTTGCTCTAAGTTCTTCAATAGCGGGATTTTACAAAAGGGCTCCTAAAAGGGTGAGTCCGTTTTAAAAAACTTGAAGCATTGAGGAAGAGGAAGTAGAGAATAATAGTATGAGGATAAAGAATAACAGACTTAACAAAAACAACAAACCCAAAGAGAGGAAGATCACCCACATACCCGGACCACATAATCCTCTTTGCCCTGCTCCTTAAAGTCCTTGAAAACCTGTCGCTCAGAGACTTAGAACAAAGACTCAAAGACATCTTACCTAACACCCCAGACCACACTACACTGTGGTACAGATTCAGGAAAATTGAAAACTCCTGCCTTAAGGAGCTGATCCATACAACAGCAAAAGAGATAATGAGAGAACTGAAAGCCAGGGAGTTTCACTGCCTCATAGCAGATGGAACGGGATTTGGTTATTCAGACACATTCAGGCTCCTGTGGATGAAAGGCAAAGAGATAAGACAGGTAAGGTCACACGTAAAGACAGAAGTACTCGTAGGAGTGGTAAAGGAAAAAGCTGTAGTTGTGGGAGTGAATGCAGGAAGAGCCTATTCAGACGAATGCAGGCTTCTGAGCTCCATGCTCAGAGACGTTAAGTTCAAGGCGAGATATTTTCTTGGGGATGCCTACTATGGGAAGGTGGATATACTGAGGGAGGTAAAGAGACTAAACATGTATGCGATAGTGCCTGTCAGGGACACAACTCACACAAGGGTAAGGCATTCAATCAGGTTGTGGGCAAAAGATAACTATGAGAGGAGGAAGAAGGTATATAGGAAGAACAGGTACAGGGTAGAGCAGGTAATAGGGATAGTGAAGAACAGGTTTGGGGACAGGGATTGTGTCAGGGACTTTCACACGGCGAGCCTGTATGTTCTTGCGAGGTTTGCTCTTTACAATCTCATTCTTCTGTACAAGCTCCTTTTATTGGGTCTTAATCTTTTGAGGGCGTATATGAGTCTGTTATCCCTTTCCCTCCGTAATTTGGGTATTTTTCCAACAGGCTCTAAAAGGGTTGACACCCACGAAAAAGGGTGCTATATTAATAGACCGCTTTGAAAGGTAGCGAGTCCAGAGAGGCTCGCCTGGCTCCTTGGCAACTGAATAGGGGGAAGGAATCCTCGCGAATGGGGGTTCTTTGAATCCAAAAAGTTTTTAATTGCTTGTGCCCTATTTCCATGAAGAGTTTGATCCTGGCTCAGCGCGAACGCTGGCGGCACGCCTAACACATGCAAGTCGCGGGGCAGCAGACCCTCCTTCGGGAGGGTGCTGGCGACCGGCAAACGGGTGAGTAACACGTGGGTAACCTACCCCCAGGAGGGGGATAACCCCGGGAAACCGGGGCTAATACCCCATAAAGCTAGGAACCACAAAGGCTTCCTAGTTAAAGGGGGCCTCTGCTTGCAAGCTCCCGCCTGGGGATGGGCCCGCGGCCTATCAGGTAGTTGGTAGGGTAACGGCCTACCAAGCCTATGACGGGTAGCCGGCCTGAGAGGGTAGCCGGCCACAGCGGGACTGAGACACGGCCCGCACCCCTACGGGGGGCAGCAGTGGGGAATCGTGGGCAATGGGCGAAAGCCTGACCCCGCGATGCCGCGTGCGGGAAGAAGCCCTTCGGGGTGTAAACCGCTGTCAGGAGGGACGAAGGGACCGTGGGCTAATACCTCACGGTCTTGACGGTACCTCCAGAGGAAGGGACGGCTAACTACGTGCCAGCAGCCGCGGTAATACGTAGGTCCCGAGCGTTGCGCGGAGTCACTGGGCGTAAAGCGTCCGCAGCCGGCTCCGTAAGCGGGATGTCAAAGCCCGCCGCTTAACGGCGGAACGGCATCCTGAACTGCGGAGCTTGAGGCACGCCCGGGCAGGCGGAATTCCCGGGGTAGCGGTGAAATGCGTAGATCTCGGGAGGAACACCGAAGGGGAAGCCAGCCTGCTGGGGCTGTCCTGACGGTCAGGGACGAAAGCCAGGGGAGCGAACCGGATTAGATACCCGGGTAGTCCTGGCCGTAAACCATGGGCGCTAGGGCTTGTCCCTCTGGGGCAGGCTCGCAGCTAACGCGTTAAGCGCCCCGCCTGGGGAGTACGGGCGCAAGCCTGAAACTCAAAGGAATTGGCGGGGGCCCGCACAACCGGTGGAGCGTCTGGTTCAATTCGATGCTAACCGAAGAACCTTACCCGGGCTTGACATGCCAGGGTCACCTCTGCGAAAGCGGAGGGTTTTCGTTCCTCTGGAGCGAACCCTGGCACAGGTGGTGCATGGCCGTCGTCAGCTCGTGTCGTGAGATGTTGGGTTAAGTCCCGCAACGAGCGCAACCCCTGCCTCCAGTTGCTACCCGCGAGGGAGCACTCTGGAGGGACTGCCGGCGATAAGCCGGAGGAAGGTGGGGATGACGTCAGGTCAGTATGCCCTTTATGCCCGGGGCCACACAGGCGCTACAGTGGCCGGGTCAATGGGATGCGACCCAGCAATGGGGAGCTAATCCTCAAACCCGGTCATGGTGCGGATTGTGGGCTGAAACTCGCCCACATGAAGCCGGAATCGGTAGTAACGGGGTATCAGCGATGTCCCCGTGAATACGTTCTCGGGCCTTGCACACACCGCCCGTCACGCCACGGAAGTCGGTCCTGTCGGAAGTCCCCGAGCTAACCGGCCTTCGGGCCGGAGGCAGGGGCCGATGACAGGGCTGGCAACTGGGGCGAAGTCGTAACAAGGTAGCCGTAGGGGAACCTGCGGCTGGATCACCTCCTTTATAACGGAGAATTTTTCTCATCACTGTATAGTCCATTTAGAGAGGGTTCCTTCCCCCTATTGAGTTGTTTGCAAGGCAGGGCCTCTAGCTCAGTCGGTTAGAGCGTGCCCCTGATAAGGGCAAGGTCCCAGGTTCGAATCCTGGGAGGCCCATATTGGGGGCACATCAGGGGATGTAGCTCAGCTGGGAGAGCGCCTGCTTTGCAAGCAGGAGGTCGCGGGTTCAAGTCCCGCCATCTCCATTGGCTCCTTGGCAACTGAATAGGTCTTCCTCTCCAAGTATGGTAGGTATGCAAGTTAGTAAAGGCTCGGGGTGGATGCCTCGGCAGCCGGAGGCGATGAAGGGCGTGCTAAGCTGCGATAAGCCGGGTGGAGGCGCAAAGAGCCTTTGAGGCCCGGATGCCCGAATGGGGAAACCCGGCAGGCGATAAGCCTGTCATCCCGCTTATGCGGGAGGCCACACTCCGCGAAGCAAAACCTTTTAGTAGCGGAAGGAAAGGAAATCAATTGAGACGCCCTTAGTAGCGGCGAGCGAACGGGGCATAGCCCAAACCCTGTGGGTGCCATGGCGGCGGCCTTAGCCCACAGGGGGTAGTGGGACACGTCCGGAGGAATCCGCCGGTTCCTCGGGGAGTTACAAAACTCCCACCTAACCGAAGTCCGCTGGAATGCGGTGCCGTAGAGGGTGAAAGCCCCGTAGGTTAAAGGTGTGGAGTCTCCCTGGGGCGTGTTCCCGAGTACCACGGCCCACGTGGAAGGTTGTGGGAATCTGGGGGGACCACCCTCCAAGGCTAAGTACTACCGGCTGACCGATAGCGTATAGTACCGTGAGGGAAAGGTGAAAAGAACCCCGGAAGGGGAGTGAAATAGAACCTGAAACCCCGGGTCTACAAGCCAGTGGAAGGGTCCTTGTGGCCCGACTGCGTGCCTTTTGCAGAATGAGCCAGGGAGTTGTCTTCAGGGGCTAGGCTAAGCCGTCAGGCGAAGCCGTAGCGAAAGCGAGTCCGAATAGGGCGTTTAAGTCCCTGGGGGCAGACGCGAAGCGGGGCGATCTACCCTTGCCCTGGGTGAAGGCCGGGTAAAACCGGCTGGAGGCCCTAAGGGGTCGGTGCTGCAAAACCGTCCTGTGAGGTGAGGGTAGCGGTGAAAAGCCAATCGCGCCCCGTGATAGCTCGTTCTCCCCGAAATGCATCGACGTGCAGCGTCGTCCGTTCCTTCCCGGGGGTAGAGCCACTGGTTGGGCTAGGGCCCCGAGAGGGGTACCGAACCCTGCCAAACTCCGAATACCGGGAAAGGTAGGACGGTAGTGAGTCTCCGGGGGATAAGCTCCGGTGGACAAGAGGGAAACAACCCAGACCGCCGGCTAAGGTCCCAAAATCCGGGCTAAGTGGTAAAGGAAGTCCACCTCCTAAGACAGCCGGGAGGTTGGCTTAGAGGCAGCCATCCTTTAAACAGTGCGTAACAGCTGACCGGTCGAGGGGGTGGGCGCCGAAAATTTAGCGGGGCTCAAGCCCGGTACCGAAGCCGCGGGTCAGTATCCACTCCGGTGGGTACTGGCGGTAGGGGAGCGTTCCCTGTGGGCTGAAGCTACGCCGTGAGGCGTGGTGGACTGCAGGGAAGTGAGAATCCTGGCATGAGTAGGAGCGAAGGCAGGTGAGAAACCTGCCCGCCGGAAGCCCAAGGTTTCGGTGGCAATGGAAATCAGCCATCGGTTAGCCGGGACCCTAAGGCGAGGCCGATGAGGCGTAGCCGATGGGAAGCGGGTCAACATTCCCGCGCCAGCGATGTGGAGCCAGAGTCGTGACGCAGGAGGCTAACCCGGGCCCGCTATGGAATGCGGGTGTAAGGTAGTAGGGGGGAGGCGTAGGCAAATCCGCGCCTCCATAACCCCGAGAGCCGATGCGGCAACTCGGGTGACGCCACACTGCCAAGAAACAATGGCGCTGGCTTTGAAGCATCGCTGCCCGTACCGGAAACCGACACAGGTGGGCTGGGTTAGGAGCCCAAGGCGTCGGGGGAACTCTCCTCAAGGAACTCGGCAAATTGGCCCCGTACCTTCGGAAGAAGGGGTGCCCATGGGGGTGTAGTCCCTCGCGGACGAAGCTCCTGTGGGTCGCAGTGACCGGGCGGTGCCGACTGTTTACCAAAAACACAGGACTACGCAAACCCGAAAGGGGATGTATGTGGTCTGAAGCCTGGCCAGTGCCCGAAGGTTAAAGCCCCGGGTGATGAGCTCGGGGTCGAAGCCCGGGTAAACGCCGGCCGTAACTATGACGGTCCTAAGGTAGCGAAATTCCTTGTCGGGTAAGTTCCGACCTGCATGAACGGCCCAACGAGTGCCGCACTGTCTCGAGGAGAGTCCCGCCGAAATTGTAATGCCGGTCAAGATGCCGGCTACCCGCGGCTGGACGGAAAGACCCCGTGAAGCTTCACTGCAGCCTGACATTGAATCTTAGCCTGTCCTGCGCAGGATAGGTGGGAGGCTGGGAAGCCCGCCCTCCGGGGCGGGTGGAGCCGCCGGTGAGATACCACCCTGGGCAGGCTGAGGTTCTAACCCAGCCAGGTGAACCCCTGGCGGGGACCGTGTCAGGTGGGCAGTTTAGCTGGGGCGGCTGCCTCCTAAAAGGTAGCGGAGGCGCCCAAAGGTACCCTCAGGCGGGTCGGAAATCCGCCGTAGAGTGCAAGGGCAGAAGGGTGCCTGACTGTGAGACCGACAGGTCGAACAGGGGCGAAAGCCGGGCCTAGTGACCCACCGGCTCCATGTGGGAGGGCCGGTGATCAGCGGATAAAAGCTACTCCGGGGATAACAGGCTAATCTCCCCCGAGAGCCCACATCGACGGGGAGGTTTGGTACCTCGATGTCGGCTCCCCCCATCCTGGGGCTGAAGCAGGTCCCAAGGGTTGGGCTGTTCGCCCATTAAAGGGGGACGCGAGCTGGGTTCAGAACGTCGCGAGACAGTTCGGTCCCTATCCGCCGCGGGCGCAGGAGCCTTGAGGGGGTCCGTCCCTAGTACGAGAGGACCGGGACGGGGCAGGCTCTAGTGTACCGGTTGTTCCTCCAGGAGCAGCGCCGGGTAGCTATCCTGCTACGGGATAAGCGCTGAAAGCATCTAAGCGCGAAGCCCACCCCAAGATAAGGGCTCCCTGAAGGGCCCCGGAAGACTACCGGGTTGATAGGCCGCAGGTGGAAGCTCAGCAATGGGTGAAGCCGAGCGGTACTAATCGCCCGTTCGACTTGCATACCTACCTGAGGAGAGGAAGACCTATTGAGTTGCAGGTTCCCCGGTGCCCATAGCGGAGGGGAAACACCCGGTTCCATTCCGAACCCGGCAGTTAAGCCCTCCAGCGCCGATGATACTGTGCCGGACCGCGGCACGGGAAAGTAGGTCGGTGCCGGGGGTTTTAAAAATATCTTTTATAGTGTTTCTGAATTCAGCTTAATAAAATAACTATCGTAGACATAGTAATATCTTAAAACTATGCTCCCATTCTGGAAGCTAATTGCTACGGTCTTTTTGACCTTCTGGTATGTCTTTTCTATGCCGGAAGACACTGACCTTGTGCCTATAACCTATCCAAAGCCGAACCCATGTTACACCCTTGAAAGATACTCGGTGGAAGATGGGGTTCTCAAAATATTCTTAAAAAGGGAAGAAAGTGATAGACTCTGCATTCAGGTCATCGTTAGGGAGGAGCTCAAACTTCCAAAAGAGGTGGCTGAAGATATAAATAAGGTAGAGGTGTTTACAGAAAATAAGCCCTGGCAGGTGTTTGAGAGATAGGGCTTAAGCTGTCAGATACTCCCATCAAAGATCGTTATAGATAAATATGCGTGGTGGAGGGATTGCCTCAGCTATAAGAAGGGTGATCATACTCTTGGGAGTAGTGTGCACTGCCTCTCTCTCCGGTTGTGCCCATAAGTCTGACTACCAGCTGTTAAGGGAGTTGAGCGATCTTGAGCTTAAGCTGTGCACACCCTTTCAGGAGGAGTATGTATGTACAGTCGGTATAGGCGGCACGCTGAACGAAGCGGAGCGTAATGCAAAGCGAGAACTGGCTGAGAGGGTTATAAGTGTAGTGTCTGTCAGGTTTGAGAAGAGGATAAGACAGGTGGTAAGTTACGTTCATGAGGATGTAAGTGAGGAGGTAAAGCAGGTAAAAGAGTTCATGTCCACCAACTTAGCTTACTTAGAGTTTAGAGGCAATGAGATATTCAAAACCGGCAAGGTTTCAACCGGAGAGACTTACTATTACGTAGCGATGAAGATAAAAAAGGAAAGGGCTATAGAGCTCCACAAGAAGTTTGCCAGGAAGGTTGATGTGTTTGCGTATATAGACCTATTGGAGAGCACAGACGACCTTGGCGTTAAAGCAAGGCTGCTTAAGGAGCTGTCAGACATATCCAGCGTGAGGGATCTTTACGAAGAGAAGGTTGTTGTTAAAGGCGATATAACTACCGTAGGAGGTTTTATATCTGCAGAGAAAGAGGCTATAAGGGGCAGGTTAAGGGTTGCCTACACGGGGGAGCGTATTTACATAGTTGACGCCTTCGGCGTTTGTCCCGTTCAGGCTTTAGAGTTGCTCCTTGAAGATGCGACGGGCAGGGAGCACATAACGATGACATCCCAGGAGGGAAGCGTAGAGCTATCTGGGCTCGGTTTTGTAGAGCCAATACGTGTGTATGCGAGGCTTGCCAACCGATGGGAGTTTATAGCTTATCTCAGGAAGAAGAGGAGTTCAAACGTATACATTTATACCGAGCCCAAGGGGCTGTATTACGAACTTAAGAGTGAAAACCAGGGTGTCGTTTCAACGGGTAAAACTCCAAACGTGATTAACCTGACCCTCAAGGAGGGTAGAACCTATAAGTTGAAGGTTTTTGGAAGCAAGGTGTACGGCTACGTGGAAAAGGACGTTTACGTGAAGCCGGGGTATGACGCCTATGTCGCTGAAAGGTTTGAGAGAGCAGAGACAGAGGACGTTGAGCTTGAGGTGGAAGGCGATGCGACGCTGACCCTTGAAACCCGTGCAGGACATCTCATAGCTGAGGGAGAGAAGGGCTTCAAGGGAAGACTCGCCGAAGGTAGCTACACTGTTTTCATCAGACACAACGATGATAGTGAGGAGTTTCAGCTGGTTGAGGACTCTTTCTTTCTAAGAAAGGGGAGACCCGTAAATAGGAGGTACTTTGAGCCTGAGGACAGGCACTTCTTCAAAGAGGGTCTGGGAGCCTACATAGCCTTCTCTGAGTTTGTTTCCGTTCCCAAAGATGCGAAGTTCAGTGTGGAGAACGCCCCTGAGGACAGGGACAGATGGGCGATCTCCGTATTTTCCTTCGGTGGAAGGAGGTACTTCACCTACGGGTATTTGGGTGGAAGTATAGGCATAGCCTCCCTCTCATTTAAGGACTCCAACTCTAACTCCTCTGGAACCGGTGGGTATGTTGATGTGGTGGGAGGTCTTTACAGTGACTTCTGGCAGGGAAGGGGTTCCTGGGAGGTCGGTGTGGGCTACGCCTTCGGAAAGGCTTCCTACGGTGAAAAGTACGTTCCTTACAGGTCGGAGGTCAGCTTTGCGTTGCCCTTTATTAGCTTCAGGGCTACAGCCTTGTTCGGTCTTGAGATAAAGGTGTTTTCGGACAGCACCCTTGTCCTCTCGGTACAGATAGGAAGTATGGGAGTCAGGAGCGGTTACAGATACCCGAGGAAGGTGAACGCAAGAGCCGGGCTGCATTACGAAGAACTTTAACCCGGTACTATGATGTCCGCTTTGAGGTAATCTCTGAGAGCCTCAGGAACCTCAACGCTCCCGTCCTCTCTCTGGTAGTTCTCAAGTATGGCGGCGAGTGTCCTGCCCACGGCGAGACCTGAGCCGTTGAGGGTATGGACGAACCTGTTCTTTCCCCTTTCGTCCTTAAAACGGGTGTTCATCCTCCTCGCCTGGAAGTCCTCACAGTTGGAGCATGAAGAGATCTCCCTGTACTTGCCCTGAGATGGAAACCAGACCTCAAGGTCGTAGGTCTTCGCTGCCGAAAATCCGAGGTCTCCAGTGCAGAGCTCCACGACCCTGTAGGGTAACCCGAGGAGTTTGAGAACTTCCTCAGCGTCAGCGGCAAGCTTTTCCAGCTCATCGTAGCTGGTGTCCGGGTGGACTATCTTCACGAGCTCTACCTTGTTGAACTGGTGCTGTCTTATTATCCCCCTTATGTCCTTTCCGTGGGAACCAGCCTCCCTTCTGTAGCAGGGCGTGTGGGCTGTCAGGTATATAGGCAGCTCTTCCTCCTTCAGTATCTCTCCTCTGAAGAGGTTCGTCAGGGGAACTTCTGCGGTTGGTATAAGGTAAAGCTCGTCCCTCTCACACTTGTAGAGGTCTTCCTCAAACTTCGGGAGCTGTCCCGTTCCTTCAAGGACTTCGGGACGAACAAGGTGTGGCGGCAGCACCTCCTCATAGCCTTTGGTTCTGTGGAGGTCAAGCATGAAGTTTATGAGGGCTCTCTCCAGACGAGCACCCCAGCCCTTTAACACGGTAAACCTGCTTCCTGAAAGCCTTGCGCCCCTTTCAAAGTCAAGGATGCCGAGCTTCTCACCGAGCTCCCAGTGAGGTTTCGGTTGAAAGGTAAATTCTTTAGGCTCTCCCCATCTTCTAACCTCAACGTTCTCGCTTTCGTCTTCTCCAACGGGGACGCTCTCGTGGGGTAGGTTTGGTATCCGGAGCATCAACTCCCTGAGTTCTCTCTGAACTTCTTTCAGCTCCTCATCAAGCTTATCTATCTTTGCTTTCAGTTCTCTGACGAGGCTCTCTATCTGAGTGGTGTCCTTTCCCTCTAGGCGGAGTTTGCCTATCTCTTTACTTCTGGCGTTCCTCTCAGCCCTGAGAGCTTCTATCTCTGTGAGCAAACTTCTCCTGCGGGAGTCAAGCTCAAGCACTTGGTCTATCAGTCCCGGAAGTTCTGGATCTCTCGTTTTGAGCCTCTCTTTGACGTAGTCCGGCTTTCTCCTTATGAGCTCTATGTCAATCATGAAAGATTATTTTACAAGGCTCAAAAGGGGACGAAGGCGTAGCCTTTGTTCTGAAGCTCTATGAGGGTTATCCAGCTGTTTGGAACCCTTTCAATGAATTTGGGCATCTTCTTTATCTTCCCGCGCTTTAGGGCTATATCACAGGCTTTTACCTCAACGTCGTAATGATCCCTTAGGGTCTGGAGCTGGCTCTGGATAAACTTTATCTTCTCCGCCTTCTTGGGTGGAACCTTCTTTAGGTTGCCCTCCACTATGCCTATGCAGTGGGAGTGTATCGTTAGAACGAAGCTGTAGTCCTTTCCCTCCCGTATGAGTGAGTCCGCAGTCTTGCGTATAAGAGATATCCGCTTGCTCACCCAGTCAAGGTCTCCTACCGCGCAGTCAAAGACCGCCTTGTAAACATCCTGAGCCTGAGACAGGGAGAAGAGTAAGATCAAGGCGAGTATCAATCTTCCCATGGGTCTCCTCCTTCAAGGTTTACCAAAGAGCACGAGCTCTTCCTGAAGATTTTGCATAGGTCGTCTCCAGGCTTCGCATCTATGGAGCACTGGAGCTCCTCTATAACCTTCCACTCCTCTTCCGGGTAGGCGGATTTTGGCAGGTTCTTGAAGTAATAGACGCAGCTCTTGCAGAGTTCTCTGTCCATCTCAGTACTGCATGAATACGGCAGCAGGCTCAGCTTTCTCCGTTAGAAACCAGGTGGCACCCACTATGCCGTCCGCTTCGGGGATGAGGTTTTCCTCACCCACACCGAATATCTGGGCGGCTAAGCTGCACCCGTATAGGTGTACTTTTCCGGTTTCCTTAAGCTTCTTGAATATCTCGTGTATGTCGGAGGGGAGTCCCGCAGAGGCAACCCGTTCCTCTATCATCTCTATTGGGGTTCCGGCATGGTCTGCAGAAGGCTTTAGAGCCTGAACACCATCTTTTGATAGAAGCCTCACAGCCCAGTTCACGAAGAGTATGTTTACCTCGTCGTAGGTTGCCGCGCCGAGGTAGGCAAAGGCTAATGGAGTCAGTACGAGGTCGTAGGCATCCTGACGAACCACCATAGCAAGGGTCTTCATCTCACACACCTCCTTACGAATTAATTTATACCGAACGCTCGGTATGTAAATACAGAAAAACAAATTTTTATCTCTTCAGGGAGTTCCATATACACTCTCCTATTTCCTCCGCATACTTAGTTAAGCTCCCCTTCAGGGCTCCATCCCACTTGAGCTGCATCAATCTTACAGGGGCACCCGTCAGGCACACCGCGCAAACCTCTCCGTCCATATCCTTCAGGTTTCCCAGCTTTATCTCCCTCCTACAGAACTCCTTGAGCAGGTCAAAGGGTTCAGCGGAACATACAGGTATATCAAGTATCTCCCTGTGCTTCACGTACAGGGCGTACTCCATGGTGTATCTGTCTCTCTCTGCAAGCTCTAAGAGAGCCCTGACTATGCCCTTGACCCTATCCTGGGCGGTTTTGCCCGATTCTATGGCGTCCTCTATACTCTCCTTTATGGTTTCCAGTGTTTCCCTGTATATGAATCCCGCTATCTCTTCCTTGCTTTCAAAGTGGTGGTAGACAGCCCCTGTGCTGACCCCGGCAGCTCTCGCTATGTCTCTTATCGTTGTGTTGAAGTACCCCTTCTCAACGAAGAGCTTCTTTGCGGTTAGAAGTATGGTTCGCTTCGTCTGTTCGCCGAGCTCTTTTCTTCTCACTTTTCTATTCCGAGCTCTTTTATCAGGTCTTTGGAGAAGCCCTCTATTATCTTGTTCTTCTCAGGGATTATGTTGTAGGGAACTCCGTTAACGCCCAGTTTTTCCACAACCTTGAGGTGTTCCTCTATGAGGTCACACTTACCCACGTTGGGCACCTTCCCATCTATCCTGCCAAGCATCACCTCGTCCAGCGCCTTGAGTTTATCCTTTGAGCACGCTATGTAGTAGGACTTCTTGAGGTTCTCCTCGCCCCACGTCTTGAAGGGGAATATGAAGACGTATACCTTGAGCTTGTCAAGGTGCTTTCGGAGCTCCTTCCACTCAGCCCTGCAGTGGGGACAGTCAGGATTTATGACGGTTATGAGCTCCTTGTTTCCCTTACCTACGACTATAGCTTTATCCTTAGGTATACCCCTTATCTGTTCCCTGATGAGCTGCTCGTAAAGACTGCCCGCGTACAGGAAGGTCAGCAAACTCAGGAGCAGTAAGAGAGCTCTCTGCATATCTCTTCTATTTTACTCCTAACGCTTTCTATTATCCAGCTTGGGGTTGAAGCTCCTGCAGTTATTCCCACCCTCTTAACACCTTCAAACCACTCGCTCTTTAGCTCTTCCGGAGTTTCTATGTGGTAGGAGTTTTCGTTCAGGGACCTTGCTATGTTGTATAGCCTCCGTGTATTACCGCTGTTCTTACCACCGATTATTATCATCACATCAACCTGCGGTGCTAACTGATAGACGTCTTCCTGTCTAACGGAGGTGGCGTTGCAGATGGTATTTATCACCTTGAGCTCTTTTGCCCATAGGGCAAGCTCCCCCACCACCTCTTTAAAGAACTTTTCGCTCTGGGTTGTCTGGGATACGACGCCTACCTTTTCGTGTTTGAGGACGGGTTCCAGGTCGTCCATGCTTTCAACAACTACGCCCTCACCTTTGCACTCCTTAAGGTACCCGAGAGTGCCTATGACCTCTGGGTGGTTTTTCTCTCCCACGAGGACTATGAAGTAACCTTCCTCTGCGAGCTTGCACACCGCGTCGTGGACAGCCTTGACGTAGGGGCATGTGGCATCAATCACCTGAAGACCTTTACTTCTCAACTCCCTCTCTCTGTCAGGGGGTATACCGTGAGAGCGTATTATTATCGCATCACCCTCGTGGGGCTCTTCGTCTTCCAGAGGCTTAACCCCCATGCTCTTAAGGCGCCCTACCTCCTGAGGGTTGTGTATTATGGGTCCGAGGGTGAACACCCTGGCGCCCTGCCCTGTTATATGCGATGACTCCTCCGCCAGCTTGACAGCCCTTTTAACACCGAAGCAGAAGCCCGCGTTTGGAGCAACTATTATCTCAACCATGACAGATAAAAATTATATTCCTTTCAGAATTTCTCAAGCTCTGGGTTTACCGGCAGAGTTCCATATCTCGCTTCCCTGACCTCAACGAGCCTTCCCTTAATGTTAACCCTTCCCTCGGCGAACCACTGGACTGCCTGGGGGAGTATCCTGTGTTCGTATCCAAGTATCCTTTGGGAGAGCGTATCCTCCGTGTCCTCGGGCAGGAGAGGAACGACAGCCTGAACGATAACCGGACCCCCGTCAACGCTCTCGTCAACTATGTGAACCGTGCATCCAGAGAACTTCACTCCGAACTCAACAGCCTGCCTCTGGGCGTGGAGACCCTGAAAGGCAGGTATAAGGGAGGGGTGTATGTTTATCACCCTGTCAGGGAAGTGCCTCAGGAAGTTGCCCGACAGAATCCTCATAAAACCCGCGAGCACCACGAGCTCCACCCCTTTCTCCTTCAGCTTAATAGCTAATTCTTCCTCAAACTCTTTCTTCGTAGAAAAGTCTTTCCTCCTGACGACCCCGTGTTCAAGCCCGTGCTTCCTGCACCTCTCCAGTGCAAACGCCTCAGGATTGTCCGAGAGCACGAGCTCTATACTTGCATCAATCTTCCCCTCCTCTATCCCGTTTATGAGAGCCTGGAGGTTTGAGCCTCTTCCAGAAACGAGGACTCCCAGCTTAAGCATAGCCTCCTCCTCCGGGGGTTTCCACTCTAAGTCTGTCGCCCCTTTTCAGCCTCAGAGAGAACTTTCCGCCCATCAACTCTCTCTGCCCATCTCTTATCACTATGTTCCTTCCCACCTCTCCCGGTTGAGCTCCAAAGAGTCCGTAGGGTGGGATCCTCCTCCTCTCCGAGAGCACTGTAACCTCAACGTCCGACAGGAACTCTATCTCCCTAACTATCCCGTCTCCGCCCCTCCTGAGCCCCTTTCCACCAGAGCCTCTCTTTACGGAGTACTCCCTTACAAGGAAGGGGTAGGCGTGCTCAAGGGCTTCCACGGGTGTGTTCATAGTGTTAGTCATGTGGGAGTGGACTGCGCTTTCCCCGTCTCCTCCAGACCAAGCACCCATGCCCCCACCTATGGTCTCATAGTAGGTGAACTTACCTCCCCTAAGGGGGTCTGTTCCCCCCACCGCCACGTTGTTCATCGTGCCCTGGCTCGCAGCGGGGATCAGGTCGGGAAGCGCCTTTGAGAGCGCCCCGAGAACCACGTCCACTATCCTCTGGGAGGTCTCCACGTTGCCGCCGGCCACCGCCGCGGGGAACTCCGCATCAAGTATGCTGCCTTTACGGGTTACCACCTCTATGGGTCTGAAACAGCCTTCGTTTGTTGGGCTGTCCTCTGGAAGGAGGCACCTGAAGGCGTAGTAAGTTGCGGAGAGGGTTATTGCCCTGACGGCGTTCATGGGTCCCTCCGTCTGGGGATCGCTCTCCGAGAAGTCCACCTCAACTCGTCCGTCCTTTACCTTGAGCTTGACCCTTATGGCTATGTCCTCCCTTCCGTACCCGTCGTCCTCTATGAAGTCCTCAAATCTGTACACTCCGTTGGGAAGTTTTGACAGGGCGCTTACCATCAGCCGCTCGGAATAGGCGAGGAGTTCATTGCAGAGACCTTTAATGTCCTCTCCGTATGTCTCTATGAGGGAAAACGTGCGCTCCACGCCTACCCTGTTAGCCATCACTTGGGCGCTCAGGTCTCCAAGCCTCTCTTCGGGAGTTCTTACGTTCGCCTTAAGTAGGGATAGTACCTCCTCCTTGAAAGCACCTTTTTCAACGAGCTTGACCGGCGGTATGACGAGCCCCTCCTGGAAAAGGGAGCTTGACAGAGGCATAGATGCCGAGGACATACCCCCTATGTCTGCGTGGTGGGCTCTGTTGGCCACGTAGAACATGAGCTCCCCCCGGTAGAACACGGGTGCCACCAAGGTTATATCCGGGAGGTGTGTTCCACCCCGGTAGGGGTCGTTTAGGATCACCATATCTCCCTCGTTCATCTGTAGAGACGATATGGCTTCCCTGACGGACATGGACATGGAGCCGAGGTGAACCGGTATGTGCTCCGCCTGAGCTATAAGGCGACCTTCCCTGTCAAAGAGGGCACATGATAGGTCCCTCCTTTCCTTTATGTTGGGTGAAAAGGCAGTCCTCTGGAGAACTATGCCCATCTCTTCTGCAACCGAGGAGAGCCTGTTTTTGAACACCTCAAGGAGCAGGGAAGGCATTGAAAGAATTATAAGTTAAAGCGCCCGTGCATCTGCCGATAATCTAAACTTGTAAAGATGGGACGAGAAGATAAGCTCAAGAAAGAGATAAAAAAACTGAAAGAGAAGCTCTCCCTCATGTCAAAGATACTCAAGCATGTGAGCGAAGGCGTTCTTATAGTGGACAAAGAGGGGATAATAAGGGGTGCAAACGAAGCCTTCTTTAAGATAACGGGGTTGGGACGGGAGGGCGTTTACGGGAAGAGCCTATCAGAGCTTGACTTCAAGTGGGAGGGCTACCCTTCCTTCAACGAGGTTCGTGACATACTCCTCTCGGAGGGTGTGTGGAGAGGGGAGGTCTGGGGTGTGAGCAGGGGGGGAAGCCCCTTTACCGCCGAAACCACCCTCGTGAAGGCAGACGAGGAGAACTACATAGCCATATTCCTGGACAGCACCGATAAGAGAAGCCTTGAGGCGAGCCTGCGCTCCTTAGCCTACTACGATGCCCTTACGGGTTTGCCAAACAGAGCTCTGCTTTACGACCACCTTTCCCAATTCCTCTTCCAGGCTAAGAACGAGAACAAGAAGCTTGCTGTTGTGTTCTTTGATATAGACAACTTCAAGCTTATAAACGACACTCTTGGGCACGAGGTCGGGGACAGCTTGCTCAAGGCGTTCGCCCACCGGTTGACTTCCCACTTTCCTCCCAATACGATGGTGGCTCGCTTCGGCAGTGACGAGTTCGTCGTAGTCCTTGAGTCAATAGCTGGTATAGACGACGTGGAGGAGGTAGTCTCCGGTTTCATCAACAGCGTGACCACTCCCTTCTTCATAGAGGGACAGAAGATATACGTCACCGTTACGGCAGGTATAAGCCTGTACCCCATAGACGGGGGAGACCCCCAGACGCTTCTCAGGAACGCCGACATTGCGATGCACCACGCCAAGGAGCTCGGGAAGAGCTCCTTTAAGTTCTTCACCAACGAGCTGAACCTCAAGGTGAGTGAGCGTTTTACCCTTCAGGCTGAGCTCAGAGATGCCCTTGAGAGGGAAGAGTTCGTCCTCTACTACCAGCCCCAGTTTGAACTCAGGACGAACACCATAGTGGGCGTAGAAGCCCTGATAAGGTGGCACCATCCGGATAGGGGGGTAATACTGCCTGGCAGGTTCATGCACGTCGCGGAGGAAACGGATCTTATAGTCCCTCTGGGATACTGGGTTCTCAGGAGAGCTTGTGAGGACGGGAGGAGACTCGTTGAGAACGGGTTCCCCCTAAAGGTGGCGGTTAATATATCCGCCAAGCAAATATCCGAAGAGGACTTCTTGGAGAAGCTCAGGGATATACTAAACGCAACGGGTTTTGATCCCAACCTCCTGGAGGTAGAGATAACTGAGAGCGTCCTTATGAAGAACAAACAGCAGGCTGCCCGTGTCCTCAGAGAGCTCAAGAAGATGGGGATATCTATCGCCATAGACGACTTTGGGACGAGCTACTCCTCCCTGAACTATCTGAAGTACTTTCCGGTGGACAAGCTGAAGATAGACAGGTCCTTCATAGGGGACGTTATTTCCGACCCGAACGATGTCGCCATAGCCACAACTATAATAGCGATAGCCCACAACCTCGGGCTGAAGGCTACCGCGGAAGGAGTGGAAACCGAGGAGCAGCTGATCTTCCTGAAGCTGTGGCAGTGCGATGAAGCTCAGGGCTTTTACTTCTCCCCGCCGATTACCCTTGACAGCTTTATAGACATGCTCAGAAACGAGAACTTTAAGATCAAAGGTGTATAACCGTGTCAGCCATCATGTAACTTCTCCTGGCTACGTCCAGCACCTCTTCGGGACTGAGTTTAACGCTCTTGGCTATGCTATCAAGGAACTTGAACTCACCGGCGCCTTTCGCTCCCTTTATCTCTCTTTCCTTCTCCTCCAATAGGGAAGCCATGCTCAGGAGCTTAGCCAGCGGACTCTTCTTATCAACGAAGGCTGACACTATAAGATCATCAACGTTAACCTCAACGAGGAAGTCGGGTATCCTCACATCAAGGATCTGGTCTATCAGGGAGAAGAGCCCTACAAGGTACGCTTCGCTGGTGTTGTCCGGCATGACGTTCTTGGAGAGCTCTTCCATAAGCTTCGCCCTTATGAGGGCTTTCCTCCAAAGCGTTGGGTTTTCAACCGTGGCGTAGTCGTTTATGGCGAGCACAAGTATAAAGTTCTTTATGTTCTTAAGCCCGAAGTAGACAGCCGCCTGCTCTATGCTCTTCACCTTCTTCCTGAGGGCGAAGTAGGCTGAGTTTATGAAGCGAAGGAGCTTTGCACTCAACCCCACGTCGGTCTCTATAATCTTCGCAAACTCGTTTGGCGTTTGGGCTGTGTTCATCAAGACCAGCAACCTTAAGAGTGTGCTCTTTAGGAAGGGTGCAAGTTTTATCTGCTGTAGCTCTTCGTGAGCTCCAACGAAATCACCTTCAACGTAGTCTACAAGGTCTGCGAACTTGTCGTAAAGCTCCTTTGAGTCCACGCCACTCACGAGAACCTTCTTGCCCACGGTTTCTACCTTGCGAACGTCCGCCGGTTCTGCCGTTCCTGCGTTGAACTCTATTATGTTTGCGAACTGGATTATGTCCGGGTGCTGCTTCAAGAGCTCGTAGTGGACTGATATAACTGCCTCTTCAAGACTCAGCTTCTCTATACTCTCAAGGGCTCTCGTGTACACGGTTTTACCTAAACCGACCGTCGCAGGTGTCAGTTTGAACCCCGTTAGCTGGGGGCTCAGCAGTTCAAAGGCTTTCACTAACATAGTGTCTATGGGCATCTTTATGAAAACCCTTTTACCCTCCCCTACCCTCTTCAGCCCATACTCTGCAAGAGTCCTTATGGTTATGACCGCGACCTTGTTTTCCAGTATATCTTCGGGAAGCTCGCTGGTGGACAGGGGTTCAAGGTAAAACTCGTAGGCGAACAGGTTGCCAGCGGTATCAAGTATAGCTCTCCTTCTCACACTGAAGTCCATGACAGATTAATCGTCTCCTATAAGATTAGTTTACAGAATGCCCTTCTCAAAGTCTTCTCCTTGACGCCGGAGAGACCTTAAATTAAAATTATCCTTTGTGTCTGCTGGCGTAGCTCAGTCGGCAGAGCGCGGGATTTGTAATCCCGTGGTCGCGGGTTCAAGTCCCGCCGCCAGCTTTGAGCTGGTAGGAGGGGTGGCCGAGCGGCCAAAGGCAGGGGACTGTAAATCCCCCGGGCTTCGCCCTGCGCAGGTTCGAATCCTGCCCCCTCCACCATGAAGCGGGTGTAGCTCAGTTGGTAGAGCAGCGGCCTTCCAAGCCGCAGGTCGCGGGTTCGAGTCCCGTCGCCCGCTCTTGATATATAAATGGGGAGGTGAGAGTCGTGAGGCTGATGGCTCTTCTTCTCTTCCTAACAGGTGTATCCTTCGCGGTTGAGGTGGCGGTAGGTTTTGGAAAGCTTACTCCGGATGAGGACATAGTAAAGCTACTTGAAAAGTGCAACGCGAAGATAAGATCCATGTGGTATGCATCACCTTACGGTGGTGGAGGATCTGGTGCAGAAAGGGAATGGTACAAACCCCGAGATTTTTTTCAAAAGATCAGGGAACGCCTCGTGGGTGGATACAGAATCGGTTACTTTGAAGATGTGGCAGGGTTTAAAATCATTCTGGAGAACAATCTGCTCAAAGTTGAAGACCTGAATAGGTATCCAAAACTGCTTAAACTTGTAAGAGGGCTTGTAAACAACTACTATCAGCAAAGGGAGAGTTATATTTACATCAAGAGCGGGGGACCTATAGTTTATGCGGTTCTTGTCAAGACCGATGATGTGAACTGCCTTGAAGAAAGTAAACTGGTAAAGGATGTCAGTGTGAATTACTTTTCTCTCTTTACAGCTTTTCTTAAGTATGTGCCTTATTACTTCAGACCGAAAAGGTACAGTCAGTATTACTTCTTTCCTGAGGTCAAGAACGCCAAACCGGAAGAGCTATACCGGATGATAGAAAAGGCAGTGTCGGAGCACAAAAGCAATAAAGAGTTCCTCAAGCATTTTAAAAAGTTCTATATAAAAGCAGGCTTTTACAAAAAAAGGCTTGAGTTCTTTAAGAAGTCTATTGAAGGTGCGAAAAAGCGTTCTTTGGAAGGAAAGACACCACCTCCTCAGACTTATTTTCCCAACGAGGGAGATATTTTTTACACTGGAACGGATACCGTTGTATACAATGTAATTAAGTGGAACAATCCCGGAGACTGGTCGGTTGAAGAACCTGGGTACGAACATGACCTCGTTGCGAAAAACGATTACTTTACGTCTTGTTATTCTCAATCGAGCTTACCTGAGTGGTACGACGATTGCCCCACAACATGCGTGGACGAAAGCTCAGGTGGTGACTGTGCCTTTTCCTTCGGAACTTACAACGCTTTGCTTATTGAACCCGGTTTTCCTTATGAGGGTTGGGTTCGTCTCACGAGAGGCTCCGCAAGCTACACCGACTTCCGGCTTAACGCTCAAGAGGTGTTTCACTCTCCAATATGTTTTAAGTTTTTGGGAAGGTGGATCTGCATTCCCTGCCCCTTCGATACTCCCTGGTGCATGGGTGGAACGCCTTTCAGGGACGGTAACCCGGATCTCAACTGTCCTGTAAATTCCCTTGCTCTGAAAAAGTGCCAGTTCAGAAGATTCTACCCCTATAACAGCTCCTGGCAGGATAAATACGACTGCACTCACGCAAGCTGGTGTGATTAAATTTATAAATAACAGGCGACGTGGCCGAGCGGCTAGGCGAGGGACTGCAAATCCCTTTTACGGCGGTTCGAATCCGCCCGTCGCCTCCACAAAACGATGAAAACCTACCTTGTCTGGGGACTCGGGAAGAGTGGACTCTCCGCTGTTCAACTTCTAAAAGAGAAAGGTTGTAAAGTCTACTCTGGGGACGATGCAAAAGGGGACAGCTGGGAGGAATTTATAGACTCCGTTGATGTGGTAGTCCTGTCCCCGGGAGTACCCCCAAGACACCCCCTCTGGAAGGAAGCCCTGAAGAGGGACATAGAGGTAATTGGAGAGCTTGAGCTCGCCTACAGGTTCTTTGAGGGAGATGTGGTGGCTATAACGGGAACTGACGGCAAGTCCACGACGACGAGGTTGACCAGTTTGATGCTATCTAAGAAGATCAAAGATGTTCACGAGGCGGGCAACATAGGAACTCCCCTATCGGAAGTGGTCATGTCAGACCCTAAGTCCACCGCTGTGGTGGAGGTCTCCTCTTTCCAGGGCAGAACTCTAAACACCTTCAGACCGAGCGTGGGGGCGTTTCTGAACTTTCACGAAGACCACCTTGACTGGCACCCAGACCTTGGAGATTACCTGAGGAGTAAGCACAACATATTCTCGCGTCAAGAGCCCCGGGATACCTTTATAGCAGGTTCCTTACAGGATGAAGTGCTGAGCACACCCACGCAAGCCGACAGGGTGGTGGTTGACAGGGAGGTCGTAGTTGCGGAGGGAAGGGTTCTCTTCAGGGGGGAGCTCCTCTTTGAGCTGGGAGACCTTAGGTTAAAAGGCGCCCACAACCTTAAGAACGCCGTTGTAGCTTCAATAATAGCCCGCCTCAAGGGTGTGTCCACCGAGGACATAAGAGAGGTTCTTCGGGAGTTCAGGGGACTTCCCTTCAGGATGGAGCTCGTTAAGGTGTGGAGAGGGGTTGAGATATACAACGATTCAAAGTCAACGACACCGAACGCCTTGAAGGCTGCCCTTGAGAGCTTTCCTGACGGGAGCGTGATACTCATAGCGGGGGGCAAAGACAAGGGAGCTGACTTTAAGCCCCTCAGGGAAACGGCGGAAAGAAAGCTGAAGCTGGCTTTCCTGATAGGCGAGACGAGGGAGTCCATGAAGACCGCCTTCGGCGGTGGCTCTAATATAAAAACTATGAGTTCCCTTGAAGAGGCTGTTGACTCGGCTCTGAGGGTGGCTGAGCCCGGGGACTTCGTCCTCTTCTCTCCCGGGTGTTCCTCCTTTGATATGTTCTCAAGCTACGTGGAGAGGGGTGAAGCCTTTAACACCCTCATAGAAGAACGCTGTAAACTATAGATATGTCAGAAGTTGGCAAGATGCTGGTGCTGTTCGGGGTGGTTATGGTCCTTCTGGGAGTCCTGCTGATCTTCTTTGAGAAATTACCCCTCGGTATAGGGAGGCTCCCGGGAGACATAGTTGTGAAGAGGGACAACTTCACCTTCTACTTCCCTATAGCTACCTCTATACTCCTGAGCGTGCTCCTGACCCTTATACTCAACCTGCTCTTTTCGCTGAAGAGGTAGCCCTGTGCTCCTTATATATCTTTGAAAGTATCCCGTTCACAAAGCGTGCCGCCTTCCTGTCGGCATACCTCTTGACTATGTCAAGATAGTCGTTGAAAGCTCTGCCGGGGTCCGGTGGATCTGCGTAGAGCAGTTCTGCAACGCCCAGCCGGAGGACGTTCCTCTCTATGTAACCGAGTCTGTCAAAGCTCCAGCCTTCGGAGTACTCCGATATGAGAGAGTCTATCTCGGGGAGCTTGTCTCTGACCGTTGAAAGGAGCTTGTCCATGTACTCCCTTATCTCTCTGTTCTTTATGCCCTTCTCCTCAACGTACTCTTCACGGATTCTGTCTATGGAGTCGCCCCTTATATCCCATCGGTAAAGCACCATAAGGCTGTTCTCTCTGGCTTTCTTTCTGAAACGCATGACTTAGGCGAGCTTCCTGAAGAGGTTTGCCATCTCTATGGCTGAGAGAGCTGCTTCCCATCCCTTGTTGCCCATCTTGGTGCCAGCCCTCTCTACAGCCTGTTCTAAAGTATCTGAGGTTATTATCCCAAAGGAGACGGGCTTGCCCGCATCTATGGATAGGTTTGCTATTCCCTTTGAGACCTCTGAGGCTATGTATTCAAAGTGGGGTGTGCTCCCCCTTATCAGGACTCCGAGCGCTATCACAGCGTCTATGTCCTCTCTCTTAACAAACTTTCCAACGGCGACGGGAATCTCCCAGGAGCCCGGGACCCTCGCAAGCTCTATGTTGTCTTCACTGCCTCCGTGCCTGAGAATGCAGTCTATCGCGCCCTCTACGAGCCTGTCCACGAGCATGTGGTTAAACCTTGAGGCAACTATCGCAAACCTCAGACCTTCAGCCTTCAGTTCTCCCTCGTGTATCTTCATAGTGTCTATTAATTATATTCCCAAAGAGTCCTCTATGCCTCCCTTTGCCCTTGTTTGACACAGGTCATAATAATTTTCTTATATACGAATATCCTAATAGATAACAAATTTCAGGAGGTAGGAGTTATGGCACTGATAGAACAATTCCCCCCGGACGGGGTTGTAACGATAAACAGGGTAATACTGAAGCCCGAGTACACCGTTGATGACCTTGAAGAGAGGGTGGCTGAGCTCTGTGAACACGTTAAGACCTTCCACTCCATAGACGGCTTCATAGGAGGCTTCGTCCTCATGAACGCGGGCATGATCTCTAAAGAGGGTTCAACGGTTGAGGACAAAGAGGTATCACCCCTAAAGGATAAGGAAGCTCTCATAGTTACCTTCTGGACTTCCTTTGAGCAACATGAGAAGTCCCACCAGAGCCCTCAGTTCCAGAAGCTCTTTGAGAGAGTCCTTGAGCTCTGCGAGAACGGGAACGAGGAGATAGCGTACACGATGCTCTGGCAGGGAAGGGCTTACGACCCTGAAACCGCCCAGAAAGCTATAGAGGCGAAGAAGAACTTCGCGTCCTGCGAAAACTGCTGAACCCCTCCATGGCTCGCCCCTCCCCCCCTCCTTTTTCTTTTTATCCCAAGACCCTAAATTAAAATTAGACAGAAAAAAAGGGGGTGTGTCATGGACAGAAGGGACTTCTTCAAGTTAGGAGTTTTAACCCTCTCAACACCTCTCGTTATGAGGGGAGCTTTTGCTCAGGAAAAAAAGGATATACTCCCGCGCCTCACCCTTGAAGACTTACCGCAGAAGGAGACGGACGATGCTGTGGTCTATCACTGCGACTTCCCGCAGGAAAACAGGTTCCACGCCATGCTTACCAACATGAGGAACCACCTATCCGCTCACGACTTTGACCCCTTCAGGATAAAACTCATACTCGTGGCGAACGGAGTGGGAGTCAAGTTCTTCATGAAGACCCACAAGGGAACCAAGTGGGAGAAGGAGAAGATAGACGTCAAGCGTGCCCAAGAGCGCCTCGCCTACCTCTCCCAGTTTGAGGTTGAGTTCTACATCTGCGACATAACCATAAGAGGTCTGAAGCTCAAGTACGAAAACTTCTTTGACTTCGTGAAGATAGTGCCCTCCGGAGTGGGAAGCATAGGGAGGCTCCAGTCCAACGGCTTCGGTTATATTAAAGTCCTGTAATGGATGCTGAAGCCTTCTACCAATACCTTATATCCAAAGGATACGACCGCAGGGAGTCGCAAGAGAAGTTTATAGCCTTAGTCCGTGACCTCTTAGATGAAGGCGGTGTTAAGCTCGTTGAGGCTCCCACGGGAACGGGAAAGACCTTCGCCTACCTTATACCCTTAATAACCTCCGGTCAGAAGGCTATCATATCCACGGGCACCAAGATACTCCAAGACCAGCTCAAGAGGGATATAGAGTTCCTCACGGGTCATTACAAACTCCTGACGGGAGAGGACGTCAGCTATGCGGTGATAAAGGGCAAGGGAAACTACCTCTGCATTGACAGACTGCATAAAGAGAGACCACCGGCGGAAGAGCTGGGAGACGTTCCCGATCTGATGGAGACCCAGTGGGAGGGAGACCTAACCCTGAGCTCCTGCACGCCGGAGGCGGTCTCCAAAATAAACGTGGACGACGACTACTGCACACCCTCTTACAGGAGCGTCTGCCCGTATAGGAGCGAGTGTTACTACTGGGAGAAGGTAAAGCTCAGGGAAGCAAGGTCTCAGATCTTGGTGGTGAACCATGCCCTCTTGGCACTCAAAGACTTTGAGAACACGGAGGAGAGAGTCCTCGTCATAGACGAAGCCCACGAGCTTGACAGGTATCTAACCCTTGCGAGCACATCCGCCCTGTCGGTCTATTGGTTCAGGGAGCTGATAGGTGTCCTTGAGAAGCTCTCGGGTCAGGAGGTAAAACTCAGCCCGGAGGACTTCTTCAGAGATAGGTTGGAGAGCCTCTTTACGGAGGAGAAGCATGAGGTAGTCCTTGAGAGTCTCTCACCATACGTCCTTGATCTGAAGGATAAGCTCTCAGAACCCATAAAGAAGGTCTATTCCGACATAAAGGAGAGGCTGATCGCAGAAGCGGAGGAGTTCCTTGAAGGTAGACTCATGGTGAGCTTCAAGCTCAAGGGCTTTTTAGAGAGCACCCTCCTATTCCCACCAGAGTTCCTTGACAGGTTCAAGGCGGGCTACGAAGACCCCGACGAGGAGGAGAACCGACTGATAGAGAAGATCAAGAAGCTTGACTACATAGAGCGAAAACTCCAGAAGCTCTCCCAGTTCATAAGGCTCTGCGAGGAAGACAAGGAGGAGTTCGGCTACAAGGTCTCCAAAAGCTGGAGTAAGAAGCTCCAGACCTACAACTACAAGATGGAGATATTCCCCGTCTTCCCCAGAGGGATAATTGACCCCCACTCCTATAAGGGAGTTCTCCTCACCTCCGCAACCATAGACCCGGAAGACATAGAGTTCACCACCGGCATAGGAGGAGAGTTCTACCGCCTTGGACACAACTTTGACTACTCAAAGGTAACCTTCATAATCACCAACACCAACCCCAAGAGAGAGGGCTGGGAGGAGAAACTCAAGGAGTCCTACGAAGATATAAGAAACCTACACGAGAAAGTCCTCGTGCTACTGACCAACCGCAGGCATCTAAAACTCTTTGATGGAGAGGGAGACATAGCCAAGCAGGGAGAGGATAGCCTGAACTCCTTGATAGAGAGGATCAGGGAAGGGAAGATAAAGGTTCTGATAGGTCTTGATAGTCTATGGACAGGCATAGACGTAAGAGGTGAGAAGGGAATACTAATGTCCAAGCTCCCCTTTGAAAGTCCCGAAGACCCGGTAACCTACCACCGCATAAGATACCTGCGTAGCGTGGGAGAAGACCCCTTTGAGTATCAGCGCAGGAAGGCGTTCATCAAGTTCAGACAGGGCGTAGGCAGGCTCGTAAGACAAAAGACAGACTCAGGCACCATAGTCCTATGCGACAACAGGATTTGGCGCTACAAGGAGTTTATAAACTTCCTTCGGGAACTGGGCGTGAATATAGTCTATGAAAAGAACTTCACAGCCCGAAGGACATCGGGACGTCCATATTAACGTCCTTGACTTCCTTTATCTCCGGAAACTTCTGCTTGAGAGCCCTCTCTATTCCAGCCTTCAGGGTCAGAACGGACATTCCACATCCGGAGCAAGCACCGACCAGCCTGACCAGAACCGTTCCATCCTCCTGAATGTCCACCAGCTCCACATCTCCGCCGTCAAACCTCAGAGCGGGTCTTATCTCATCAAGAACCTTTTCAACCTCTTCCCTTGTGGGCATTCCCATTTCCTTACCTCCTAAGTTTGAATTTAAAGTTTATATCCTTCCCTGCAACGTGGGTATGTAGCTTATCATATTCTCCATGAAGCTCAAGGTTCCCGCCACCACAACCAACTTCGGGTCGGGATTTGATACCTTCGGTCTCGCCCTGAACCTATACAACACCTTTATATTTGAAGAGGGTGACGCCTTCGGCGTGGAAATAGAAGGAGAAGGCAAAGACCTACCCAAGGACGAGAACAATCTGGTGGTCAAGGTCTATAAGAGAGCCTGCGAGGTCTTCGGAGTAAGTCCCAAACCCTTCAAGCTCAAACAGGTAAACAGAGTCCCCACAGCCAGAGGGCTCGGGTCTTCAGCGACCGCCATAGTGGGTGGTATAGAAGCCTGCGTGAAGCTCCACTCCCTTGATGTTGGTCTGGAAGATAAGATCAGAGTAGCCTTTGAGTTTGAACCCCACCCCGACAACCTTCTCCCCGCCTTCGTGGGAGGCTTTGTGATCTGCGTCCAGAACGGAAAGCTAACGTTCAACAAACTCACCTTCCCATCGGATCTATCTTTGGTATTTGCTGTTCCGGACTTTGAACTCTCCACGGAAGAGGCGAGGAGCGTTATAAAGAGGGAGGTATCCCTAAAGGATGCGATCTTCAACATCCAGAGGGCGAGTCTCTTCGTCTCCGCCATACTCACCGGTAGGTACGAACTCCTCAAGACTGCTGTGGAAGATAAACTCCACCAGCCCCACAGGGCTGGTCTTATAAAGGGATTTAATAGAGTCTTGGAAGCCGGATACTCTGCGGGGTCCTATGCGGTCTTCCTGAGCGGTGCGGGACCTACCATCTGTGCAATAACACCCGAGGATAAAAAAGACAGGGTAGGAAACGCCATGAGGGAAGCCTTTGGAGAAGAAGAGGTGAAAGTTGACCTCCTTTACCTTAAGGCTGTAGAGGAGGGTGTTTCTGAGGCATGAGGGTGCTCACCCTTGACGTAGGGAACACCACCGTTGACGCATGCGTGTTTGAAGGGGACAAACCCAAGCCCATGGGGAGGCTACCTCACGGGAAACTCGGAGAGCTTGCAGGGGATTACGATCTCGTTGTCGTCTCCTCCGTTAAGGAGTCCCTGAACGAGGAGATCATGAAGGTTTTCGGCGACAGGGTCAGGTTCGTAAAGGTTTCCGACGTTCCTATTGAGATTGATTACGAGACTCCCGAGACCCTGGGCGTTGACAGGGTGCTCTTCGCATACGGGGTTAATGACCAAATTTCCGAAGATGCTGTCCTCGTGATGGCGGGGACTGCCCTGGTGGTTGACCTCCTTCTGGACGGTGTCTTCAGGGGAGGGTTCATCACTGCGGGGCTTGGGCTGAAGCTAAAAGCACTCTCGGAGAAGGCGGAGGGACTTCCAGACGTAAAACCTGAGAGGCTGGAAACCCTGTTGGGCAAGGGTACGAGGGAGTGTATCTTGGGGGGCACCTATCTGGAGAGCCTTTCCTTTATAAAGGTTACCGCGGAGCGGTGGGTTCACGAGTTCAAGAGAGAACTTCCCATAGTGATAACCGGCGGTGAGGGCAGGCTCTTTGAGGATATGGGTATTTATGACCCCCTCATACTTCACCGTGCCATGCTGGGAATTATAATTAACGGATGAGATCAGCCATAAAGGACTACTACAGGATACTGGGCGTTGAGAGGAGCGCCACAAAGGACGAGATAAAGAAGGCTTACAGGAAGCTCGCCCGTCTCTACCACCCTGACAGAAACCCCGACCCCGAGGCAGAGGAAAAGTTCAAGGAGATAAACGAGGCGTACCACGTTCTCTCCGACGATGAGAAGAAGGAGGAGTACGACAGGATACTCAGGAGCGGGGACGAGAGCAAGTTCAGAGACTTCGTTGAGTACATACATGAGTTCATAGAGAGCATAATCAAGGGTGAGAGGGAGAAGGCAAGGAGACCTAAGAGGGGTCAGGACATAAGGCTGAAGCTTTATCTGTCCCTGGAAGAGGCGGGGCTCGGCACGGAGAAGGAGGTTGAGTACGAGAGGTGGATAGACTGCCCGGACTGTGAGGGCAAGGGGGTTAAGGGGAAGGCTGAGACGGTCGTCTGCCACGCCTGTGAGGGGAAGGGGAGGAGGGTCAGCGGTATATTCAGCTTCCCGAGACCCTGTTCCGTTTGTAGAGGGAGAGGCTTCATAATTAAGAACCCCTGTCCAACCTGCTTCGGGAGAGGAAGGGTAACAACCCAGGCGAAGATAAAGATAAACGTCCCCCCTGGGACTGATGAGGGGGAAGTCCTCAAGGTTCCCGAAAAGGGGCACTTCGGTGTTAACGGAGGAAAGCCAGGAGACCTTTACCTGAGGGTGTTCTTAATGGAGCATCCCGTATTCAGGAAGGTGAACAATGACCTCTTTATGGAGAAGCTCATAAGCTACCCCCTTGCGGTTCTGGGCGGTGTAACAAAGGTGCCTTCCCTTGAGGAAGAGGAGATAGAGGTGTTCGTCCAGCCGGGGACGGAGTGTGGTTCTACAAAGACCATACCGGGCAAGGGTTTTCCCCTGGCGGACGGCAGGAGGGGAAATCTGATAATAACCTTCAGGATAGAGGTTCCGAAGAATGTGAGCGGGAAACACAAGAAGCTCCTGGAAAAGCTCGCAAAGGAGCTCGGCGAAGAGGGGATAGAGGTTGGAGAAGGTTTAGTGAACAGGTTCAAGGGGTGGATCAAGCCCTCCTGAAGAGCTTTACCCTTCTCTGCTCCTCCCCAGTGATCTCAATCTCTATGAAGAGGTCGCAGTCCTCTCTATCCTCCTTCCACTCAACCACGACCACACCCTCACCCAGAAACTCTGAGTAATCAAAGTCCCTGACCCTGTATAGGTCTATGTGTATGAGCTTTCCCTTCTGTGTTGAGTATTCGTTGACTATGGTGAAGGTAGGACTCCTTACCTGATAACCTTCCTTTATCCCGAGCCCTTTAGCGAGACCCTTGACGAAGGTGGTTTTTCCCGCGCCGAGCTCACCCTTGAGGCATATAAGTTCGTTGCCCTTCAGTCTTTTTGCAAGGGAAGCCCCGAGGGCTTCCATCTCCTCGGGACTATTTATTAGATACTCTTCCACAGGGTTATTTTACTGGTAGCTGTTGTCCTCCTTGTGGGGGACGATTCTGAGGATCGCCTCGTCGGGGTTCACCTGATCTCCCACCTTGGCGAATATCTCCTTCACTATGCCGTCTATGGGGGCGTGGATCTCGTTCTCCATCTTCATAGCTTCTACGATGGCGACCGTCTGACCCTGTTCAACGGGCTGACCCTCTTCAACCAGTATCTTGGCGACCTTACCGGGCATGGGCGGAGTGACGTCTCCGGGCTCGGTAGCCTTGGGTATCCCGCCTTCCGCTCCCACGGGAGCAGCTGTGGCTGTGCCTCCGCTGGCTGGTATGGCTTCCTTCTGAGGGAAGAGCTGTATCTCCTCTAACCTTCCGTCCACCCTCACGTAGTACTTTCTGGGCTTGCCGGGCTGGTCTTCTAAGGAGACACCTTCCACCTTCACCTTGAACTTGTCTCCGTGATAGACGATCTCAAACTCCACGGGCGCTGCGCCCACGACCTTTCCTGCTTCGGTCTCCGCAAGCTCTGGCAGTTCCTCCACAGGTTCGGGGTGTAGCTCTCCCTTCTCTCTGAGGGTGAGGAACTCCTTAGCCTGCATGGGGAAGAGTATGTAGAGGAGTATCTCCTCGTCGGTAGGCTCCCTTCCGATTATCTTGGAGACCTCTTCCTTTGCCTTGTCCCACTCTTCCTGATCCGCGAGGTCTCCGGGTCTTATGGAGAAGTCGGGCTCTTTGCCGGGTCCCAGTATCTTCTCCACGAGCTCTTTGGAGAGGGGTCCCGGGGGCTTTCCGTACTTGCCCTCTACGTAGTCTCTGACCTCTTTGGTTATGGTCTTATATCTCTCTCCTGTTATCACGTTCAGAACCGCCTGAACACCGACTATTTGGGAAGAAGGTGTCAGGAGTGGTGGGTATCCAAGGTCTTTCTCCACGTTGGGAACCTCTGCAAGGGCTTCCTCCATCTTGTCAAGGGCGTTCGCCTCCATCAGCTGGGCAACCATATTGGATATCATTCCGCCGGGTATCTTGTGTATGAGAACCTGAGCGTTCACGCCAGCATACTCGGTCTCGTACTTCCTGTACTTCTTCTTTATCTTCTTCGCTTCCTCTGCAGCCTCCGCTATCTTGGCGAGGTCAAGCTCCGTGTCAAAGGGTGTGTCCTGAAGGGCGGCGACTATGGTCTCGGTGGCCGGATGGGAAGAGCCGAAGGCGAGGGGTGATAGAACGGTGTCCAGCATGTCCACTCCCGCAAGGACAGCCATCATGTGGTTGATGGTAGCCATTCCGCTCATGTCGTGGTTGTGCAGTAGGACGGGTATCTGTCCGTCGGTTGCTTCCTTGAGACCCTTTATTATCTGGTAACACTCAAAGGGAGGCATTATCCCGGTGGCGTCCTTGAAGGATATCCAGTCGGGCTCCATGTCCGCCAGTTCCCTCGCGTACTCCATCCACTTCTCGTAGGTGTGGACGGGCGAACGGGTGTAGCTTATCTCGGCGTGGACTTCACCGCCCAGTTCCTTTATGGCTTTGACCGCCACCTCTATGTTCCTGTTGTCGTTCAGGGAGTCAAAGACCCTGAAGACGGTCATCCCGTTCTCTATACACCTCTCCACAAACTTCTTAACGGTCTTGTCGGAACGGGGTCTGTAGCCCACTATGTTCTGACCTCTGAAGAGCATCTGGAGTTTGGTGTTGGGCATGACCTCCTTTATTCTCCTGAGCCTCTCCCAGGGGTCTTCCTTGAGATACCTCAGACACACGTCGTAGGTGGCTCCGCCCCAGACCTCAACCGCGTAGAAGCCGCACTTGTCCAGCTTCTCACACAGGGGCAGGAGATCGTCCGTCCTGACACGGGTAGCCAGCTTACACTGCTGTCCGTCCCTGGGCGTGAGGTCGGATATATGTATCTTCTTCTTAACTCCCTTCTTCTCGTATTCCTTCATCTTCTCCCTGATCTCTTCAACAACCTCAACCATTCATATCACCTCCTACAAATAGTTTTATAGTCCATGGTAAGAAGCAATTACCGCCGAAAGGAAGGCGACGAAGTCTTCCTTGTCCCTGTGCTCCTTGTAATCAAAGACCTGCGGGTGCTCTTCCAGATACTTGGTGGTGAACTTGCCAGCCCTGAAGTCGGGCTCTTTCATTATCTCCACCAGCAGGGGTATGGTGGTCTTCACACCCGTTATCTCGTAGGTCTCAAGGGCAGCCTTCATTCTGTCCACAGCTATCTCCCACTCGGGCGCCCAAACTATGAGCTTGGCTATCATGGAGTCGTAGTAAGGTGTCACTTCAAAACCTCTTGATGCAGCGTGCTCAATCCTTATCCCGAACCCTCCGGGGACGTAGTAGCGCTCTATCATTCCCACCGAGGGTGCGAAGTTGTTTTTAGGATCTTCCGCATTTATCCTGACCTCTATGGAGTAGCCGTTGAAGTTAACGTCTTCTTGTTTGTACTTTAGCTCCTCTCCGGCGGCTATCCTGAGCTGCCACTTGACGATGTCTATGCCCGTTATCATCTCGCTGACGGGGTGCTCAACCTGAACACGGGTGTTCATCTCTATGAAGTAGAGATTGCCCTCCTCGTCCGCTATGAACTCCATAGTTCCAGCGTTGTAGTAGCCTATCTCCTTGGCAGCTTTAGCCACTATCTCTCCGTAGTGTGCCCTCTTTTCGGGTGTGAGAAGGAGTGAGGGTGCTATCTCCACAAGCTTCTGGTTTCTCCTCTGGATTGAGCAGTCCCTCTCACCGAGGTGTATGACGTTGCCGTGCTTGTCTCCCAAGACCTGAAACTCTATGTGTCTGGGATTCTCTATGAACTTCTCAAGGAGGAGGTCTCCGCAACCGAAAGCCTTCTGAGCTTCGTTGTAGGCGCTCTCGTAGTTCTTAACGAGTTCCTCTTCGTTCCTACATATCCTTATTCCTCTACCACCGCCTCCGGCGGTCGCTTTTAAAAGAACCGGATACCCTATCTCCTTGGCGAGGGCTTTAGCCTCCTCCACGTCCTTTAGAACTCCGTCCGATCCGGGAACGACGGGGACGCCAGCCTTCTTCATCACCTCTTTGGAACGAGCCTTGTCACCCATGAGCTCTATGACCTGCCAGGAGGGTCCCACGAAGGTTATGCCAGCCTCCTCACACATCTTGGCGAACTCTGCGTTTTCCGCAAGGAAGCCGTAGCCCGGGTGTATGGCGTCCGCTCCCACCTCAAGGGCGAGGTCTATTATCCTCTGTTTGTTGAGGTAGGTGTCCAGCGGGTCAACACCTATCATGTACGCCTCGTCCGCCATCTTCACGTGGCGTGCTGTTGCCTCTATCTCGTTGTAAATGGCTACCGTCTCAATGCCCAGCTCTTTGGCAGCCCTGATTATACGGCAGGCTATCTCACCTCTGTTAGCGACAAGGAGTTTTTTGAACATCAGGAAACCTCCTCCATAAGGTCTTTTAAGTTTACCTTGATACCCGCTAAGACTTCAAAATCCTCATCCCAGTTCTGAACTATCCACTTTTTGCCTCTTTCCGCTACCATCACCTTTTTGGTTTTGGTAAAAATCCATACCACTTCTTCAACACCCGCATCTAACAAATCTTGAGTTTTTTCATGAACATAATCTTCAAAACTTCCGTATCTTGAGAGGTCTGCCTTTGTATCTATCTCTATAACCACCTTTGGAGGGACGGGAATTAATTTATCCTGCATAAGATAGGGCTTTACTTTTTCTTTCTCAAATACAGCTATATCAAGGTTTCTCCAGGATCCTTTTCCGTAAAGGAAGCCAAGCTCGTTTGAAAGAAGTATAAATTTTTCCTCGTCAAGCTTGCTTAGCAAGAATTTAATCAAGAGCATTATCAGATAAGCCTGCAATCCACTACTTCCCATAACCGCCTCCGGAGGAAGCTCCCCTTTCAGAACCTTTTTGTAATCCCTGTAGTAGATAGGTTTTCCGCGAACCTTTTCGTAGGTGAGCACTTTAAGGAGCTTCTTCCTCTCCTCTTCTGAAAGAGTCCACTTTGTAGCAGTCTTTGCCATCTTACCCTACTATCTCCACCTTGTACTCAATGGGTGCGACCTTGTTTATCATGTAGGCTATTGAACAGGTTCCCGGGTCGTAGATGGTCTTATCAAGGGCTTTCTTTACGTCCTCCTCGCTCACATTACCTTTGACTTTGACGTTCAGGTATATCTTGAGGAAGACCTTGGGATAGCCATCGGTCTTTCTGTCAGCGTCGGTCTCTATCTCTATGTCGTCAACCTGTTTGCCTTCCTTGTGGAGTGCCTCGTAGAGGTGTATTCCCACACAGCCCGCTATGGACTGAAAGAGGAGTTCCGGAGGTCTTATGCCTCTCCCCTTTCCTCCCACGTAGTCCGCCGCGTCTATGGGCACCTCTCTGTTAGCGGGACCTATTCCTACGAAGTGAAAGTCCTCCTTCTGCTTGACCTTAACCTTCATCAATTACCTCCTTGATTCAGATTTCTATTCCCTCTTTATCCAGAAGTTTCTTGAGATTCAGCTCCACACCCTTCAAAACCTCAACGTCCCTGTCCCAGTCTGCGGTTATCCAGTCCTTGCCCGGCTCTGCGATGAGAACCTTCTTGACCTTGGTTATATACCAGATAACCCTTTGGACGCCGGCGTTTAGGAGATCCTCCGCTTTCTCGTACATGTATCCTTCAAAGTTCATGTATTTGGAGAGATCCGCCTTCGTATCTACCTCTATGACTACAAGGGGAGGTATAGGAATCAGCTTATCCTGAACCAGGTGTGGTTTTACTTTCTCTTTTTCAAAGACGGCTATGTCAAGATTCCTCCAAGAATCCTTGTCGCAGAGAAATCCAATCTCGTTAAACAGGACTTCATACATCTTCCTGTCTAAAGCACCGAGAAGAAACTCTACCAATAGCCTGATCAAAAAAGCCTGCAGTCCACTACTTCCCATCACCGCCTCCGGGGGTAGCTCTCCCTTGAGAACCTTCTTGTAGCCTCTGTAGTATATGGGTTTACCCTTGACCTTCTCGTAGGTGAGCACCTTGAGAAGTTCCTGCTTCTCCTCTTTAGAAAGCTTTTCTTTAACAGCCATACCCATAATTTAGATCCTGCTGATTATCTCCTGAGCGTATTCGGAGGTGGAGACTGCCTTAGCTTCTATGCCAAGCTTCTTAAAACCGCTCGCAACGTCGGGTGTTCCCACCCTGTCCTCAAAGGTCTTCCTGACGGCGGAGTATATCTTCTCAGCAGCATCCTTCCAGCCGAGGTACTCCAGCATCATGGCACCTGAAAGGGTTATGGAGAGTGGGTTTGCCAGCCCTTTACCCGCTATGTCCCATGCGGTTCCGTGTGTGCTTTCAAAGAGGGCGTATCCGTCTCCTATGTTCCCGCTGGGCACAAAGCCGGGACCACCTATGAGAGAGGCGGCAAGGTCGGATACATAGTCTCCGTTTAGGTTCTGGGCTATCACCACGTCCCAAGCATCGGGTCTGAGGACGAGTTGCATGAGCATCTGGTCGGTTATAACCTTGCTGAGCTTGACCTGTCCCTCTGCGGGTTCTGCCTCGGGGTCTGTGACCACCTTGTCCTTGAATTCGGGCTCCTCAGCCACCTCAAAAGCCCAGTTTATAAAGGCACCTTCGGTAGCCTTCATTATGTTGCCCTTTCCTATGACAGCAACGTTCTTCCTGCCGTTCTCAAGGGCGTATCTCAGAGCCTTCCTGACGTGTCTTTTTGTCTTGAACTCGCTCATGGGCTTGACGGTTATTCCTACGTCCTCGGGAAAGCCGCTCTCCTTGGCTCCCATCTCCTTTATGAGGAACTCCCTCACCTTCTTAGCCTCTTCCGTTCCGGAAAAGAACTCTATCCCTGAGTAAACATCGTCGGTGTTCTCTCTGAAGACTACCACGTCAACCCTCTTGGGATCGGGTATGGGCGTGGGCTGTCCCATCCAGTAAACGGGACGAACCGCAGAGTAAAAATCAAAGGCACGTCTGAGGGCTGAGTTTATGGAACGGACGCCCTTTCCCACGGGCGTGCCGAGGGGTCCCTTTATGCCTACAACGGACTCTTTCAAAAAGTCAAGGGTCTCTTGGGGGAGTCTGTCTCCCGTCTTCTCCTCAGCCTTGTCACCGGCGAGGACTTCCACCCAGATTATCTTCTTCGTGCCACCGTAGGTCTTTTCAACGGCGGCGTTTACCACCTGTATCATCGCAGGAGTTATCTCTGGTCCTATGCCGTCACCCTCTATGTAGGGGATTATGGGGTTGTCGGGAACGCTTATGCTCTTGTCGGGGTTCAGCTTTATGAACTCACCTTCGGTAGGTCTTTGGGTCTTGCCTTCCCATGGGTATACGTTATCAGCCTTCAGAGCCTGCATTATCTCCTCCTCGGAAAAAGTGTTAAAAATTTTATGTGAGCCTGAGAGAGCTGTCAAGGTTTTTAAAACACTGTTTTAGGTCTGTTAGAATGTTAAAATACTGCTCCAATGAGGTCTCTGCAGAAAACCCTTGATGTCCTTGATCTTCTTATGGAAAAAGGTGCTGCAGGTGTTACAGAGATAAGTAACGAGCTTAACCTGAACAAGAACAATGTGTTCAGAATATTAGTTACCCTTGAGGAACACAGGCTCGTTGAGAAGGAGGAGGAGACAGAGAAGTACAAGCTCTCCACCGCGTGCGTGATCCTCGGATACGGCTTCATACACAAGCACCCTTTGACGAAGCTTTCCATCCCCGTCCTGAAGAGTTTGAGGTTTAAGCTCGGTGAGAGTGTGAACTTAGCCATGTTGGACGAGAAGCAGCAGTTCATCATATACGTGGCTTCGGAGGAAACCATAAAACCTGTCAAGGTTAAACCCAGGGTAGGTAGAAGGTTCGGGATAAACAGTCAGGTGAGCTCGGCTAAGGCTATAAAGAAGGCGCTCCGGGGCGAGGCTGGTTTCGTCTTTGATTATGAGCACGACGACAAAAAGGGCATATCGGGCGGCGCGTGCGTTATAAGGGACTACAGGGGGAGACCGATAGGTGCGGTGGAGGTTCTTGCCCCCATCTACAGGATACCCCTTAGCAAGATAGAGGAGGATGTAAAGCCCTTGCTGGAGGACGCCGCTCTGGACATATCCCTTAAGCTGGGTTACTGGGATTAGAGCTTCCCCAGTCTCTTAGAGAGTTCCTGAGCTGAGTGTATGGTGACCTCCTTGAATCTGGAGAGAAGGATCTCCTCAGGAACCCTGTAGGCGGGTGCCACCACGCTGACGGTATAGCTTACTTTTCCGGCGTAATCAAACACGGGGGCAGCTATGCTGACCACGTCCTCTTCATACTCCCCTATGTTTACCGAGAATCCCTCTTCCCTTATCTTGTTTAGTTCCTCCCTGACCTCCTCGGGATTCTTAGTCCTCTCGGTATGCCTTACCCACTTGACCTTCCTGAAGTAGTCCTCAAGCTCCCTCTCATCAAAGTAGGCGAGGAATATCTTTCCCGATGCGGAGGCATACATGGGCAGGACGCGCCCGAACCTTGAGAGTATGCCTACCTCTTTTTCAACCTCATGCTTTTCTATGTAAAGAACCTCGTAACCTATGCGTGTGGTCAGGTAGGCGTTCTCCTTAAGTCTGTCCACCATGTCCCTGAGCACGGGTCGGGCGAGAGCGCGGACGTCTAAGTGTTGAAAGTAAGCCCTTCCGAGTTCAAAGCACTTCACGCCGAGCATGTACCTTCCCGACTCCTCGTGATAGCTCAACCACTCCCTATCAACGAAGGTTTCTAAAATCCTCTCTATTCTCTCGGGTTTCAATCCCGTTTCCCTCTGGAGGTTCTCCAGGGTTCTGGGTTCCTTCTCCACGAGGAAGAGTATCCTCATGGCGTAATCAACGTTCTGGATTACGTAAAAGCTCTTATCCCTGTGCATCTTTACGCCTCATATTATACAATTAGAAGTTCGGGGCTAAATCCATGGACAGAAAACTCGTCATTTTAGGAGCTCAATGGGGCGACGAAGGAAAGGGAAAGATAGTTGACCTCCTTTCAGAGAACTACGACGTAACCGTCAGGTATCAGGGCGGTAGCAACGCTGGGCATACGGTCATAGCCAACGGCGAGAAGTTCATCCTCCATCTGCTTCCAACGGGGATACTCCACAACCACGTGGTTGGCGTGATAGCCCAGGGCATGGTCGTTGACCTTGACGTCCTTGACAGGGAGCTTGAAGGTCTTAGGGAAAAGGGGATAGGCTACGAGGGGAGGCTTCTGGTAAGCGATAGAGCCCACCTCGTTATGCCATACCACAAGCTCCTTGACAGGCTCTTTGAGAAGAAGAGCGGTATAGGGACTACCCTCAGGGGCATAGGACCCGCTTACATGTTCAAGTTTGGCAGGAAAGGTATAAGGCTCGCGGACCTTGACGACGAAAGGAGGCTTTACTCCCTCATAGAGGAGAACGTTGCCTTCGTTAAAGACATATGTGAAAAGGTCTTCTGTGAGAACCACGACCTTGATGCGGGAAGGATATTTGAGGAAACCCTTGAGAAGTATTCAAAGTACAGGGGTCTCGTGAGGGACGTCTCCCAGTACCTGCTCAGAACCGACAAGACCCTCCTCTTTGAGGGTGCTCAGGGAACCATGCTGGACGTTGACATGGGAACTTACCCCTACGTAACCTCTTCCAACTCTTCCGCTCTGGGGCTCTCCAACGGAACGGGACTTTCTCCTAAGTTTTTCTCAGACGCCTACTTTGTAGGCGTGGCAAAGGCGTACACGACCCGTGTGGGTGGGGGACCATTCCCCACCGAGCTGGAGGGAGAAGAGGGCAAAAGACTCAGAGACTTAGGTGGGGAGTACGGCTCAACTACCGGGAGACCGAGGAGGTGTGGCTGGTTAGACCTGGTCGCCCTCAAGTACGCGGTGGAGCTGAACCACTTTGATGGAATAATTCTTACCAAGCTGGACGTTCTGGACACCTTTGATGAGATAAAGGTGTGCGTTGCATACGACTACGAGGGAGAAAGACTTGAGCACTTCCCGGCCTCCCTGAAGGTGCTGGAATCCTCAAGACCGGTGTACGAGACCCTGAGAGGCTGGAAAAGGAGCACGAAGGGTGCCAAGGAACTCAAGGAGCTTCCCCAGGGGGCAAAAGACTATATACGCTTCATAGAGGAGTTTACGGGCGTTCCTGTTATAATGCTCTCCACCGGTCCCAGAAGGGAAGAGTTTGTATGGCTCAGGGAACTACCCCAGATAAAGGTGAGCTCTTTATAAAGAGGGCTAAACAGTTAAATCTCGCCTTCCTCGTATCCATAACGGTTTTCTTCCTTGTGAGTCTGGCTTTATACAGTTTCTTCTCCATGCCCGTGTCCGCGAAGCTCGTCCTATACGTTTACGGTATAGAGCTCTTCACAGCCCTGATCAGCTATGCGGTAGCCCTCTTTGTAAGGAAGAAGATGTTCCCCGTCTCAATGTCTGAGGAGTACTGGAGCTACACCGCCGTCAGGCGGTACTTCTGGAGCTATGTCCTCCTATGTGTTCCCTTCGGAGTAGCCTTTCTCTTCTTTCTGTTTGCGGGAAACTTCTCGGCACTCCTGCTGGGCTACCTCCTGTCCTTGTGTGGTTTAATACTCTTTAGACCCAGAAAGGGGGATGTGATATGAACAGAGAGGAAGTTATAAAAAAGCTTTACGAGGAAGACCCTCAGTTTAAGGAGTGGAAGGACAAGCACGACGAGCTTGATAAAGATATTGCCAAACTTGAGAAACACCATCCAATGACCCACGACCTTGAGCTTGAGATAGAGAAACTGAAGAAGGAAAAGCTCTACTACAAAGACCTGATGGAGCAGAGGATACAGGATGCTATGAAGAAACATAGCTCGTAGGGTCTGGGACACCCGCTTTTAGAAAGCCCTCTTTACGCTCAAGGCACTTCTCACACTTCCCGCAGTGTTTGCCTATAATGGGCTTAACGCAGGAAAAGGTCAGCCTGTAGGGAGCCTTGCGGTAAAATTCCCTTACAACCTCCCACTTCTCCATACCCATGAAGGGTGTCTCAAGGCTTATGTTTTCCCTCGCACCCTCAGAGATGAGAGCCTCAAGCCTATCAAGGTAGTCCCTGTTGTTGTCCGGGAAGGGATATATACCGAGGCTTCCCAGAGCGACCTTCCTTATACCCTTAACGTAGGCGTGGACGACCGCCCCCATGACGAGCGTTATGTTCCTCAGAGGTATCTCTATGCTTCCTTTGCTCGGCTGGAGACCGCTCGCCGGGAAAGTCTTCAGAGGCATTAAGTTTTTGTACCTATACTTTAGGAAAGCCCATAGTCTCTCCGACCACTTCAACTCCGTTCTCTCCCAGGACAGACCGCAGCGGGCGTAGAGGGGCAGTGTAAGGTATCCCCTCTCTAAGTAATAGACCAGGAGAGATGTACTCTCCACGCCTGCGCTGAAGAGAACTCCCACCTTCTTCATCCTACACTTCCGAGACCAGAACCCGCTATGTGCCTTCCTCCGTCAAGCATTATGATCTCTCCCGTTACGCTCTCCGTTTCAAGGAGAAAGTCCGTAAGGGAAAGGAGGTCTTTTATAGAGACCGATCTCTTGAGCGGTGTGTTCTTGAGTATCCTCTCCCACTCCTCCTCCGTGAGGTCTTCCGCCTTGAGGGTAGGTCCAAGGGCTATGCAGTTCACGGGAACGTGGGGGGCGAACTCCTTGGCGAGAACTTTGACTGCGGTGTGTAGGGCTCCCTTGGCGAGAAAGTAGGCGCTGTAGTTTTTGTAGGGAGTGTGTTCAACCGCCCAGTCTCCAAAGGTGAGTATGTGACCCTTTATCTCTCCATCGTTCAGGATCATGTGCTTGTAAGCTTCCCTTGAAAGGATCAGAAAAGCCATGGCTATGGGTCTGAAGTGCCTCTCAACGTCCTCTACGGAGACCTCCTGAACGGGTGTTCTAACGTAGGGTGAGGCGAGGTGCACGAATGCGTCAATCCTCCCGAGTTCGGATACGGTCTTCTCAACCGCAGAGATACAAACCCTCTCATCGGAAAGGTCTCCCTCCGTCGTTATTACCCTCCTACCGAGCCCTTGGGCGAGGTCTCTTAAATACTCCGCCTCCGAGGAAGAAGTCCTGTAAATTAATGAGAGGTCGTAGCCCTTCTCAAGGAGGTGCTCACCTATCCTCCTCCCTATCCTCCTTATTCCCGTTATCAGCGCTACCTTTGCCATCTTCCACCTTGAACTTGAACTCCGCCACCGAAGGTCGTCCACCTATTTTATAGCCTATCCGGAGAGTCACTCTATTAGCTTTGTCATGGAGCTTCTGGAAGTACAGGAAGCCCTTGAGCTTAGCGCCGGGATAGACCCTGCCGGGTATGAAGGCTTTGTTCACCACGTCCTCGGTGTCCACATCATAGGGAGTTCCAGCGAGCCAGCCCAGTCCGTAGTGAGAGGTGCTCAAGCCCACACCCACAGACACTCCCACCTTTGAACCGCCACGAGCCACCTCCGCAGCGTCCTTTGGGTCTAAAGGGTTGTATTGATTACCGAGGTCGTCTATCAGGACTATGTCTTCCTTTTTAAGCTCAACCGGTTCGTCGCCTCTGTTTACCACTTCCATGTATATGGGAAGGAGCTTGTAGGAGAGGCTCTCTGGATAGCCGTCCCATGCGTTAGCCTTTACCAGTATGCGAATTCGCTCATCCTCATATACGGCGGTGTGGCTCTTCGGGTCAACGCTGACTCCGTTTCCCACGGGCACGAGCCTCTTCTGGGCGCAGGAAAAGAGCAGGATCACGGCGACGAGTATCAGGGGAACTCTTCTCATGGGTTTTAAATATAGAGACCTCCCCGGAGGGGAGGTGGGGAAGTTAAAAGAGATAGCTTACGTTGAGGTAAAAGCTCCTTCCCGGCTCGGGCACCTTGCTACCGGTGGAGAAGGGGTCTCTCAGGTAAGAGAGGTGTTCGTAGTAGAACTTATCAAGGAGGTTGTCAACACCCGCAACTACCCTGAGACCGCCCAGATCACCGCCAGCCTTGAGGTTCACGACAGCCCAGCCTGAGGTCTTCGTCTCGCCGAGGTCTGAATCAACCCTGTCCTGTGTAGCCTGCATGAGGGTTTCCACCTGAGCGAAGTAAACGCCCGTGTCGTATCTGAGGGCGAGCCTGCCTTTGAGGGGTGGCATCTCGGCTACGTCCTCGTCGGTTATGTTCCTTGAGGGGTCTGTGTCCTTCTTTCCTTTAACGTAGGATAGGTCTCCGCTCAGGAATAAGGTATCCGACAGGGCTAAGTCCGCCCGGGCTTCTCCTCCGTAGAGGGTTGCATCAACGTTGGCGTAGGATCGCGCTCTGTCTCCGGAGACGAGGTTGTTCACCTCCCTCTGCTCATAAACCGTTATAAAGTCTTTCACGTAGCTGTAAAAGAGAGTGGTCTTCATACTTAGCCTGCCGGTTTTGAACTCCACGCCCACGTCAAGCTCGGTGTTCTTCGGGGGCTTCAGCTTCGGGTTGCCCACCCAGTCGGGCTGGCTCATCATCCTGTCTAAGGCGAAGTACCTCTCCTGCGCATCGGGAACCCTCGCCGAATAGCCGATCCCTGCGAATAGTTCCGTGCTCTTGGAGGCTCTGTAAAAGAGCTGAACGTTACCCGAAGGGTAGGTATCCCTCTCCGAGGTGTCCCTCGTGTTGTGGTAGGCGTAATAAAGGGTGGTGTTTGCCTTGGACTCGTCCGCTTTGGTCTCCGTGGTGTCAAACCTCAGACCGCCCACGACCCTGATCCTGTCGCTCAGCTTTTCCCGGTACTCGCCGAACACTCCCAAGTCCGTTATGTCAACGTCGGGTATGGTGTTCTGGGTTGGCATGGAACCCATCTTCGTCTTAGCTGTCCAGTTCCACCTGAAGGCTTCCGCTCCGAGGGTCAGCTTTCCGAGGTCGTACTCCACCTTGGCGCCGTAGGTCTTGGTCTTCGCTATGGTCTCCATAAAGGTCGGGTTTACCCTCTTGCTGTTGTCCATCCGGTGGTAAACGTAGGAGTAGTGGGTGATCACCTTCAGGGCGTTTTTTTTCAGGGTTAAGTTCACCCTGTCCGCGTTGTCCTCGGGAGAGTCCATCATCAGGTAGGGATACAGGACGTCCTTTGCCCTCTGCATCGTGTAGGAGATCTCCAACTCCGTATCCTTTGCGGGCGTGAAGCCCAGTTTAGTCCACGCGGTATTTATCCTGAAGGCTGTAGAGTCCTTCTCGCTATCCTTGTAAGCGTTCATGCCCGTCGGGTATTCTGTGAACCTCTTACCCTCTCCCGTCTTGTAGGGTTTTGAGTACCTGTAGGAGTACCCGATCAGCCCGTAGTAAGAGTCCGTTCCGTAAGAGAGGTTAAGGGAGGGATTCAGGTAGGAAAAGGATCCCACTCCCACGTGGAGCTTGCCGTGGAGTCCCTTCTTGGGCTTTATGGTCTTGATGTTCACGTAGCCACCGAGGGTTCCGTAATTTCTTACATCAAAGGCGCCCTTGACCACCTCAATGCTCTCCACCTCCGCAAAGTCTATGTGGAAAGCGGGCGGATCCATTCTGTTGGGACAGGCTCCGTAAAGGCGCGCTCCGTCAAAGAGAAGGTTCAGGTTTGAACGCTGGAATCCTCTTATTACTATGTCGTTGGCTATACCTCCCTTCCTGATCTTCCATACGCCCTCCATCTCTTCAAGGGCTTCTCCGGGGTCTTTGGCAAAGCTCTCCCTGACTTCCTGCTGTGTCAGGACTTCTCTCTTCGTTTTGACCTCCACCTTTTCAAGGACAAGCTCCTGAGCGAATGAAAGGGAGAGGGGGGCAAGCAGCAGCAGCACCGGATACCTCTTATTCATATCTATCACCTCCTAAGATGAGCTTTTCTATATCAGCCCTTATGAGCTCTGGCTTCTGCTTAGCTATGGGGTAAACGAGCATGCGTTCACCGTCGGGACTTATGAGGTATATGAGGGCTGTGTGGTTTATGGTGTAGCTCCCTCCCGAACCTTCCTTTTCGTAAAGCACCCCGAACTTGCGTGCTACCCTACCGACCTCTTCCACACCCCCTGTTAGACCTACAAACCCTTCACCGAAGAATCCCGCATACCTCTGGACGTGCCTGGGAGAGTCCCTCTCAGGATCAAGGCTGATAAAGAGCACCGCTACCCCGTCCCTCATGTCTTCAGGAATACCCCTGAAGGTTCTTGATAGTAGATCCATGGTTCTGGGGCACACGTCGGGACACCTCGTATATCCGAAGAAGAGCACAACCGCCCTCCCTTTGAGGTCCGATAGGCAGACCTCCCTCTCACTTCTCCCATTCCACCCCTTAAGGCAGAAGTTTTCGGGAGACTCGTCGCTGACCAGACCGTTGTAGTTTCCCTCCTGCGAACATGAGCCCAGGTAGAGCATTAGGGTGATTATTAAGAGGGGTATAAGGTAGCAGTTTAAAGACGCCCCTCCCCTTGGGCTGGAGGGGCGTGGGTGAGTGAAGAGAGGAAGCCTTTTCCACCCCATGTTAAAATCCTGTTAATTTTATTAAAATTATAACATTAAATTAACGTGAATTTTATCATAAAATTAACAACATGGAGGGTATAAAGGAGCTCGTTGATTACGGCGTCATAGGTGTTCTCCTGCTGATGAGCGTTCTCTCTCTGGGCGTGGCGATAGAGAGGTGGTTCTACCTCAGGAGGGTTAACTTAAAGGAGTTCAAGAAGAGACAGGAGCTTGAGGTAAGGCTCACCAAGGGACTGCATCTGATAGCCACTGTGGGTGCGAACGCTCCATACGTGGGACTGCTGGGGACGGTTCTCGGCATAATGCTAACCTTTTACTCCGTCGGTTCCCACGGCTTCGTGAACACCAAGGAGATAATGGTGGGTCTCGCCCTCGCCCTGAAGGCTACCGCTGTGGGTCTTCTGGTGGCTATACCCTCGGTTATCTTCTACAACCTCCTGATCAGAAGGGTGAAAGTCCTGATAGCCCTGTGGGAGGCTGAGAATGGAGGATAGGGAGTTCAGCTACATAAACGTCATACCTCTCGTGGACATAATGCTCGTCCTCCTCACCATAGTCCTGACCACCGCAACCTTTATGGTTCAGGGTGAGATACCCGTAAGCCTGCCAACTGCGGAGAACGCCAAGGAGAGAAAGAGTTACAGCGCCATAAACATAACCCTCAAGAAGGATGGGAGGATATTCCTTCAGGGCAAGGAGGTTCACCTCACCCAGCTGAGGGAGGAGCTGAGGGCTATGGGCAGCGGTAGGGAGATAAACCTTAGGGTGGACAGGGACGCCCGGGTTGAAGCTCTCGTGAAGGTCTTAGACCTGCTGAACTCTCTCGGTTTCAAGGACGTGGGAATGGTGGTGCGCAGAGATGGGTCTTAGGATCTCTATTCTCATCTCGTTGCTGATCCACGCGATCTTGGTCTTTTCCTTCGTTAGCCTAAAACCCGAAGGGTCTTTTAAGATCCAAGATGTGGTGAAGATAAACCTCAGCAGGGTGGTCTTGGAGAAGGAGGCTAAGGCACATAGAGAACCGAAGGTGGTGAAGAAAATTAAGAGGGTAAAGCCCAAGCGAAGAGACAAAAAGCCCGCGTTGAAGCCTGAGCCCAAACGGGTTAAGGAGATACCCGTCAAAAAAGCCCCCGAAAAGCCTCAGCCGGTGCCCGTTGTGGAAAAGAAAGCTGTTCAGGAAGAGATCAAAGCTGAAGAGGTGGTCAAGGCAACTGCACCCGCACCCAAGGAGATCGCCAAACCTGTGGAGGAGTATGAATACGTGAGCTCTTACCCTGTTGGTCTGGGCGAGGAGGAGGACGAAGAGGAAATTGAGGAGACTACCGGTTATCAGGAGGAGTATATTGAGGAGAACCTGTCCCTGATAAGGGAGGTGGTAGCGGGCTTCCTAAGGTATCCTCCCGTGGCACGGCGTATGGGTTGGGAGGGGACGGTGGTTGTGAGCTTTTATCTAACGCCGGAAGGCGTCGTTAAAGAAGAGAAGATAGAGAAGAGCTCGGGCTACGAACTCCTTGATAGGAACGCCCTCAGGGTGATAAGGCTTGCCTCCCGGGAGTTTCCCAGACCGGAGAGGGAGGTGGTCGTGGTTCTACCCATAGTTTACCGGCTTGAGTAGGTTAATATTTCTTATCCGATGATCCCTGCAGAGCTGGAAGCCATCCTGAAAGAAGCCCAAGGCATAACCGCAGACTCAAGGGAGGTTAGAGAAGGCTACGTCTTCTTTGCGATCCGTGGGACACGCTTTGACGGACACGAGTTCGTTCAGGAAGCCCTTAAAAGAGGCGCCCTTGCGGTGGTTGTGGAGAGAGATGTAGAAGCGGTTCAAAGAGTCATAAAGGTAGAAAACACCAGAAAAACCCTTGCCGAGAGCGCCCACCTCTTTTACGGAAGACCTTCCGAGAGCCTCAAAGTGGTCGGTGTGACGGGAACAAACGGCAAGACCACCACCACCTACATACTTGAGAGCATACTCAAAAAGTCCGGCAGTCATGCGGGGCTGATGGGAACTATCCAGTACAGGCTGGGGGACAAGGTCTTCGGTTCTGGCAGGACTACTCCAGATCCTATAACGTGGCACAGGACTCTGAGAGAGATGGTCGGCAGCGGGGCGACCCACGTGGTTGCGGAGGTCTCCTCACACGCTCTTGACCAATACAGGGTTTGGGGAACGGAGTTTGAGGCTGTCATCTTCACCAACCTGACCCAAGACCACCTTGACTACCACAGGGACATGGAGGATTACTTCAGGGCGAAGGCACGTCTTTTCTTTGATTACAAATACCGCTTCGCGGTGGTAAACACAGACGACCCTTACGGGAAGAGACTCGCCCGTGATCTCGGAGACAGAGCCCTAACCTACGGTAGGGAGGGAGAAACACTGCGGATAGAGGACTTCAAGACCGGTTTTGATGGATCGGAGTTGCGGGTATCTTTCAAGGGCAAGAGCTTTAGATTCCATTCTAATCTCATAGGTGACTTTCAGGCTTACAACCTTAGTGCAGCCCTCTGCTATACCCTTGAGGTAGGTATAGATCCGAACGCAATACAGGAAGCTCTCAAGGATGTTCACGTGCCGGGAAGGTTTGAGGTTCACCGATCCGATAGGGGCTTCATAGCGGTGGTGGACTACGCCCACACACCCGACGCCATGGACAATGTCTTAAGAACTATGAGGAGGCTGACCAAAAACAGGGTCATCTGCGTCTTCGGAGCGGGCGGGAACAGGGACAGGGGCAAGAGACCTCTCATGGGCAAGTCCGCCGAAAAGTGGAGCGACGTTGTGATAATCACCTCCGATAACCCGAGGGACGAAGAGCCTGAAAGGATCATTGAGGACATACTTAAGGGTGTGGAGGACAAAGGTAAGGTAAAGGTTATTCCAGACAGGAGAGAGGCGATAGCGGAGGCTCTGAATATAGCCAAGGAGGGAGACATAGTGGCTATCCTCGGCAAAGGACACGAGGATTATCAGGAGATCAAGGGGGTAAAATATCCCTTCAGCGATTCTGAGGTGTTAAAGAAATTCCTTTAAAGGAGGTTTATATGTCCTGCGACTTTGAAAGTTTATACTACAACCTTAAACAGGAACTACTTGACGTTTTTCGCGAAGCTGAAAAACCCGTCCCGAGGGTGAAGTTGAAGGACCTTAGGTCTGCGAGGATATGTGGTCTTGCCAACCTCGCTAAGATGATCCTCTATTTTGAGATACTCGGTATAGTTCTCATAGTTAACAGAGATGAGCACTACCAGAATTGGGAGGTGGACATACAGGCTCAAGTCCTTGACGTTCTGTTTGAACAGATATGAAAAAGATATACCTCGTAAGGCACGCCCAGAGTGAGTTCAACGAGAAGGGTATCTTTCAGGGCAGGCTGGACAGCGATCTCACGCCCTTGGGCTTCGTTCAAGCGAGGATGGTGGCAAAGTTCCTACAAGACAAAGAGATAGAGAGGGTTATAACCTCTCCACAGCGAAGGGCTTACAAAACCGCTCTCACAATAACGGACGTCCTCGGGCTTGAGTTGGAGGTTGACGAGAGAATAAGGGAGATGTCCTTCGGAGTCTTAGAGGGTAGGAACTTCTGGGATCTGTTCAGCCAGGAGAGAGAGATGATGATGGGATGGCTCAAGGATCCCGTCAAGAATCCGCTACCAACCCAGGAGCCCATGGAGGAGTTTGAGAAGAGGATCTTGAGCTTCTTAGAAGACCTCAAGACGTGCGATGAAAAAAATATAGCGGTGGTCGGGCACGGAGGAACCCTTCACGGGATGGTGTGCCTCTCTTTAGGTTTGGGTCTTGAGAACCTCTGGTCTGTTCACATGGACAACACGGGTGTGAGTTTATTGGAGTACGACGGAAACGGATTTACCCTCGCATACCTCAACAAGCTCTGCCACCTACTCTGAAAACACCGGCTCTATCCTCGTCCTTATCCACTTCCTATCCCACCACTCCAAGGGAGTGACCTCGTATCCGTCTATTAAAACTCCAAAGTGTAGGTGGTCTCCGAAGGCGAGTCCCGTTGTGTCCGTGTAGCCTATGGTCTGTCCCTTCCTGACCGCGTCACCCTCTTTAACCTTAAAGTCCGCAAGGTGGGCGTAAAGGGTCATGAGTCCGTATCCGTGGTCTATTATCACGGTGTTCCCGTATATACCCAGATCTCCCGCAAAGACCACAACTCCGTGGTTGGCGGCGGGAACTCTAGCATTTTTAACGGAAGCCAAGTCGTAGCCCAAGTGCCAGCTTTTGCTAATCAGTTTTCCCCTGTAGGTGTACCTTCTTCTTTCCCCGTACCTTGATAGAACTTTGCTGTTTCTTAGCTGGATAAACCTTCCCCTCCAGAACCTCTGCTGGGCGGAGTTTCTTCCTATCTCGGCTATCTTGGCTTCGTTCTCACGTCTGACCTCTTCGTTGACCTTTTTGAAGAGCTCAACGAAGTCAAGTTCTTCAGGGTCTCCACCGAGTATTGCGTAGAGCTTGGGTTTTATGACCTTCTCCTTTCCCCTCAGCTCTATCCAGAAAGTCTTGAAGTTGTTCCTCTTTATACCCGTGCCTAGGGGTATCACCGTCCTGTTGCCGACCTCGTCAAAGGCGACCACCTTTATGACGTCCCTCGTAGAGGTTGTAACGGGCACGCCGAAGAGGGCTATATAGACCTTTTCACTCACCTTGTAAGACTTGAATCGCCTATCTCCAACCTCAACGAAGAGCTCCACCGGTTCGCTGACCTTAGCCCTTATGCCCCCTGAACCTCCCTGCAGGACTACGTAAGGGGCGTAGAGAAGCTGAATCCTCGGCGGCTGAGTATCCACAACGGAGTTAACCTCAAAGCTGTCCTTGAGGAAGAAAAACCGGGTGAGCTCAACGACTATGCGGGCATCTCCGTCCTTTATGCCGAGCTTTCTGGGCTCAATCGTGAAGGAAACCTCGTTCACCCTCTTGGGCAGCTTGCCTTCAAATACAACCACCTCTCTGCTTCCCTGAATAGCCACCACCGATACTTTGTCTACGTAGGCTCTTGGCGAAACTACGAGGCTCACCTCTTTTTTCTTGGGGAGCTTCTCAAGCTGTTTAAGACCCTCAACCTTTGGTTTTAGGAAGAACACGTTGTAAAGGGAAAAACCTATGATTCCCAGAAGAGCGAGAAAAACTATGGTTCTTATGAGCTTTTTAATTCCAGCCATCTCCCACCCCTATGCAGAACCAATCTTCATCCTCCAATATTCTATCCGCTTTCAAGCCTTCCTGCTCAATCATGTGGAGGAATTCCTCAAGCTCTTCCTTCTTGTATATACCTGAAAAGACCGCTGCGCGGTTCATCAGTGGAAGTATGTTTCTTAGCTCTTTCCTGAATATGGGCATCTCAAGGTTTGCGACCACGACCTCAAACCTCTCCTCTAACTCCGAAGGAGTCTTTCTATAAACCTCTATGCTAACTCCGTTCAACTCGGCGTTCTCAAGGCTTTCACGCACGGCGTCCTCGCTCACGTCTATACCCACCACCCTGCTCGCACCGAGCATCTTGGCAACTATGCTCAGGATACCGCTGCCGCACCCAACGTCCAGAAGGCTATCCCCCTCTCTTAGGACTTCTTTAAGGAGCCTTATACACATCTTGGTGGTCGGGTGTAATCCGGTACCGAAAGCCATTCCCGGTTTTATGAAGACGGGAGTCTTCCAGGGGGGCATTACAACGAAATCTTCCACATCCACGGGACCGAAGCCCCTCTTCCAGTTCTTCCAGTCTTCAGACACCTCCTCAACCCTAACAGGCTGGAGATACCCGAGAGGCTCGTAAAGGGCGAACTCAACCTTTCCTTCTTCTCTCCTGAGCACCTCAATAGGTACGGGTTTCTCGGCGAGGAGTTCTCCCAGCTCATCTTCTGAGAGTACGTATACGTACCTCTTCAAAACACGCTCCTAAGGAAACTCAAGAGCTTATCGTTGAATGCCTCCGGGTTTTCAAAGGGTGGTAGGTGAGCGGAGTTCTCAATTTCAACGTACTCCGAACCCTTTATTCCCTCAGCTATCTTTTTTACCACCTCCGGTGGTGTTACCTTATCGTCGTCCGCTCCTGCTACTACGAGTGTCGGGACGCTTATAGAAGGCAGGAGATCCGTGCTGTCTTTCCTCTCCGCTAGGGCTCTCAGGGTTTTAACGACGCCTTCCGGCGTGGCTTTCTCCATCATACACCTCAGCTGTCTTATCTTATCTTGGTCTTCCTTAGTCTTAGGAGAGGTCTGGTTCTCTATCATCGTGTCTATAAGGAAGGCTGTTCCCTCCTCCTTCACCCTGCCTATGAGGTTGTAACGGGCTTTTTTGCCCTCAGAGGTCTCTCCCTCCGCTCTCGTGGCAACAAAGACGAACCCTCCCACCAAGTCTTTGTATCTCCTCCAGAGGTCAAACATTATGTAACCGCCCATGCTGTCCCCTACAGGAATGACCTTTCTAACGCCGAAGGCGTTTATCTTTGATACTACATAGTCCGTTAAGGTCTCCACGCTGACCTCTCCCGGGTATGGAGGCTCCTCTCCGAATCCGGGATAGTCAAGGGCAATGTAAGGTATGCCCTCCTCCTCAAGGGCACGGAACTGGTGTCTGAACATCTCTTTGTTCAGGGGAAAGGCGTGCAGGAACAGGACTGATTTGGGTATGTGAACCTTCATACTTAAACCTCCTTGGCGAGAAGTCTCTCTATAAAGGGCAGGTCTTCCCTGTAAGTTAGCTTTACGTTCCAGTAAGAACCCATAACCACGCCCACCTTATGCCCGTATCTCTCCAAGAGGCTCGCATCGTCAGTCCCATAAAATCCCTCATTTCTTGCCCTGAAGTGACACTCTATCAACACCTTACGCCTAAAGCCCTGTGGTGTCTGGGCGAGCCAGATGTGGGTTCTGTCTATGGTCTTGAGTATGGTCTCGGAAGACACCTCCTTAAGGGTGTCCCTTGATGGAACCGCCACTATCTTGCCTTCGTAGTCTCCGAGGTTGGAGACCTCCCTGAACATCTCCTCTGTCGCCAAGGGTCTTGCCGCATCGTGGACGACGACAACTTCCGCCTCCGTCTCCAGTATGCCGTTGAGAACCGAGTCCTGCCTCTCCTTACCGCCCTCTACCTTCTTCACTTCCGACGGGACGGATACGTTCAATAGAACATCCTTCGGCAGGACGAGTATTACCTCGTCAAAGATCTTCAGGGCTTTTTCAACCGAATACATAAAGAGAGGCTTGCCATGAAGCTCTATAAACTGCTTACGCAGACCCAGTCTCTTCCCTTCTCCAGCCGCAAGTATAACGCAGGCTTTCATACCTCCTCTCTCATACGCTCAATTCTCGTGAGAATGAGATCCGAAAGGTCTTCTGACTCTTGAGTAATTATTTTAAGCCCTTCCTCTGATTCAAATACATACCCGTAGATCTTCTGTCCCTTGACGTCCGCCTCCAAGGACTCTCTGGTAGTCCTGTCAAGAAACCTCTTCACGCTCTCCTTGTCCTCAAGGTCAACCTCCTGTTCGGAGACCTCTATCTGCTCCTCTGAAACTTCACCCTCTTGAGGGACAAATACCACGTAAACCACCGCCTCCTCTTCTCTGGGAAAGTCAGGGTCATCTATCATACTCTTGAACAAACTCTCAACCTTCTGTCTCATCTGGTGCCTTATGCTCATCTGCAAACCTCCTTTGTTAAGTCAGATCAAATATGACCGTCTTTATCTCCGTGTAGTCTTCTACCGCGAACTTGGGTCCCTCTCTGCCTATTCCGGAGTTTTTGAAGCCTCCGTAGGGCTGGTGGTCAACCCTGAAGGTGGGACCCTCGTTTATCAGGACTCCGCCCACCTCTGCCTCTTTTATGAACTTCCACGCCACCTTTATGTCGTTTGTGAAGACTCCCAGCTGGAGTCCGTACTCCGAATCATTCACCATCTTTATGGCTTCCTCCACCTCTCTGTAAGGGTCAACTATCACAACAGGTGCGAAGGCTTCCTCCTTAAAGAGCTTTGTTTCCGGAGAGACCAAGGACACGACGGTGGGTTCAAAGAGAGCGGTTTTCTCGGACACGGAGACTCCTCCTGTCTCAAGTCTCGCTCCCTTTTCAACAGCTTCATCTATCCACTCTTTTACCCTGAGGACATCTCCCTGAGTTATCATGGGACCCACGTCCGTATTTTCGTCCATAGGATCTCCCACGCGAAGCGTCTTTACATGATCTTTTAGTTTTTTGGTGAACTCATCAAATATCTCCTCGTGGACGAAAACCCTCTGGACGGATATACAGACCTGACCCGCTATGGCGTATCCTCCCATCACAGCCCTCTGAACAGCCTTGTCTAAGTCTCCGTCTTTGTGAACCACTATGGCGGAGTTAGATCCCAGCTCAAGGACGACCTTCTTTATGCCCACCTGACGGGTTATGAGTTCTCCCACCTTCTTACTTCCTGTGAAGGAGACTACCCTGACGTCCGGGTGGGTGGTCATAGCCTTGCCCACATCTCCGTATCCGGGTATGACCGACAGAGCCTTTGGTGGAAGCCCAGCTTCAAGGAGAACCTCCGCAAGCATTATGGGGGTAAGGGGTGTTCTCTCGGAGGGCTTGAGTATAACCGCATTTCCGCAAGCTATGGCAGGGGCTACCTTGTGCATGGAGAGGTTGAGAGGGAAGTTAAAGGGCGTTATGGCGGACACTATGCCAACGGGAACCCTTACGTAAAAGCCTACCTTACCCACACCGTTGGGGTGTGCGTCTATGGGAAAGGTCTCTCCGTTTATCCTCTTCGCCTCTTCCGCTGAGAATATTAATGTCTGGATAGCCCGTGCTACCTCCGTTCTCGCCTCCTTTATGGTCTTGCCCACTTCATAGACCAGCGTCTTGGCAAATTCCTCTGCCCTCTCCTCTAAAAGATCGGCGGACTTCATGAGTATCTGATACCTCTGGTGGGCGGTCATGCTTGAGAGTTCCTTAAAGCCCTCCTTAGCCCTCTCTATGGCTGTATAGACGTCCTCTTCCGTTCCCTGAGGGACCCTGCCTATCACTTCTCCCGTGTAGGGATAAACAACCTCTATCTTTTGGGGGCTGTCCTTCCACTCTCCGCCCACGAGCATCTTCTTCTCAATCATCTCTTACCTCCGGAATAATAAGAAATATACCCCAAGAGCTGTCGCACTACATCTACAAGGTCGGTTAGCTCTGGAAGAGCCCCGGAGGGGCTTCCCCTCCCTATAAGCCCAGCCTGATGCGGACCCCCATGTACACAGCGAGGAATCCCAGCAGGAGGTTTGCTATACCGAGCCACTTAGCCCATCTCCTGTGGTATTCGGAATGCAGGGCTTTTTTCCCAGCCCAGAGGTCATGAACGAGGGATATTACAACTATGATCAGAAACACACCAAGCTTCTCCATTATGGAGCGCCTGGTGAAACCACCGTGGAGGAGATAGGCGTTAGCCACTCCCGTTATGAAGAGGAGGGACAGGGTGATCATTGTTCCGTAAAGGCTGAATCGCTTTCCGACCTCCTGAAAAGCCTCGTTCCTGAAGGGCTTGTCCTTTATGTAGGGGGCTATGACGAGGGAGAGGAATATCATCCCGCCAACCCAGAAGGTTGCAAGAATAACATGAAGCCAGAGCAGAATCTCCTTAGTAAACATCTGTTAACATATTACCACCTTTAGGGCTTTATGACAAGTGCTGCACCGAGCAACATTACGCTTATGGATATAAAGACCTTGAGGTTAGCTGGTCTGACGCGCCGCGAGAGTATAAGGCCGAGATAGACCCCCAGGGGTATAGCCACCGCACCTGCGTATATCAAACCGAGGCTGAAGTGCTCCGTACCTCCCTGGATTCCGTAGAAGAGTATCCTGAAGACTATGTTTGAGGTGAAGAACAGGGTCAGGGTGGTCTTGAACTCATCCAAGTCCTCAAGAACCTGGTTGAGGTAAACCACGGGCGGAGGTCCTCCCATGCCTATAAGTCCCGCAAAGAAGCCGCCTACAAAACCCACAGCGAGGCTGTTCCTCGCTCTGTCTCTCATGGAAAACTTGAGGAGTGCACCCCTCTGTACGAGGAGGTCGTAAAGACCGAGGAGTAGTATAAAAATTCCTATAACCACGCGTAGCGTCTCTCTATCAATAAATAAAAGGGTCTTAGCTCCCACGAATATGCCCGGCACAGAGCCGAGTATCAGCAGGAGAAGTATGTCAAACCTCGGTTTAACCTTCTTCAGGAGCAGGGCGGACATGAAGGCTGTGCCGAAGAGGTTTATTACGGCGGAGGAAACTATCACTGTCTTCGGGTCGTACAGGAGCGAGAGGATGCCGACTATGAATATGCCCGCTCCAAAGCCCGTGAAAGCCTGAAAGAACCAGGCGAAGAAGAAGACCGCAAGGTCAAGGGGATTGAGTGTCACGGATTTCTGCCGAGACCGAAGAGCCTCTTTATGCTCGCAACGAGACCGCCAAAGCGTTTCTTGTACTCACTCTTGAGCCTTTCCACCGCATTCCCTATGAAGCCGGTGATAGATGAGAGCTTCCTCTTGTCCCTTACCCTGTCCTCGTGCATGAACTCCTTGAGAACTTCGTTTACAACCTTCAGCGTCCGTATGGTGCGGAACATTACCTCTTCGGACTCAAGGTTGAGGCTGTCTATCTCCTTCTTTATGATCCTCTCTATGCCGTCAAGGGTGTAGTCAAGACTCCTGTTGGCAACCTCCGGGTCTGTGGGGAAGGAGGTTATTATCTCCAGAAGCTTTGCCCTGAACCTGAGCCTGAAATCCATGAGCTCCGTTTCAAAGGGCTCCTTCTTATCTATGTCCTTGAAGAACTCTTCAACTATGACCACGAGCCTCTCCTCCATGCTGGGGACTCCTTCCATAACAAACCTCCTGTGTGTTTAGGGTTAGATAATTATAAAATTAGGTAGATGAAAGACTACCTTGAGTTTTTCGGTCTTAGGGACGACCCCTTCAAGATCACACCCGATGCGAGCTACTTCTTCCTCTCCGAGTCCCACCAGGAGGCTCTCTCCTCCCTGAGGTATCTACTGGAGACGGAAGAGGGCTTCGCCGTGATCATAGGGGAGCCGGGAACAGGTAAGACCCTAACCATAAGGAAGTTCATAGATGAGTTGCCTGAAAAGGAGGTCAAGTTTGCCTACGTTCTCTTTCCAAACCTATCACCCGAAGAGCTCTTTGAAGCTATACTTGAGGACTTCGGCATAGAAAGTGAGGGGGAGACCAAGAACAGGTTGTTCGCCCGGCTGAGGGACTTCCTCATTGGGGAGAGGGAGAAGGGAAGGAAGGTGCTCATAATAATTGACGAAGCCCAGAACCTTCCCACGGAGACCCTTGAAGAGCTCAGGATACTCTCCAACCTTGAGACGAGCGAGAGAAAGCTACTCCAGATAATACTACTCGGTCAGCCCGAGTTGGAGGAGAAGCTCAGCTCAAAGGAATTAAGGCAGCTGAAACAGAGGATAACGGTTTTCGTGAAGCTCAGGAACTTTACCGAAGACGAGACAAAAGCTTACATAGACTATAGACTCGTCAAGGCTGGCAGGGGTAACCTGAGGGTGAATTCCAGAACCTACCGGCTCGTTTACAAGTACTCCTTAGGGATTCCGAGACTTATAAATATCCTGATGGAGAGGGCTCTTATGGCGGCTTTCGTGGACACGAGCCATGAGATAAAGCCTGAGCATGTCAAGAAGGCAGGTGAGAGCATAGGCATAAGGGTCGGGGGTGAGAGCGCCCGCAGGACACTCCTCTACGCCGGTGTGGGAGGTCTGTTAATCGCTGGAGCTCTACTGGTAGGAGCTGGCAAGCTGATGGATTACCTTAGCCTTAAAAGTGCCCAGAGTGTAGCCCACGTTCCGGCGAAGGTGATGGGTAGGCAGGATACCCAGCGCAGTATAAAAGCCGGTGAGAGGGTCGTTGTGAGTGTCCCCATGCTGAACATGAGGGAGGCGCCAGACCCAAACTCATCTGTAGTTTACATCCTGCGGGAGGGTGACGAGCTGAGAGTCCTGGAGGAAGGTCCCGAGACCTGGGTCAAAGTTCTCTTTTCAGACGGAGATGTGGAGGTGGAGGGTTGGGTGAACGGGAAGTATGTGAGGTGAGCTTTATGAGTCTGAAAAGCTACAATTGTTATCCGTTATAGAAACCCTGCAATTTGAGTAGGAGTTTTGCCATTCCACATCCCACAGCTGACAGAAGTTCACAACACATATTTGAGTATTGCAGTTTTGACCACTATACAGAGTGTATGTTTCCCCGAGTTGGACGTTCATATAACCTCCATTAGATACGGACACACATGTACTGCTTGACGAGGTTCTGTAAGACAGTCTTCCTGGCTTATTATCGTAAAGCCTTATTCCTCCTCCACTGACGCATGCCTGCATGCTGCTACCTTCTGCACCCGATGGATAGCTTACAGCTATTGAGAAAGATTGAGAAGATGTTTGTCCACATGTATCTTGAACCTGAACTGTAAAGTTGTATGTATTTGGAAAATCATAAATATCCGTGCCCGAGATTGAACAAGTAGAGGAAGTATTAGCTGGACATAGGGATAATCCTAATGGCAACGCCCCAGAGGTTATGCTCCAAGAATAAGGGGCTGTTCCTCCCAAAACTGATACAGAACCTGAGTATGAGTTGCATACCTCCCCACTGGGAAGGGAGCTGGCAAAACCTGTTATAGGATCACAAGATATGTTTACCGCATAACTTCCAGAAACGGATTGAGCGGGTGAACAACTATCCTGAAAAGATACGTTGAAAGTACATGTTCCTGGGCTCGTAGGTGTGCCAGATATGGTAGCTCCCGTATTGGAACAGCTAAGGGTTAAGCCTCTACAACTTGTAGGTGTACACCCTGTATTGGTTATAGGAGGTTGTCCACCCGATACCAGTATAGATTGGGAGAAGAAGTTTCCTACTGTTGCGTTGAAAGTTGTTCCGCTGGATGGACTGAGGTACATTGGAGAGCAACTACTTCCACCACCCCCGCTACCACAGTCCGGGTCTCTAACGGTTATTGAAAAACCCTTCGTGTATGTGTTTGAACAGGAAGAGGCTGTTACGGAGAAATTTTCCACACCCTCGGAACATCCAGAGTCAGTTGGGGGTGTTCCAGATAAAACTCCTGTGCTCGTGTTAAGAGTTATCCAAGTGGGCAAACTGTTCCCGGAGAAGGTGTAGCTTCCATCGCCTCCTATGGCGTCAATGTCTGCACTGTAAGCCGTCCCCTCGTAAGCGTCCGGGAGTGTGTTGGTTATTATCTCAACAGGTCTTGCGTTGACAGGTATGGTGAAGCTCTGGGATACGGACTGCCCAGCACTGTCCGTAACCGTTGCGTTGAAAGTAATTTGAGTGGAGCATCCGCTCACTTCTCCCGTTGAGGTAGAGGTATTTGTGTTTATAGTCCCACTTATCGTACCGTCCGAAGATAGTGTAAGTCCGCTTCCAACACTTCCGCTCCACGTGTAGGGCGGTCTGCCTCCGTTAGCTCTGAGAGTGTACGTGTAAGCGTCGTCCTCCACCCCTGCTGGAAGGGTTGACGGGCTTGTTATAGTAAGGGCTTCACACCCCTGAGCACTCTGAAGCTCGTTCAGAGAAACCCATTTGACTATGTCATCGTAAGGTTCAGTCCTGTCTATATCCCCAGCGTAATTGTCCACCGATACCCCGTACTCGTAAACATCTATGGTCTTGGAGGATGTTACTCCCTCCGTTCCTGCAGTCTGATTGTTATAGTTTCCGTCTCCGCTGATGATTATAAAGGCAACGTTGTTTATCGTTTGGATCGGAGAAGAGCAGGCTGTATCCGGACACACCCGAACAGTTATGTTCGTTGATGTAAGCCCACAGAATCCGTAGGTAGATGTGCTTGTAAGGGCATTATCGTAAACGTAAGCTAAGTCCTTGCCGTATGAGTCTTTGGTTGACCTGACCGCAGAGCTCAGCTGGGTGCTATCTGGGAGTCTGCGATTTGAGGTCGCGTACCCGATTATCCCCTCCACGGCGGCGTTGACTATCTCCTTGCTCTCGTTGTACTTAACCCTCTTTATTAGAACTCCTATTATCCCGGCTCCTATGCCTAAGAGTATTCCCAGAACTATCAGGACTATCGCAAGCTCTATGAGCGTCAGTCCCTTTTCCCTTCTCATCTTAAAAACCCATGAATTTAAGATACCTCAGCCTCCGCTCCACGATATCTTTCAAGTTCGGCTCAAGTTCCAGAGACTTGAGCTTTTCATAGAGCCTGTAAGCCTCTCTGTACATGCCTGCGGACTCCAGAAGCCGGGCGTAGTTGTACGCAAGGTAAGGGTCTGCGGGGTTCTTTTCATAGGCACGTCTGTATTCCGCAAGGGCATCGCCGACCCTCCCGAGCCGTTCGTACACGTATCCACGGGCGAAGTGCACGTAACCTTTTCTGTCCAGGTGAAGGAACTTCTTGGAGAGTTTAAGGGCTATGTTAAGACGACCGTTTTTGGTCAGCTCCACGAGGTAAGAGTAAAGAAACCGTTCCTCGGGGAACCTCCTGAGCAGCTCCTCAGCCTTGGCGAACTCCCCGAGCCTCGCGTATGTAACGAGAAGGTTGTTTACCGCACTTTCCAGAGGTTTCAGGGACAGCGCCTTCTCATATAACTCGGCGCTCCTTCTTAGATCACCCTCCCTGAAGCTTCTGTCAGCCTCGTAGAGGAGGCTGTTCAGGTTGAGGGCTGGTTTTGGGGCGGGTCTGGGCTCTTTCAGCTCTCCGACGAGCTTTTCTACCGGCTCTTCATTCACGTTTGACCTGACAGGCTCACGGACTCTGGTCTTGACCTGACGAGGTGCTGGCTTGGGTTTCTCCGGTGCGACCTCCTGCGGTTTTGACTTGGGAGGTGGTTCTTCTACAAGAGGCTCTCGGGGTTCTTCGGGGACTTTAGCCTGCAATTGCTCTATGGGCATCTGCCTGACCGGAGCGGGCTCAAAGCTACCCACCACGAGCTGGGTCAGGAAGTATGCTCCGACAGCACTCACGAGCACGAGAGGCGTAAGGAATATAAAAGCCTTCCTCTTTAAAGTTTCTCCGGAGCCTTTACCTTTGGCTATGACCGGATGTACTGAGGTTTTTCTGGCGTTGTCTTTGAACTTTCTGAGGACGTCTATAAGGAGGCTCATCCTAAAGTCCTATGTTATCAATTATCCTCGGTCTCAGGAATATGATCAGCTCCCTCTTTTCCTTGACGGTTCTCTTGCTTTTGAAGAGGTAGCCGAGCACAGGTATGTCTCCCAACCCTGGAACCTTCCTCTCCTGAACGCTCCTAACGTCCCCTATAAGACCGCCTATAACTACCAGCTCTCCGTTCCTGACGCGGACTATCGTTCCCGTCTCCTTTATGTTCAGGATCGGTGCCTCCGCGAGAACCTGTCCGTTTACCTCAAGGGTCTTGGAGCCTTCAAGGCGCGTGGCAACAGGAATTATGTTCATGACGATACTGCCGTTGTCGTCTATGTAAGGTGTGACCCCGAGGAGCACGCCTTCAAGGACGTTCGTCTTAACTATGTTCTCCTGTATCTGGGTGGTCGTAGTGCCCGTTATGGTGACCGCCTGTCTCTCAAAAAAAGGTGTGACTATACCCGTGGCTATTAGGGCTGTCTGTCCGTTGGAAACCATTATTCGCGGGTTTGAGAGGGTGTAGACCTTCCCGTAGGTGGCGAGGGCGTTCACGAGGGTGGAGAAGTCCGAAGAAACAACGTTTAGGCTGAAGAAACCTCCGGTGGGTATGGAGAGGGTCTGGGAGAGGGTAACGTTGGCTCCCGTTCCGAACACATCTCTGAAGAAGGTGCTCCAGTCTATACCGTACTGGAATACATCCGATAGGGCTATCTCAACTATCTTCGCCTCTATGAGAACCTGCTTACCTATCTTCCTCACGAACCCCTTTACGAACCTCTCTATCCTCTCCACGTTCCTGCGCCTGTCCGTTACCACGAGTGTGCCCGTGAACCTGTTCAGAACGAACTTTCCCTCCTTGGAGAGCATGTTCTTTACGTTCTCCTCAAGCTGTTTGTAGAGGTCGTTTGCCCCCTCCGGATTCTTGTAGTCAAGGGTGAAGTTGCCGCGCAGCCCGGTTGCACCTATTCCTCCGGTAGTTCCGGCGGTAACCCCTGTGGTAGCCGTCCCGTAGGTGCCTCCACTGGTAAGGGCTCCACCCAGCACGTCTCCTCCGAGGGAGCTGTTAAAGTTGGTGGTCGTATGTATGTAGGGAATCCGGAAGGTTTTCGTCATGAACTCTTTAACGTACAGGACGTTGCCTCTGACCTCGTAGTAAAGTCCGGTCATGTCCATGATTATCTCAAGGGCTTCTTTCATGGGAACGTTGTTGAAGGTGGCGGTGATCGTCCTGTTCACATCAACCTCTGGGGACACTATGAGGTTTAGACCGGAGCCGTCGGCTATCGCGTAGAGCACTTTGGTGAGGGGTGCGGAAACGGCGGACATAGAGAAGGTCTTTCCCTCAAAGGGGTCTATCTCCCTGTAGGTGGGCGCGAGGATCGGTGGCGGGGTGTCTGCGGGTGGAGGTGGCGTTGTGCTCTGCCTCTGAACCTCTATGCGTTTGTTCTCTATCTCCTTAGACACCGCTTTAGCGGTCTTATCAACCTCCTCGGACTTCTGGGCGCAGGAGAGCAGCACGGACGATATGAGCAGTAAAACTACTCCGAAACCCTTAACCATCTCTTCCCCCACTTTCCGGAAAGGAGCACGCCTTCTCTGGTGATCCTTACCACCTTCTCCTCAGGAGACAGCCTGTCTCCCTCTTTAACGAGCATTCCGTTGATTATCGCATACCTCCTTCTCTCACCGACATAGGTGAAGCTGAGGACATAGGTGGGAGGTTTCTCCGGCTCCTTCCCGGTTTCTGCCGGTGGCTTCTCCGCCTTCTTTGGTTTCAAATCTATGTATGAAAGCACGTTTACGACCTCCGGGTTGAATTCAACCTCCTTAAACTCAAAATCGGGAAGTGTGTGTAATTCTTTACCTGTTGTGGGAACAAGCCTTTCCTCCACACCGGAGGCGAGCAGCCCGGATACGTAGTAACCCACAACCACGCTCAGCGGTACAGGCAGAAGGAGCATCAGCTTATACACTGTCAGCTTCATTCCTATTCTCCATAAAGGGCTGTTTCAGGGATACGTCAATCTCAACTGTGGGCAGGGGTTCTGCCACAACAGCCACCCTCTCAATAAAAACGATCGGTGAGTTCCTTCCCATGAGCCTCTTGAGCTTTCGCACAAGCTCCTTGCTGTCTGAAGGTTCAAGGCTAAGCTTCAGGTTAACCACCCAGGAGTTCCCTTCCTTTCGTATATCCTTCGTAACCCTGAGCTCGTACGAAGTCTTCAGCTCATCTATAAAGCCGAAAAGTCGCTCAAGGGCTTCCCTTTCGGATAGGGGTTCTATGTTTTCCTCCCTTAACCTCTCCTTGAAGCGCTCCGCAAGGGTCTTCTTTCTGCTCAGCTCAGCCTTCAGCCTTATCAACTCGTGCTCTTTTTTCTCTAAGCGCTCTTCCACTCCGCCGAGCTCTTGGTAAAGGAACAGCAGTGTGGACAGGAGCAGAAGGAGGATTACGTAAAGGGCATACCTAAAGCTCATATTCCCTTCTCCACTATGAGCATGACACTCAGGCGGTTGTTCTTCAAGTCCCTGTTCTCGGACTCCGTCCTGTAGCTGTATCCCTTTGACCCGAGCTCCTCAAGGAGCTTACTCAGCTTTTCCTGAAAGAGCGTCATATCGTAGAGACGCGGAAACCGCTTCTCTATATAAACCTGCACCCTCAGTTTGTCATTCTGAACCTCCATAGCGTAGGCTTTAGCCCTTACGAGCCTTATCAGACCTTCCATGTCGCTGAGCACCCGCAGTGGGTTCCTAAGACGGGACTCGTCAATCGCTCCGAGGTAGGTCTTGTAGTAAGTGAACAGAGGTTCCTTCAGAGTGGGGTCTTTCAGCAGACTCCTCGCCTGAAGCTCAATTAGCCGGGAAAGCCCGTCTATCCTCTCGGAGGTTGAGTAGAGGGAGTAGAGCCTTATACCGAAGAGGGGCAGCAGCAGGAGTAAAAACAACCCTAGAACAGGGAGAGCTCTACCAAGGAACCTCTTGAAAGCCCTTCGCTCTTTCACATCCTCGGGCGAAAAGTCGTAATCCTCTGGGAGCAGGAGCGTTCCAAAGCAGGGCAGAAACTCATTGAAGGTCTCTCCATTAATTCCCCCAAATGTGCCCGACGGCACCGGCACCGCTACACCTCCGGAGGTAAGCTGGACGAGACTCTCCGCAAGGGAGTCCATCTTTATGGCTTCACCGCTCAGTAGTATCAAATCCACTGGTATGTTGCTCCTCTGGGCTACGAATATGTAGGTCATGTTTATGTTCTCGTAGAGAAAGTCCTCCAGCCCTGTTTCCCGTGCATAGGGTGGTATTGCAACCGAGCGCGTGTACAGAACCTCATCGCCGGAGCTGACGGTCATTGTCAGTGTATCCTCGTCAAGAAAAACATGGAACACGGTCTGGTCGGCGGATACGAACCTTGAAATCCCCGCCACGGACAACTGGGACAGGGTGAAGAACTGAGACTCTCTTATGATCTCCTCGTCCAGATTTAGGCTCTGAAGAGCGGACGTGGGCAGAGCGAAGACACGCAGACTCTTCTTCTGAGCACCAGACTCCTCCTCAGCCTCCCTGTAAACTATAAACACCTCTTCCGATACGCCCGCACTCTCGGAGAGACCCTTCTTTATCAGAACCCTCAGGGTGTCCTCGTCCTGAACAGGCGGTAGCTCAAGCCTTTCGTGTATGAGCTCTGGGTAGGATATTGAGATGTAGGCGTTCTCGTCCCTGTGCTCGTCAAGCACCTGGGCGCCCCTATCAACAAGCTCAACCTCAAACCTTTTCCCTTTCTTTTTTAGAACCACGACCCTTCGGGTCGTCCTTGATATAAGAAAGCTCGCCAACTTCCCCATCCCTACAGAAGGATTATAAATACTTGAAATTGTACGGGCATAGTCCGATAATATTCACCAGCATGGAGACAGGAGGTGTGAATATGAGAAGAGATAAGGGTTTCACCCTGATTGAGCTCGCCATAGTCCTTGTGATAATTGGGATAATCATAGGAATGGTTTTAAAGGGGCAGGATTTGATACAGAATGCAAGATTGAAAAAGTTTATAAACGAGGTTAGGAGATATGAACTTCCTATGTGGATCTGTGTTGATAAACTTCAAACATTTCCTGGTGACACAGACAAAGACGGGCTCATAGATGCAGATCCATTAGCAAATACGTGCTATACGAATACTTCTCAGTCCCCCACTTCTCATACGGTGAGCATAGGCGGTTCCTCTTGGTATATCTACTATGGATATGGGAACGATGGAACGAATCCGAATCGAAATGTAATGGTTATTTGCGTGTCAGACGACTGTCAAACTACCTTTGGAGATACAGAGCTTGAGTACGCCCTTGCTCTTGATACGTCCTTTGATGGTTCGGAGGGGCCAAACTCAGGTATTATTATAGGAGCAACTGCTGTTGATGATCCAACTGCAGGAACAGCTAATGTGGTTGCAGATGGAATTTCGCACACGACATCTACAACGTGGACAGGGCTAACCAACATCGTTGCTATTATCTACTACTTTGATAAGAAACCTTAACATTCAAGCCCGCCGAAGCGGGCTTTCCTTTAAACAAAACTCCCAAATACCGACTTTAAAGTATTAGACTATTCCGGAAGAGGGGAGATATGAAGAGAGATAAAGGCTTCACCCTTATAGAGCTCGCCATAGTCCTGATAATAATCGGAATTCTGATAGGTTTCATACTCAAAGGGCAGGAGCTGATAAGGAATGCCCAGATAAAGAGGGTGCACAGGACTTACCTTGAGATGGTTGCGGTGTTCTACTCCTACTACGACAGATACGGAAAGCTTCCGGGGGACGATGACAAGGTGTCTCAGAGGTGGGGCGTGGACACGCTCTTCAACGGGGACGGTGACGGAAAGATAGAGACGGCAAACCTTGGTGTCCTTGACTTCAAATGCACGGACGCAACCAATACGGAGGAGTGTAAGGTCTGGCAGCACCTCAGATTGGGAGAGTTCATAGCGGGTATAGGCAGGGAGAACCCGACTCACAGCTTCGGAGGACCCATAGCGGTCGGGTACATAAACTTTCAAGGGCTAACCTACCACTGGATCGGCTTTCAGGGTATCCCCACGGACATAGCCCGTGACATAGACCTGAAGTACGACGACGGGCTGTACAACGCAGGATGGATAAGGGCTAAAAATGACTACACCGCCATTGAAGGAACGAACACCATGTACTTCAAATTTAAGTGAATGATGGAAAGGAAATACGACTTTTACAAGACTCTTTGGGTTGGAACGGCGGTGGCTGTATCTGGTATGAGCGCTTACTTTGGAAACCTTCTACTTAAATTCCCAGATTTCAATACCAGAGGGGAGAAGATCGCTTTTTTAGGCTCAACACTGTTGATACTTCTGTTGCTCGTGGTTTTTCTCGGGATTACCTTAAAGCTGAGGAGGTTGGTTGAATGAACCCGGATACGGTTGTTGCTGTTGGAGGGCTTATTATCCTCGCTTTAGGAATAATAGCCTTTGGAATAATAACTCTTACGCCTATAAAGACTAAAGAAAAAGCACACAACTAAAAATGGCACGCAAGAAGCTCGGAGAGCTCCTACAAGAACTCGGCTTTCTGTCTCAGGATCAGCTTGAGGTCGCCCTTGAGGTTCAGAAGCTAAACGGCGAGAGCCTCGGGGAGATACTCGTTGACCTGTCCTTTGTGTCTCCTCAGGAGCTCGCTCAGGCTATAGCCCACCAGGCGGGAAGGGAGTTCATAGACCTCTCCCTGTACCCACCCTCGCTGGACGCTCTCAGGTTGATAGACAGGAACACAGCCAAACAGCTGGAAGTGCTACCTCTCAAGCTTGAAGATGGCAGGCTCAAGCTGGCTGTCTCAGACCCCTTCAACGTGAACATAATTGACCTTGTAAAGAGGAAGACCGGTCTTGAGGTGGACATATACGTTGCGGACAGGGAGAGCATACTCAGGAGTATTGAGATTTACTACGAACAGCTGGAGAGACCCCTTGAGGAACAGATTGAGGAGATAGTTAAGAGGGCACCGACTGGTGAGGCGGACGTCCCCAAACTTGTTGACCTCTTCATGAACGAGGGGATAATTGAGAGGGCGACGGACGTTCACATATCGCCGGAGAGCCTTGCCTCCCACGTGTTTTACAGGATAGATGGTGTCTTGCACCATTACTTCTCCATACCGGCAGAACTGCACCCCTCGCTCGTATCAAGGGTGAAGATCATCAGCGGTATGGACATCTCCGAGCAGAGGCTTCCTCAGGACGGAGGCTTCTCCTACACCTTCTTGGGGGAGAGCTATGATGTTAGGGCGTCTACGTTACCCACCGCTTACGGTGAGAACGTCGTTATGAGGTTGCTGCCCAAGAACCTCTCCCTCTTTAACCTCAAGAACCTCGGCTTTGAGGAGGATATACTTCAGGAGTTTGAGGAGGTGATATCAAAGCCCTACGGAATGATACTGGTTACGGGTCCGACCGGTTCCGGTAAAACGACGACTTTATATGCCTCCCTCAGGAGGATAAACTCCCTGCGTAAGAACATACTCACCGTTGAAGACCCTATAGAGTACAGGTTTCCCTTCATAAAGCAAACTCAGGTGAACGAGAAGGCAGGGTACACCTTTGCGAAGGCTGTGAGACACTTTCTCAGACAAGACCCCGACGTGATACTCGTGGGTGAGATAAGGGACGAGGAGACGGCGGAGATGGCGGTTAGGGCTGCCATAACAGGGCACCTCGTTCTGTCCACGCTCCACACCAACGATGCCGTTAGCACCATACCGAGACTCATAGACCTGAAGGTGAAGGAGTACATGGTGGCTTCGGGGGTTCTCGCCATATCAGCCCAGAGGCTCATAAGGAAGATATGTATGTTCTGCAGGGAAGCCTATAAAACCACTAAGGAAGAGCTAAAAGCCTTCGGCTTTTCTGAGGAGAGCCTTGACAAATACGTTGATAAAGACGAGCTTACCCTCTTCAGGGGTAAGGGGTGCGAGCACTGCAGGGGGACAGCTTATCTCGGCAGGGTGGCTGTGGTGGAGCTCCTCAGGGTGGACGAAGAGATAGGGGACATGATAGTGAGGGGTTACCCACCCCTTGCAATACTACAGAGGGCTAAGGAGAAGGGTATGAGAACCCTTAAAGAGGACGGACTACTAAAGGTTCTGAAAGGTGTTACTACTCCAGAAGAGGTCAAGAGGGTGGTAGGCTGATGCCCTACTATGCTGTTAAGGCGGTTGACAACTCTGGGAGGGTTGTGAGCAGGGCGATAGAGGCGGACAATGAAGTCCAGCTCCTCTCCTTCCTTGAGTTCCTGAACCTTACACCAATTAAGGTTTCCAGAAGACCCGAGCTTCTGGGAAAGGTTCAGAAGACGCTCCACTTCAGAAGTGTAAAGAGAAAAGACCTTATAGACCTCTTTGAGAACCTTCACCTCCTTGCCCAGTCTGGGGTTCCTCTCGGGGTAGGTCTGTGGGATCTCGCGGAGGACATGGAGAACCCGGCGATAAAGGACATGCTCCACGACGTGGCTTACAGGATACAGTCTGGGCTGTCCATATCGGATGCTCTGGCACGCTATGAGGACGTCCTCGGTTCAATAGCCGTCAACCTCGTCAGGATCGGTGAGGAGACGGGAAGCCTTGACCGGGTCTTCAAGGACATATCGGAGCACTACGCGAGGATAGAGGACTTTGTGAGCAAGGTAAAGCAGGCTCTCATATACCCTGCCTTCGCCGTGTTCACGGTAACTATAGCCCTTGTATTCTGGCTCGTCTACGTCCTGCCGAAGCTCGCGGAACTTTTCAAGGGGCTCAACGTCCAGCTCCCCACCATAACAATCGTTGTCATGAACATATCCGAGTTCGTGAAGGAGTACATACTCTACATATCAGCCTTCTTCGTTATCCTCACTGTCACCATACTCTTGCTTAGGAAGAAGAACGAGAGGTTCAGGTACGTTACCGATAAGCTCTTCCTGAAGGTGCCAATAATAAACATGATCCTCTACAACTTCAACTACGCCTTCTTCTCAGAGTACATGAGACTCCTCGTTTCCGCCGGAGTATCCCTTTACGAGACCCTGCAGACCCTTGAGGAGTCCTTCCACAACAGAGTCTTTAAAAGGGCTATGGCGTCAATGAAGGAGAGCGTATCGGGCGGTAGTTCCATAAGCGAGAGCATGAGGAGGACTCAGCTCTTTCCCTCCCTGATGCTCAGGATGATAGCGGTCGGTGAGGAAACCGGCGGGCTTGACGACCAGCTTGACTACCTTGCCAGATACTACTACAACAAGCTGGACTACATAACCCAGAACATAGCGAAGATAATTGAGCCCCTGATAATCATCACCGTAGGTCTCTTCATGGCGATAATCATGATCAGCCTCCTGCTCCCCATATACGACCTCATATCCCAGATAGGCGCTCAGTTCTAAATCTTGAGCCACCTGCGTTTTGCGAGGAAGTCAAGGAAGACCTTGGCGTAGTAAACGTTTGATAGGAAGCTCGCTATCGTTCCTATGGCGAGGGTTGTGGCAAACCCCTTTACGGGACCGCTGCCGAACTGGAAGAGTATGAGGGAGGCAACGAGTAGGGTTATGTGGGTGTCCCACACGGCGCTCAGCGTCCTCCTGTAACCGAGCTCTATCGCCTTCCTGAGTGTGTTCCCCAGCTTCAGCTCCTCCTTAACCCTCTCAAATATCAGGACGTTGGAGTCCACCGCTATACCCATGTTCAGGATTATTCCTGCTATGCCGGGTAGCGTGAGGGTTGCGCCGAGACCTGCGAGACCAGCCCACAGGAGCAGTCCGTTAAGGAGTATGGAAACGGTAGCGGACACACCGGCGGTCTTGTAGCGCACTATGACTACCAGGAGCAGGAGGAAGAACCCGAGTACTCCAGCCTTTATGCCCTGCTCTATGGCGTCCTTACCCAGGGATGGACCGACCACCTTCTCCTGAAGTATCTTGAGGCTCGTGGGGAGCGCCCCCGTCCGCAGTATGAGTGCGAGGTCTCTGACCTCTTGGGGCGTGAAGTTGCCCGTTATCTGTCCCCTGTCCGATATCCTGCTTCTTATGACCGGGGCGGAGACGACCTTGTCCTCAAGGACTATCGCAAGCCTCTTACCTATGTTCTTGTATGTGAATTCACCGAACTTATCAGCTGCTTCGCTCTTGAGCTCAAAACCAACGGCGGGTGCGCCGAACTCGTCCTTTGTCATGTAGGCGGTCTTGAGGTCTGAACCCGATATCACGGGAACCTTATCCACGAGGAACCACTCCTGTCCTTCCCTTGAGGGGAGTATCTCGGTGTTCTTTGTTAGCTTCTTCTCCAGCTCTTCCCGTGAGTAGGAGCTATCTATGACGAGCTTTAGCTCTAAAGATGCGGTGCTACCTATTATCCTCTTCGCCCTCTCTATGTCAAGAAAGCCCGGGAGCTCAACGAGTATCCTCTCCTTGCCGAGACGGGTAACTACGGGCTGCGCCACACCGAGCTTGTCTATCCGGTTTCTGAGGACTTCTATGGTCTGGTCTATTATGTCCTTCCTGAATTGCTCTAAGTAAGCTGTGGAGAAGGTTACCCTGAGGATACCCTCTCCTTTCCTTTCAATAACGGCATCCTGAATTATGTCCCTCACAGCTTCCTCTATGCGGGGCAGCTCGCTCTCTTCCAAGTACTCAATCTCCAGCCTGTCGGGGTATGCGAGCACATCAAGTATCCTCAATCCCTTTTCCCTGAGGGTTTTCTCCACAAGGCGCGCGGTCTTCTCGTACTCATGCTTTAGAGCCTTTGAGTAATCAGGCTCAAGCACCATGGATATACCGCCCCTCAGGTCAAGACCGAGGTTTACGGGCTTGTAAAGGACGACCGCAAGCGACAGGATAACGAGGAGTGCGAAACCAATAAGGTTGTAGGTTGTATTCTTCATTCCGCTAAATATTATACGGGCTAAGGCTTTTCAGAAAGCGCCTCCTTCACTATGAGCCCGTGCTTCACTCCCCAGTCGCCCACCCTCAGGCTGTCCTTATCAAACACCTCAAGGAGCTTTACGAACATGGCTATCCCGGAGACTATCACCTCAGCCCTCCTGTCCTCTATCTGTTTAAACCTTCTGCTCCTCTCCCTGTAGGGCATGGATACCAGGGTTTTAAACCACCTCCTCAAAGCTTCAAGGCTCAGCCTCTCCCCGTGAATTCTAGAGGGGTCGTAGGGGTAAACTCCCTTCTCAAGGGCTACGAGGGTTGTTATGGTGCCGCCGAGTCCAACTATCTCGTCAACTTCCCTCTTTAGGGGTTTTATCTTCTCCTCTAAGAAGTCCATGAGCTTTTTAACCTCTTCTTCCGTGGGAGGGTCGTGCTTGAGGAAGCTCTCGGTCAGGTTAACTATCCCAACGGGTAGGGATACCATGTCCTTCACCCTCATGTCAGAGCCGAAGATGAACTCCGTTGAGCCACCTCCCTGGTCAACCACGAGGAACTCTCCCTCCGGTCTCAGAGAGTAGGCGGTCGCTAAGAAGGCGAGCTCACCTTCCTCCTGGGGGGTTATGATCTTTACCTCAATCCCCGTCCTCTTCCTGACTTCTTTCAAAAACTCATCAGCGTTTTCTGCCCTCCTGAGAGCTTCGGTGGCAACCGCCACAACCTTATCAACGCCGAGGTTCTCTATGTCATTCCTGTATTCCTCTAGTACCCGAAGGGTCTCTTCAACTCTATCCTCCCTGAGACGTCCTGTCTCCTTAACGCCGCTCCCAAGGGATGTTATGTAGCCCTTCTCAAGGAGTATCTCTATGTCTCCGTTCTTGACCTCCGCGACGGTGAGCCTGACCGAGTAGGAGCCTATGTCTATGGTTGCTATACGCATGGGAATAGTTTAAAGGCTCACTTCTTGGGACGTTTCACGAAGGGGTACTTCCTCAGCACAGCCCTGAGGAGTCTGTTTCTTACCTCAAGGAAGACTTCGTTTCCCTCCTTCCTCTCCTCTATATCAACGAAGCAGAGGGCTATTCCCTTGCCGAGTGTGGGGGAGAAGGTCCCGCTGGAGACCACTCCGATCTCCCTGTCTTCCTTGAATACTCGGTACCCCTCACGGGGGACACCCTTATCCACCATCTCAAGTCCGAAGAGCTTGCGCTCGGGTTTTCTTTCCAATAGCGCTTCCCTTCCTACAAACTCCTTGGAGAGGTCAACGAACCTGTCTAAGTTCGCCTCAAGGGGCGTTATATCTTCTGAGATCTCGTGTCCGTAGAGGGGAAAGCCAGCCTCTATCCTGAGGACGTCCCTCGCCCCGAGACCGCAGGATTTTACCTCTTTCACGAGCTCTTTAAAGAGCTCCACTCCTTCGTCCACGGGTGCGTAAACCTCAAAGCCGTCCTCCCCGGTGTAGCCGGTTCTTGAAACAATCGTGTCCCCAAAGGTCTTGAAATGGTAGTACTTCAGGTCGGAGACGTCGTAAAACCTGCTCAGTATTCTCTCGCCCTCCCTGCCCTGAAGGGCGATCTGGACGGTTCTATCGGAGGCGTCCTCAAGGGGTATGTGCTTTCCCACCCACTCCTTTATCTTCTCCCTGTTGCCCGCATTTACACAGAGGAAGAACTCTTCCTCCGAGAGCATATATACGGTTACATCGTCCTTTACGCCTCCCCTTTCGTTGGTGAAGAGGTTGTACTGAACCCTCCCGGGTTTCAACTTCTCAAGGTTGTTTGTCGTGAGCTTCTGGAGAACGCCGAAGGCGTCCTTTCCAGAGACAAAGAACCTCCCCATGTGGGATATGTCAAACACCCCTGCGCCTTCTCTGACAGCCTTCACCTCGTCCACTATCCCCGAGTACTGGAGGGGCATCTCCCACCCGTTGAAGTCCGTGAAGCGCGCACCGAGTTTTCTGTGGACTTCGTAGAGAGGGGTTCTCATGGGCAGTATTTTAAAATGTTCACCCATGAACAGGTCGGACATTCCCAGGGTCATAGAGATTCTAAAAGAACACTACGAAAGATGGGAGGCTCCCGTGGTTACACTCGTCGCCCAACACACCCACGACCCCTTCAAAGTCCTCATCTGCGCCCTTCTCTCCACGAGGACGAGGGACGAGACCACAGCGAAGGTCTGTGAGAAGTTTTTTAAGAAGGTAAAGAGTCCGGAGGACATACTCAAATTGCCCCTAAAGGAACTTGAGGAGCTTATATACCCGGTGGGCTTTTACAGGAACAAGGCAAAGCAACTAAAGAAACTTGCGGAGATCCTCATAAGGGACTTCGGTGGGGAGGTTCCCAAGACGAGGGAGGAGCTCCTTAGACTGCCCGGCGTTGGCAGGAAGGTTGCAAACCTCGTCCTCGCTGACGGATACAGCATTCCCGCTATATGCGTTGATACCCACGTTCACAGGATAACCAACCGCTGGTGTCTGGTAAAGACCAGGACACCCGAGGAAACGGAGAAAAAGCTCATGGAAGTCCTTCCAGAGGAGTACTGGATAGTTATAAACAGGCTGCTGGTCGCCTTCGGGCAGAGGATATGCACACCCCAGAGACCGAGGTGCGGAGAGTGCCCGATAGAAAACTTTTGCGGAAAGTGTCTTTAGCTGTGCTCACCTCCTATCTCAAAGTCCTCGGGTCTTATGTTCTCAAGCCACTCCCTAAGCCTCTGCTTCTCGTCGTCCTCCTCGGGTTCGGGTACACGCGACTTCTCAAGAACTTCCTCCGCAACGAATATGGGAGCTCCAAACCTGAGGGCGACGTTTATCGCATCGCTGGGTCTTGAGTCTATAACTAGGGTGTTGTTTCCCTGAACTATGTATATCTCCGCGTAGTAGGTGCTGTCCTTGAGGTCGTTTATCACTATCCTCTCCACATTACCGCCCATCTCGGTTATAACCGTCTTCAAAAGGTCGTAGGTCATGGGTCTGGGTGGTTCAACGTCCTGAAGTTTCATGGCTATACCGTTAGCCTCAAAGGCTCCTATCCATATGGGGAGTATCGTTTCCTCGTCCTCCTTAGCCTTTAACACCACTATGGGCATCTGGGACACAGGGTCAAGGGTAACTCCGTGAACCGTCATCTCTATCATCTCACCACCTCCAAAAGCTCACACTCAAGGTTAAAGGGAGAGGCGCTCTCAACCCTCACCTTAACGATCTTTCCGAGAAGCTCTCTACCACCTTTAAAGGTAGCCCACTTATTGGTGGTAGTCCTGCCTATGAGCGTTCCTTCTCCCCTCTCCTCCTCAACGAGAACCTTCTGAACTGTTCCCTCGTACCTCTTGGAGAGCTTGCCCATTATAGCCTTTTGAAGCTCAAGGAGCCTGCTCATGCGCTCTGTCTTAACCTCGTCGGGAACCTGTCCCTCCATCTCTGCCGCCGGTGTGCCCGGTCTGGGAGAGTACTTGAAGGAAAACACCTGCTCAAACTCCACCTCCCTGACCACGTCAAGGGTGTGTTCAAAGTCCTCGTCGGTCTCCGTGGGAAAGCCCACTATTATGTCCGTGGAGAGGGCTATGTCTTCCACCGCCTCCTTGAGACGGTTTATCCTATCAAGATAAAACTCCTTGGTGTACTTCCTGTCCATCAGCTCAAGTATCCTGTCCGAGCCCGCCTGGAAGGGAAGGTGAAGAGCGTTGCAGACCTGAGGTATGTCCGCCATAGCCTCAACTGTGTCGTCGGTGAGGTCTTTGGGATGTCCGGTTGTGAAGCGTATCCTCTCCACGCCGTCTACCTTGGAGACCTCGTAGAGGAGCTCGGAGAAGGGAATGGGTCTTTCAAAGTCCTTACCCCACGCTGTAACGTTCTGACCGAGCAGGTGTATCTCCCTGACGCCTTCGTCTACGAGCTTCTTCACCTCTTCTAAGATGCTGTACATAGACCTTGAACGCTCTTTGCCTCTCGTCTTGGGAACCACACAGTAGGTACAGTTCTTATCGCAACCTTTAATTATGGTCACGTAAGCGCAGTAGGGGTTGTCCCTCTCGGTGGGGAAGTCCCAGACCGCATCCTCGTCCTCCGGCGGAGCCTCCAGTATGGCGACCGCCTTGTATCCAGCCTGAGCCTGGTTTATGAGCTCGGGAAGCTGATGCATGTTGAAGGAGGAGAACATTATGTCCACCGCAGGAGCCTTCTGGACGAGCTCCCAGCCAGCCCTCTGTGCCAGACAGCCGGACACCGCTATCAGGGCGTTGGGGTTTCTCTCCTTTATCTTTTTATACTCCCCTATGTGGGAGAGAACCTTCTGGTCTGGCTTTTCCCTTATGGTGCAGGTGTTAAGGAGTATAAGGTCAGCCTCTTCCCAGCTCTCTGCGGGCTCATAGCCGAGCGTCCTGAGTATTCCCCTTATCCTCTCGGAGTCGTTGAAGTTCATCTGACAACCGAAGGTCTTTATGAAGTACTTCTTGCCCATAGTAATAATTTTGTGGTGTCTCAGGCACTTAAGCAAGTTTAATTTTGAGGACTGAGAGCGTAGGGAGTGCTATCGGCAGGTCATTTAGAGGGGTGTTCAATTTAGAGTTTTTCAATAACGAGGCTTGAGTTCGTGTATACGCATATCTCGGAGGCTATCTCAAGGGACTTCCTCACTATCTCCTCCGCGGACATATCCGTGTTCCTGTAAAGGGCGAGCGCAGCCGATCTGGCGTAGTCTCCTCCCGAGCCTATTCCCAGAACGGGCTCGTCAGGCTCTATTATGTCCCCGTTGCCGGAGAGGAGGAGCATGTGCTCCCTGTCCACCGCGAGGAGGAGAGCTTCCAGCCTGCGAAGGTATTTGTCCATCCTCCAATCCTTTGCCAGCTCAACGGACGCCCTGAGGAGGTTTCCCCTGAACTCCTCAAGCTTCTGCTCAAGCCGCTCCATAAGGGCGAGACCGTCCGCCGCGCTACCGGCGAACCCAACAATCACCTGCTCTTTGTACAGCCTCCTTATCTTCCTCGCCGAGTGCTTTATGACGGAGCTTCCAACGGTGACCTGTCCGTCCCCGCCTATAACGGTCTCTCCGTTCTTCCTGACTGCGAGTATGGTGGTTGAGCGGCTCTCCATCACCTAAAGGATTATACAGCTAAGGGGCGAATATCCTGCTGAGTATCTCCTTCTTACCCCTCCCCTCCCGGGCGGAGCTCATAACTATCGCGGAGCTACCCACGAGCTCTTTAACCTGCTTAAGCGTTCGGGAGAGCTCCTTCTGCTTGGCCTTGTCCGTCTTGGTGAGGACTACAACGAAGGGCAGACCTACGAACTGGAGCCACTCTATCATCTGTCTGTCTAACTTCTGCACGCCGGCAACGGCGTCTATCAAGAGAAAGACCACTCTTATGTTCTCTTTCCTCCCCTTAAAGTAGTTCTCCATCATCCTCTTCCACTTATCCTGCTCTTCCTTTGGAACACGGGCGAAACCGTAGCCGGGGACATCAACGAGGTAAACGCTGTCGTTCAGGAGGAAGTAGTTTATAGTCCTCGTCCTGCCGGGCTCTTTGCTCACCCTCGCTATGTTCCTGCCGGTAACCATGTTTATCAGGGAGCTCTTGCCCACGTTGGAGCGCCCAACGAACACGACCTCGGGTTTGTCCGGAGGTGGGAAGTCTGCGGTGGTGGATTTTAGAAACTCAACTTTCATATAAAATATTTTGGGTGAAGATAGCCTTCCTGTGCACCGGGAACTCTGCCAGGAGCCAGATAGCGGAGGGTTTTGCCAGACACGTATCCCGGCAATTGGGTAAAGACATAGAGGTGTTCTCCGCAGGTTCCAGACCGGCAGGCTACGTTCACAGACTCGCTATAAAGGTCATGGAGGAGGTGGGTATAGATATATCCTCCCAGCGTTCAAAGAGTCTGGACGACATTCCTTTGGACGAGGTTGACCTGGTCGTTACCCTCTGTGACTCTGCCAAGCGTGAGTGTCCCGTACCTCCGGGAGTCAGGACAGAACACTGGGCTATACCTGACCCTGCGGGTAGGGGGCTTTACGGCTTCCGGTGGGTTAGAGATGAGATAGGGAGGCGTGTGGAGGAGCTCATAGAAAGCCTATAAAGAGGTAAGTAAATTATTCCCATGGAGTACCCGTACTACCTTACCCTTTACGAGAGCGGTGAGCTGAAAGATAGGGTGGAGAGAGCCAAGGATATGCTTCTCTCCTGCAGGGTCTGCCCCCACGAGTGTGGTGTGAACAGGCTGGACGACGATACCGGATACTGTAAGACGGGCAGGTATGCGAGGGTGTCTTCTTACTTCCCTCACAGAGGGGAGGAGTTCCCCATAAGAGGTTACAGGGGAAGCGGAACCATATTCTTCTCCTACTGCAATATGAGGTGTGTCTATTGCCAGAACTACGAGGTGAGCCACCTGGGCGAGGGAGAGGAGGTGAGTCCCGAGGAGCTTGCAGGCATTATGCTTGAGCTCCAGAAGCTGGGAGTTCACAACGTAAACCTCGTGTCGCCCTCGCACGTCGTTCCCCAGATACTTGAAGCCCTTTACATAGCAATTGAGCGTGGTCTCAGGATACCCATTGTTTACAACACATCCTCCTTTGATTCCTTAGAGAGCTTGAGGCTCCTTGACGGAGTAGTTGACATATACCTCGCGGACTTAAAGTACCTGAACAGAGAGTTCGGCAGAAAGTACTCAAGGGTGAAGGACTACCCCCGGCATGCTAAGGAAGCCATAAGGGAGATGTACCGACAGGTGGGCAACCTGGAGGTTGATAAGGACGGCGTAGCCGTGAGGGGACTTATTGTAAGACATCTGGTTCTTCCCAACGACCTGTCCACCACAGGAGAGGTTTTGAGGTTTCTGAGGGAGATAGACCCAAAGCTGGCGGTGAACGTGATGGATCAGTACTACCCCTTCTATAAGGCTAAGGATTACCCGGAGCTCGCAAGGAGGATAACGGGGGAGGAGTTCAGGAGGGCGCTTGAGGAAGCTAAGGGGCTAACTCTGGTAAGGGATTAATATATTCTGTGATGCGGGAGTTTGTGGACGTAAGGAGAGAGCTGGAGGACGAGTTCAGAGAGGTAAGTGAGCTCTTCCGGGAAGGAAAGGTTGACAAGGTGAAGGATAGGCTCAGAAGTCTCATAGAGAGAGACCCTTACTACCTTGAACCCTACGTTCTCCTCCACGACATATACGAGATGGAGGGAAGGGTTAAGGACGCGGAGGAAGTTCTTGAGGAGGCTTACAGGAGAGCCATGGAGCTTATATCGGAGGAGGGAAGGCTACCGGACAGGCTTGAGTGGAAACATTCCACCAACAGGCACATAATAAAAGCCTTAATAAATATGGGAGCCTTCTACTGGGAAGTGGGTGAGCTTGAAGAGGCTCTGAAGATCCTCAAGGAAGTGTACAGGATGAACCCCAAGGACGAGCCTGGGGTGAGGTTTTACATACTTGCTATACTTGAGGGTATGAGCTTTGACGAGTTTGAGCAGGTATTCTCACGGGACGGAGAGTACGACTACGAAGACCTGAACCACTGGTTTGAGAAGCACGCCCCGGAACACCCGGACTTCTTCACCCCCTCCCTATAGAGAAGTACTCAAAACCGAACTGCTTCATACGCTCAGGCTCAAAGACGTTCCTGCCGTCCACCACCACGGGAAGTTCCATCAGCTCTCTTACCTTCTTCATGTCAGCCTTGGCAAACTCCTCCCACTCGGTAAGTATTAAGAGGGCTTCAGCCCCATCAACAGCATCGTACTTGTCCTCCACGTAAGTTAAATCCTCTCCGGGGAGGAACACCCTCCTGAAGTTCTCGGTGGCTTTCGGGTCGTAAGCCCTCACTTTGGCTCCCCTTTTAAGCAGCTCCGGCAGTATCCTGAGGGATGGAGCCTCCCTTATGTCGTCGGTGTTGGGTTTGAAGGCAAGACCCCAGACGGCAACCCGCTTGTTCTTGAGAGTCCACAGGGCGTTGAGAAC